>JBLMXB010000081.1:0-19501 GCA_050257555.1 Hyphomicrobiales bacterium | reverse complement strand
CGGCGCGCCGCCGCGCCCGGGCGCGCCCGCCGACCGAACGGCCGCGCGGTCCCGCGCCGTGGCGGCGCCGCGGCGCGACGCGGCGACCGCGCGCTGCGTCAGGAACACGGCCCCGAGCCCTCCGATCAGGAGCCACGCGCGGTTCAGCCAGAAGAGGCCGTCGTAGCCGACGTGCGCGTGGTTGTAGAACGCGACGCCGCGATCGACCTTGAGGTACGTCTCGTTCAGCCACCGGAAGCCGGCCGGATCGAGCACCATGAGGAGCCGGTTCACGCGGAGGTCGAGCCACGCCGGCGACCACTCCCAGAGGAAGAAGCCGCAGAAGAGGAGCGCGAACACCGGAAGCAGATAGACGAGCACGGCGTTCCGGGTCCGCTCGCCGACGTAGAGCGAGACGCCGCCGAAGAAGACGAGGAACGGGAGCCCGATCATGAGCGCCGGCGTGAAGTAGCTTCCGGCGGCGAACGGCCCGCGGATCTCGTTCACGGCGCCGTTCGGCACCGCGTGGTTCCAGAACGCATCGGCGCCCGCCTGGAGGAGGAGCAGGAGCGCGAACCCCGATAACACCGCCAGGTACCGTCCCCAGACGTACTCGGCCGCGGTCACGGGCGTCGCGAGCACGACCGCGTCCGCCTTCGTCTCGTGGTCCCGGAGCAGCGTGAGCCCCGCGGCGATCGCGAGGAAGAACGAGAAGTAGAGGAGGACCAGGTACGTCATCATCTGCGTCTGCGCGAACTCGGACGTGATCCACGCCTTCGTCCCGCCGACGGAGCTGTCCCCCGAGGAGATCGACATCTGACCGCTCGAGAGGCCGAACGCGGTCAGGACGATGATCAGCGCCAGGATGAGGATCAGGGGCCGCCGGAAGAAGTGGCCGAACTCGGCGGCGAAGACCGCGCGGAAGCGGCGGAGGCTCATGGGGCCTGCCTCAGGAGCGGGGGGCGGCGGCGAATCGCACCGCGCCCGCCGCGGCCTCGGTGGCCATCCCGTTCGGGCCCGCCCGGCGCATGAGCACGAGGTATGCGTCCTCGAGGGTCGCCGTGGAGCGCTCGAACCCCGGCGGGGGCAGCCCCGAGGGCTGATAGAGGCGCGCCCGGTTCCGGCCCTCGACCAGGATCGTCTGCGTCACGATCCGCTCCCGCTGGAGCGACTCGAGGTCGCGCGGCGCGACGGTCCCCTCGTACATGTGCCCCTCGATCGCGCCGCGCGCCTCGGCGGGCGTGGTCAGCGCCAGCAGGCGCCCCTCGCGGATCACGGCGAACCGCGGGCAGAGGACGGAGACGTCCTCGACGATGTGCGTCGAGAGGAGCACGATCCGATCGGCCGCGAGCTCCGAGAGGAGCCGGTAGAACCGGAGCCGCTCCTCGGGATCGAGACCGGCCGTCGGCTCGTCCACGATGATGAGGCGCGGGTTCCCGGCGATCGCCTGCGCGATGCCGAGCCGCTGGCGCATGCCGCCCGAGTAGCTCTTCACGGCGCGTCGCGCGGCGAACGTGAGGTTCACCCGCTCGAGGAGCTCGCGCGCCAGCTTCCGGCGCCCGCCCGGGGCGTCGACGCCCTTCAGGTCGAGGAGGTGGCGGAGCATCGCCTCGCCGGAGAGGTGCGGGTAGAAGCCGAACTCCTGCGGGAGGTATCCGAGCCGCGGGCGGAGCCGCTCCGGATGCCGGATCACGTCCTCCCCGTCCAGCGTCACCGCGCCCGACGTCGGCTCGAGCAGGCCGGCGAGGATCTTCATGAACGTGGACTTCCCGGCGCCGTTCGGCCCGAGCAGGCCGAACATCCCCGGCGCGACGTCGAGGTCGACGCCGTTCAGCGCGGTGACGGGACCGGGATAGACCTTGATCAGGGATCGGACCGAGAGCATGGGACCCTCCGGGAATCGGTCATGAAAAACCGGGCGTCGCGTGCACTACGCGCGCCCGGCTCGTCCGGTTTCGATCCGCTCCGACGGGCGGCTCGGGAGCCGCCGCCGGTCCCTAGCGCCCCACGGCTTCCGGGAAGCGCAGGTTGGCATGGCGCTCGACGTTCGCGTCGCGGCCCGAGCCGACCGACACGAGCCGGATCGGCACCTGAGCCAGCTCCTCGAGGCGATCGAGGTAGCGGCGCGCCTCGGGCGGCAGGTCGTCCCACTGGCGCGCGTCGCCCGTCGGCTTCCTCCAGCCGCGGAAGGACTCGAGGACCGGCTTCGCGTCGGCCAGGTCTGCGAGCGACTCCGGCATCTCGGTGACGGTCTTCCCGTGGATCGAGTAGCCGGTCACGATCTGGATCTCCTCGAGCGCGTCGAGCACGTCGAGCTTCGTGATCACGAGCTGCGTGAGCCCGTTCACGCGCGCCGCGAGCCGGATCGCGACGGCGTCGAACCAGCCGCAGCGCCGCGGCCGCCCGGTCGTCGAGCCGAACTCCTTCCCCTCCTCGCGGAGGAGCGTCGCCATCTTCCCGCTCAGCTCCGACGGGAAGGGCCCGTTCCCCACGCGCGTCGCGTACGCCTTCGCGACCCCGATCACCTCGTCGATCCGCGTGGGCCCGATGCCGACGCCGGTGCAGGCGCCGCCGGCCACCGCGCTCGAGGACGTGACGAACGGGTACGTGCCGTGGTCGAGGTCCAGGTGCGTGCCCTGCGCGCCCTCGAGGAGCACGTTCTTCCCGGCCCGGAGCGCGTCGTGGACGGCGAGCGACACGTTGACCGTGATCGGACGCAGCCGCTCGGCGTCCTCGGCCGCGCGCGCGAGGACGGTCTCGATCGGCTCCATGGTCGCGTCCTTGCCGACCATGCGCGCCGTCCGCTGTCGCAACAGGAGGATCCGCTCCTCGCGGATCTTGGGATCGAGGAGGTCGGCGACGCGGAGGCCGACGCGGCCCGCCTTGTCGGTGTAGGCGGGGCCGATGCCGCGGCCGGTCGTGCCGATCGGGGTCGAGCCCGCGCCGGACTCGCCGTACTTCTCGATGACGCGGTGGTCGGAGAGTATGACGTGCGCGGAGCCCGAGACGAAGAGCCGCCCGTCGATGTCGATCCCCTCGCGGAGCAGCGACGCGCGCTCGGCCTCGAGCGCCGCCGGATCGATCACGACGCCGTTCCCGATGTAGCAGCGGGTGCGCGGGCGGAGGATCCCGGACGGGATCAGGTGCAGCACGAACTGCTTCTCCCCGAAGCAGACCGTGTGGCCGGCGTTCGGGCCCCCCTGGTACCGGGCGACGACATCGGCGTCCCGGCTCAAGAGGTCGACGATCTTCCCTTTTCCTTCATCGCCCCACTGGGCGCCGATGATCACGCGGACCGACATCGAATCCCCCCGAAACGAAAAGACCGCGGGCGGAGCCTCGCGGTGGGTTGCCTTCCGGCTCAAGCCGATCCACGCTACCAGACCCCGTCGGCGGGCGTCAACCCGCGCGGACGGCGGGCTGGCGCCCCGCCCCGCCGATCCGTTAACCTGTTGCCCTCCAAGCGGCTCGCCGAGGCGGGCCGCACCGCGCCGCGGGGGGCACCGCGGGACGCCGCATCGGGAGGACCCAGGCCATGTTCCGACCCACGCACTTCGATTTCGCCGCCGCCGACCCCGACCGCTCGGCCGCCTTCTACCGGGCCGTGCTCGGGTGGAGGTTCGAGAAGTGGGGCGGCCCGATGGAGTACTGGTTGATCACGACCGGACGGGAGGACCACCCCGGGATCAACGGCGGGATGTCCCGCAAGGGCCCGAATTCGACCGGGGGGACGGTCATCACGGCCGATGTCTCCGACGTGGAGGCCGTGGCGAAGGCCGTGGAGAAGAACGGCGGGAAGGTCGCGATGCCGAAGATGCCGGTCCCCGGGGTCGGCTGGCTGATCTACTTCACCGACCCGGAAGGCACCCTGATGGGCGCCATGCAGCGCGACCCGGACGCGAAGTAGCGATTCGGGGCGTCGCTCGCTAGAGCGTCGCGCCGTTCTCGCGGAAGATGGCGCGGTAGCGCTCGAGCGCCTCGTCGAGGTTCTCCACGACCGGGGCGGTCGGCAGCTCCGCGCGCAGCGACGGGACGGGGCGATAGAGCACGGGGTAGTCGGCCATCTGGAGGAGCGTCAGGTCGTTCAGGCTGTCGCCCATGCCGATGACCTTGAAGCCGGCGCGGCGCATCCCCTCGACGACCATCGCCTTCCGGCCCCGGATGCGGAGCTTCCAGCCGACGATGTGGCCGGCCTCGTCGATCTCGAACCGGTTCGCGAAGAGGTTGAAGCCGCCGAGCCGTTCCACCATCGGCTCCGCGAACTCGTGGAACGTGTCGGAGATGATCATCACCTGGCAGTGACGGCGGATCCGCTTCAGGAACTCGTGCGAGCCGAGGTACGGGAGCACGCGGTGCGCGACCGCCTGCACCTTCGCGAGCGAGAGCCCCGCGCCGTTCAGCGCGGTCACGCGACGGCGCATCAGCTCCTCGAAGTCACCCGTGTCCCGGGTCGTGAGGCGGAGGTCGTCGATCCCGAACTCCTCGCCCAGGTAGGGCCAGATCTCGGGAGCGAGCACGCCCTCCAAATCGATCGCTGCGATCATAGAGTGGGGGAGGCCCCTGAGAGCCTCCCCCGAGTCCTCCGGTGGGCTGTTTGGATTCGCCAGGCCGCACCAGGCTAGAGCGCGCTAGGTGAAGTCCTAGCTACAGCCACCTCCGCTGATCCTACTGCCCGTCTGTTCGTGCAATGGACCACCTCCTTTCCGCGATGGAACGATGCTCGCGGAGGGAGGCGGAGCCTGTCAACGGGAAATCGCCCCCGAATTTCGCTTGTAGTCCGGCGGCGCCCCCGCGTACAGTTGGCCGGAGAAGCGTGGTGATCCACACTGCGGGGAGTGGGGGCATGAAGTTCCTCTTCGTCGACCGGGTCACGTACTTGCGTCGCGGCGAGCGGATGTCGGCCGTGCTCGCGCTCCCCCCCGATCTCCCGATCTTCGCGATTCACTTCCCGGCGTGTCCGGTCCTTCCCGCCTCGCTCATCCTCGAATCCTTCGCGCAAGCTGCCACGATCCTCATCGAGACGGGACACGACTTCACGAGGAAGGCGCTCGTCGCATACCTGAGAGGCGCGAAGTTCCGGCAGGCGGTCCACCCACCCGAGCCGCTCGACCTCGACCTGATCGTGGAACACTGGAGCGAAGACGGCGCGCTCATCGACTGTCGCGCATCGCAGTCGGGCGCCCTGTGCGCCTCCTGCGATCTCGGCATGAAGACGGCGCCGCTGTCCTCGTTCTACGGTGCCGAGCACGCGACGGCGTACCGCCTCCTGTACGAGCGATGGCTCGACGGCGCCTCGGTCGAAGGGTTCGCGGTCGATCCGCGACGTGTATTGCGTGATGGGCACGTCCTCTGATCGCATCGTCGTGACCGGCCTCGGTCTGGTGACGCCGTTCGGCGTCGGTCGCGACGCCTTCTGGGACGGGATCCAAGCCGCGCGCTCGACCGCCCGTGGGATCGAGAGCTTCGACGTGACGGGCCTCCCCACGCCCTTCGCCTGTCCCGTTCGGGACGACGGGTTCGATGCCATGGCCTTCGTCCGAAACCGCAAATCGGTGAAACTGATGGGGCGCGCCACACGGTTCGCGGTCGCCGCGGCCACCTTGGCGCTGGCGGATGCGGCGCTCGAGGTGGGAGACCGCGACCCCGGGCGGTTCGCGGTGGTGCACGGGTCGGGCGGGGTCGGCCTCCACGACCTGCCGCACACCCGATCGCTGGCCGCCCTGGTGAACGATCTGGGCACGCACGGCTCCGAGGGTGATCTCGTCGAGTTCGCCACCCGTCGTCTCAACCCACTCACCCCCCTCATGATGCTGCCCAATATCACGGCGGCGCACATCGCGATCGAGCACGGCTTTCGCGGCGAGAATCAGACGATCTGCACGGCCTGCACGTCGGGCACCCAGGCGATCGGCGAGGCCCTCCGCCTCCTTCGGGACGGTCGCGCGGACGTCGTGCTAGCCGGAGGCAGCGACGCCATGATCAATCCGATGGGCCTCGTCGGGTTCGGAATGCTCGGTGTGCTCTCCCGGCGGGCGGCCGATCCGGCTCGGGCGGCTCGACCGTTCGATCGCGATCGGGACGGATTCGTGATGGGCGAAGGGAGTGCGATGCTCGTGCTCGAATTGGAGCACCAGGCTCGCCGGCGGGGGGTGCGGCCGCTCGCCGAGATCGCCGGGTACGGAGGATGTTCGGACGCCTACAGGATCACCGACGAGCGCGAGGACGGCTCCGGTTGCGCCGACGCGATCCGCCGCGCACTGGAGGACGCTCGTATCGATTCGGGCGACGTGGACTACGTGAACGCCCACGGCACCGGCACACGGATGAACGATCGGACCGAGGTCCGCGTCCTCAAGGAAGTCTTCGGGACCCACGCTCGGAGCTTGGCGGTCAGCTCGACCAAGTCCCAGATCGGCCACCTGATCGCGGCGGCCGGCGCGGTCGAAGCGGCGGCCTGCATCCTGGCGCTTCGATACGGCGTCGTCCCGCCGACGATCAACTACGAGACGCCCGATCCGGAGTGCGATCTCGACTTCGTGCCCAACGCACCCCGCGAGGCGCGGCTTCGGACGGTCGTCTCGAACTCCTTCGGCTTCGGAGGCCAGAATGCCTGCCTCGTCTTTCGGAATACGCCGTGAGCTGCGCGCGCTCGTAACCGGAGGAAGCGGCGCGCTCGGATCGGAGATCTGTCGCGCGCTTGGTGCGGCGGGCGGTCGGGTCGCGGTCGGATACCTGACTCGTGGCGATGCCGCCGACCACGTCGCGGCGGGCATCGGCGCGGGCGGATCGGACGCGTTTCCGATCGGGTTCGATGTGGCGGATCCGCGTGCCGCACAGACGGCGGTGGCGTCGGTGGCCGAGCGCCTGGGCGGGCTCGACGTCCTCGTGCACGCCGCCGCGGCCAACGCGGACGGCCTCCTCGGCGATCTCGCGCCGGACCAGATCGAGCGACTCCTCCAAGTCAACGTGGCGGGCGCGATGTACACGGTGCGTGCCGCCCTTCCGTGGCTCCTCCAGAGCGGACGAGGGCGCGTGATCCTGATGAGCTCCGTGCTCGCCACGCGGTCGACGCCCGGAGCCTCCGCGTACGCCGCCAGCAAGGGAGCCATCGAGGCGCTGACGAGATCCCTGGCCGCGGAGCTTGGATCGAAGCGGATCACGGTCAACGCGATCGCCCCTGGATTCGTCGACGCCGGTCTTGGGCGAGGGCCGGTGCACGCCGCGGGCGGAGGTCTCGGAACCCTCGTGCCAGCCCGGCGTCCGGGCCGGCCCGGGGAGATCGCGGCGGTGGCGAGGTTCCTCGTCTCCGAGGAGGCCGCGTACGTCAGCGGCATCGTGGTCCCGGTGGATGGAGGATTCCTGGCGTCCGCGCGCCTCCTCGACCGGTCCCCGGTCACGGATCGCCGCGGCCGCGAGGACCGCGAGGTCGCACGAATCTCCGAGCGAGCCGATGCGTCCGCGTGAGGCCGCCGTTCTGGACCGGCTGCGCGGTCTGCTCGTGGACGCGCTCGCGGTGGACCCCGAGGCGGTCGTGCCCGAAGCGAAGATCATGGATGACCTCGACGCCGAAAGCATCGATCTCATGGATCTCCGCTTCCGTATCGAGAAGGAGTTCGGGATCCGGATCACCGCCGACCAGCTCACGGCGGCCTTCCGGGGCGTCGAGAGCGCCCAAGAGTTCCGGGCCCGATTCACGGTGGCCGCGCTCCGAGACTATGTCGAGGGGCGCCTCGAGGAGCTCGATGAGACGTGACGCCGGAAGATCCCTCCACGTCGTCCTCGGTGCGAGCAGCGACATCGGGGGCGCGGTGGCCCGACGTCTCGGGGCGCCCGGCGGATCGATGATTCTCGGATACCTCGAACGCTCCCGTGAAGTCGAGGCGCTGGCGGAGTCGCTCCGATCCCGAGGTGTCGAAACCGTCACCGTCGGAGGGAACCTCGCGGACGAGCGAACGCAGGCCCGAATCGCGGAGGAGGTTGCCGGACGCGGCGGCGTGTGTCAGGGCCTGGTGCACCTGGTCGCGATCACTGCGTTCAAGCCGCTCCGGGAGATCCGGGCCAACCAGTGGAACCTGATCCATGAGGTGTCGTCGCGCTCGTTCTTCGAGATCACCGTCGCGTTGGCCGACCCGCTTGCGCGCGGCGGCGGCGCGGTCGTGGCGCTCTCCAGTCCTGGAAGTGTTCGTCACGTCCCGTCCTATGGGGCGCTCGGCGCGGCCAAGGCGTCCCTGGAGGCTACGGCCCGCCAGCTCGCGTGCGAGCTGGCGCCGACGGGCGTGCGCGTCAACGTCGTCCGCCCCGGATTGATCGAAGGTTCCTCGGCGAACCGGTTTCCCGGAGACGCGCGAGCCGCCGCACGACGACGCACGCCGCTCGGTCGTCTGGGCCGGCCCGACGAGGTGGCGGAAGCGGTGGCGTTCCTTCTCGCCCCCGCAGCGTCCTGGATCACCGGCCAGGTTCTCGATGTCGATGGCGGCTATTCGGTCTTCTGACTTCGAACGTCCTGTTCGGCGCCAAGCGCCAGGGAGGAGCCTGTGAACCCACGAATCGCGATCGGGGGCGCCGCGGTCGCGCTGCTCCTGTCGATCGCCGGTTGCTCGAGCACGCACACCCTCATGGTCTCGGGAACCGAGGCCGAGGACGTGTCAACGCCCCTCGGAGATCAGTGGCAGAAGATCTCGGGGTACACCACGGCGGGCGCGGAGTACCGGCCCTACCGGGGTTGGGTTCGGTTGGCGAGTTCGGGCGATACGCTCGAGTTCAAGCCGGAGTCCGAGCCCCGGCAGTCCGCATGGGTTCCCGATTCCTCGCTCCCGACGTTCCAGGCCTTCCAGGTCCCGCGGGACAGCATCGCCAGCGTCCAGGCGATGCGATTCAGCGCCTCGAGGACCGCCCTGTTTTCGGTCGCCCTGGTCGTGTCCGTCGTGGCCGCAGCGGTCGCCATCGCGGTCGCGACCAAGGAGTCCTGCCCCTTCATCTACTCGTGGGATGGAACGCGCTATGTCTTCGACGGAGAGCCGTATGGCGGCGCGACCGTACGCGGCCTGGAGCGAACGGACTGGTCGGAGTTGGAACATCTGGTGGCGTCGCACGGGAAGTATCGCCTGCTCCTGACCAACGAGGTGGACGAGACGCAACACACCAACCGGTTGTCGCTCCTCGTGGTCGACCATGCCCCGGACGCGACCGTCGTCATGAGTCGCGATGGGACGCCCCACGCCTTTCGCTGCCTCGAGCCTCTCCTCGACGCCCGCGACGAGGGCGGGAACGACCTCACCGCGTGGCTCCGCGACCGGGACGAGGTGGCCTGGTACCCCGATCTGGGAGCATATTCGCGCCGGGACTCGATCGCCGATACGAGGAACCACATCACGCTGTCGTTCGCGCGCCCCGATGGAATCACCAGCGTCTACCTGATCTGCAACGCAGCAACGGGACCCTGGGGATCCCATATGATCCGCTCGATGCTCGGCGCGCGCGGCGATCGGGTCGGGACGTTCTACGCGGCTTTGAACGGACCGGGGCCCTGGTTGCAGCGCCTCCGCGCGTGGAACGAGCGGGAGGAGCTGTACGAGCTGTTCCCGGAAGTCGAGCAGGGCGACGGCACGTGGGCGCGGCAGGATTTCATCCCGGGCGGCGGACCCTTCATCAGCGAATCGCGTGCCGTTCCCATCGACCTGAGAGGGGCACGAGGGGACACCATCCGGATCCGAATCCATCCCCCGATCGGCTACTGGCGGATCAATTCGTTCCACCTCGCCTGGGACGAGGCGCCGGTGTTCACGAACGAACTACGTCCCGTTGCCGCCCGAACCCGTGGCGGAAGGGACGTCCGCGCGCTCCTGGCTCAGGACGACGACGCCTACCTCGATTTCCCCACGCCTGGCGATCGAGCCACGCTCGAGTTCCGCGCGCCGCCGGCGCGCCCCGGCACGGCGCGAACGATCTTCGCGGCGACGAGAGGTTGGTACGAGATCCACCTGCATCGTCAGGGGCCTCCCGACAGCGCCGCGCTCGCCCGCCTCGAGGTAGAGCCTGGGTCTGCGGTGCGGATGGCTCTCGCGGAATACGCGGAATACCGGCGAACGGGGGTGCTCGGTGGGACCGACGTCCGGGCCGAGCCCGCGGCCCGCTAGGAGGCGGTCCAGGCGACGGCGACCGTGTAGCCGGACCGCTGCGTGAACCGTCCCTGGAGCACGAACCCCGCGGTCGGCGGCGCGGGGCCGACGTAGACTGCCTCGAACCGCCGCGCACGCGGATCGAGGGAGATATGGGTCGCGTCCGCCGCCGGAACGCGACCGCACGTCGCGCGAAGGCACTTCTGGACGCTCTCCTTGGCGCAGAAGAGGATGAGCACGAGGCGCGGCCGTGCCGATACGGGCTGGGCGGAGAGCCATGCCAGCTCGCGCTCGTCGGAGAAGAGGGGCGCTCGGGACGAGGGGAGGCGAAGGCGGGCCTCCAGATCAATGCCGAGGCCCCTGACGTCCGTCGATCGCCCGGCGACGGCGGCAGCGATGTCTCCGCTGTGCGAGATGCTGCCGACGACACCGACGGGCCACGTGGGGGCGCCGTCCGCCGCGGCGACGCCCGGGGATGCGTCGCTGCCCAGGTGCGCGACGACGGTGGCCGCGGAGCGTCGACCCGCCTCGTGAAGCGCTCGTCGCCGCGCGGTCGCCGCGAGCACGGAGTCGGGCCGGCATCCGGCGGCGGCGGGATCGCCTGACGCCGTGGAATGAACCGAGACGGCGACGCCCGGCGGCACCAATCGGGAGATCGCCTCCGCGACGCGCGCGCACCGCTTCGCCGCGATGGAGCGGTCCACGCGCATCGACCCGCTCAGCGCGTCGTGCGCCAGGCCCCGGGCGCTTCTGCGGCCGCCATCGCCTCGAGGAGGAGCCGGACGATCTCGTCCCCCACCGCGTCCTGCGCCTCGACGGTGGAGGCGCCGATGTGCGGCGTCGTCACGACGTTGGGGTGCGTGACGAGCGCGCGGTCGGGCGGCGGCTCCTCGGCGAAGACGTCGAGCGCGGCGCCGGCGATCGCACCGCTCCGAAGCGCGTCGAGGAGCGCCGCCTCGTCCACGAGACCCCCGCGCGCCGCGTTCACGAGCACGGCGCCCTTCTTGAGGCGGGCGATCTCCGCAGCACCGATCATGCCGCGGGTCGCGGCGGACATCGGGACGTGGAGCGTGACGACGTCGGAGCGGCCCAGGAGGTCGGGGAGCGACGCCGGCTCGACGCCGAGCGCGCGCACGTCCGCGTCGGCCACGAGCGGGTCGTGCGCGAGGCAGGTCATCTCGAACGCCCGCGCGCGCGACGCGACCGCGCGGCCGATCTTCCCGAGGCCGACGATGCCGATCGTCTTTCCCCGGAGCTCGCGCCCCTTGAACCGCGATTTCTCCCAGGCCCCGGAGCGCATCGAGGCGTCGGCGTCGGGGATCCGGCGGAAGAGGCCGAGGAGGAGCCCGAAGACCAGCTCCGCGACGGCCACGGAGTTCGCGCCGGGAACGTTCAGCACGGCGATCCCCTTCTCCTTGGCGGCGGCGACGTCGATGTTGTCGAGCCCGGCTCCCGCCCGGCCGATCCAGCGGAGCTTCGGCGCGGCGTCGATCAGCCGCCGGGTCACCTGCGTGGCGCTCCGGACGATCCAGGCGTCCACGTCGGCGACGAGCGGGAGGAGCGCCTCCTCGGAGAGCCCCTTCACCTCGGCGACGTCGAGACCCGGCGCGGCCTTCAGGGTCGCGACGGCGCGGGCCGACAGAGGATCGCTGATCAGGACCTTGCGCGCGCTCATCGTGGGACGTGCTTCCGGCGCGGCGCCCTCACGCCACGGATGCCGTGCCGGAGGCGGCGCGCGCGAAGGAGGCCTGGGCCGCGCGCACGGCGGCGCCCGGCTCGACCTTGTGCCCGTGGTCGGCCAGCGAGGCCTCGAAGGCCCCGGCCATCCGGAGGATGTCCCCCTGGTCGTAGTAGCCGATGTGTCCGAGCCGGAAGAGCTTCCCCTTCAGCTTGTCCTGGCCGCCCGCGATCTTGACGCCGTACCGGCGCTCCATCGTCTTCACGACCGCGCCGCCGTCGAGGCCCGCGGGCACCGCCACGGCGGTCACCGCGTTCGACGGCACCTCGGCGAAGAGGTCGAGGCCCGTCGCGCGCACCGCGTCGCGCGTGGCGTCGGCGTTCCGCTGGTGGCGGGCCACGACGGCCGCCTTCCCCTCGCGGGCCATCAGGGTCGCCGCCGCGTGCGCGGCGAGCACGAGCGTGATGGCGGGCGTGAACGGCGTGTCCCCCTTCTCGAGCGCCGCGCGCGCCTTCAGGAGGTTGAAGTAGAAGCGCGGCAGGCCGCCCTTCTCCGCCGCCTCCCACGCGCGCGGCCCGTAGCAGACGTACCCGAGCCCCGGCGGGATCATGAGTCCCTTCTGCGAGCCCCAGACCACGGCGTCGATCTCCGACTCGTCGAACCGGAGGTCATAGACGCCGAACGACGTGACGGCGTCGACCACGGTCAGGATCCCCCGCTTCCGCGCCGCCTTCGCGAACTCGTGGACCGGGAAGAGGGCGCCCGTCGACGTCTCGCTGTGCGTCACGAAGAGCGCCTTGGCCTTGGGACGGGCCGCGAGCGCCGATTCGACCTCCTCGACGGTCGCGACGCGTCCCCATTCCACGCTCACCGTGTGCGCCGCCACGCCGTACGCCTGGCAGATCGCGCGCCAGCGGTCGCCGAACTTCCCCCCCTCGACCACGATCGCCTCGTCGCCGGGCGCGAGGAGGTTGATCGCCGCCGCCTCCATGGCGCCGGTGCCGGAGCACGCCAGCGTCAGGACCGGCTGCCGCGTGCCCAGGTGCTCCGCGAGGAGCCGCGTCGTCTCGAGGAAGATCTCCCGGTACTCGTCGGTCCGGTGATGGATGATCGGGCGGGCCATCGCCGCCAGCACCTCGTGCGGCAGCTCCGTCGGCCCGGGGGTGAAGAGGACGCGCTTCATGGACGGCACCTCGCGGGAACGGGTGGTGGTACCGGGTGGGAGCGCCTCAGTGGGCGTACGCCTGCTGCTCGTCGTCCGGTCCGCGCGCGGCGATGCGGCGCGACTCGCCCGGGTTCAGGGCGATGTCGAGCACCTCGTCCATCGTCTCGACGAGGCGAAATGCGACTCCCTGCTTGACGTGGTCGGGAAGCTCCTTGAGATCCTTCTCGTTCTGCTTCGGGATGATGACGGTCTTGACCCCGGCGCGCATGGCGGCGACCACCTTCTCGTTCAGGCCGCCGATCGGGAGCACGTTTCCGAGGAGCGTGATCTCTCCGGTCATCGCCACGTCGTCGCGGGTCGGGACGCCCGTGAGCGCGGACACGATCGCGGTCGCCATCGTGATCCCCGCGGACGGACCGTCCTTCGGGATCGCCCCCTCCGGCAGGTGCACGTGGAGGTCGATCTCCTTGTAGAACTTCTTGTCGAGCCCGAGCGCGGCCGCCCGCGAGCGGATGTAGGAGAGGGCCGCCTGGCCCGACTCGCGCATCGTCTCGCCCAGCTTGCCGGTCATGTTGAGCACGCCGGAGCCCGGCAGCACGCTCACCTCGACGTTCAGGAGCTCGCCCCCGACCTCGGTCCAGGCGAGCCCGGTCGCCACGCCGACGCGCGAGCGGCGCTCGATCTGGCTCTCGAGGAACTTCGGCACACCGAGGAACGCGCCGAGATTGGCCGTCGTCACGCGGACCGTGCGCGGCTTCGTCGCCATCGCCTTCTTCTTCGCGGCCTTCCGGCAGATGGCGGCGATCTCGCGCTCCAGGTTCCGGACGCCGGCCTCGCGCGTGTACTGGCCGATGACGGCCCGGAGCGCGGCGTCGGTGATCTTGAGGTCGCCCGGCTCGAGCCCGTGGGCCGTCAGCTCCTTCGGGATCAGGAACTCCTTCGCGATCCGTACCTTCTCGAACTCGAGGTAGCCCGGCAGGCGCACGATCTCCATGCGGTCCTGGAGCGCCGGCGGGATCGAATAGAGCGTGTTCGCGGTCGTGATGAACATCACCTGCGAGAGGTCGAAGTCGACCTCAAGGTAGTGGTCGTTGAACGCGTGGTTCTGCTCCGGATCCAGCACCTCGAGGAGCGCCGACGCGGGGTCGCCCCGGAAGTCCGTGCCGAGCTTGTCGATCTCGTCCAGGAGGAGCACGGGATTCCGCGAGCCGGCCTTCTTCATCGCCTGGACGATCCGGCCCGGCATGGAGCCGATGTACGTCCGGCGGTGGCCGCGGATCTCCGCCTCGTCGCGCACGCCGCCGAGCGACATGCGGGCGAACTTCCGCCCCAGCGCGCGCGCGATCGACTTGCCGAGCGACGTCTTGCCGACGCCGGGCGGCCCGACGAAGCAGAGGATCGGGCCCTTCAGGCTCTTCGAGAGCTTGAGGACGGCGAGGTACTCGAGGATCCGCTCCTTCACCTTGCGGAGCCCGTAGTGGTCCTCGTTCAGGATCTTCTCGACCGCCTTGATGTCGCCGTTGTCCTCGGTGGCGACGCTCCACGGGAGCGAGACGAGCCAGTCGATGTAGTTCCGGACGACCGTCGCCTCGGGGCTCATGAAGGACATCTTGCCGAGCTTGTCGAGCTCCTTCATCGCCTTCTCGTGGACGTCCTTCGGCATCTTCGCCTTCTTGACCTGCTGGACCAGCTCCTCGACCTCGTTCGAGAACTCGCTCGCGTAGCCGAGCTCCTTGCGGATCGCCTTGAGCTGCTCGTTGAGATAGAACTCCTTCTGGTTCTTCGTGACCTGGCTCCGGACCTGCCCCTCGATCTTCCGCTCGAGCTTCAGGATCTCGAGCTCGCTCGCCAGCGTCTTCGAGAGCACGCGGAAGCGCTCGGCCAGGTCGTCCAGCTCGAGGATCTGCTGCTTCACGCCCACCTTGAGCAGGAGGTGCGAGGCGACCGTGTAGGAGAGGAGCACCGGATTCGTGATGTTGTTCGCGGTGGCGAGCACCTCGTCCGGCACGCGGCGGTTCAGGTGCACGTAGTCGTTGAACGAGGCCAGCACGTTCCGGATCAGCGCCTCGAGCTGCGCGTTCGTGCGCGGCTCGTCCTCGAGCACGGCCACGGACGTCGACATCGTCTCCTGGCTGGAGAAGAATTTCTTGGCGCGGCCGCGCGCGATCCCCTCGACCAGGACGCGCATCGTCCCGTCGGGGAGCCGGAAGAGCTGCAGCACGCGCACGATCGTCCCGACCCGGTAGAGGTCCTTCGACGCCGGGTCGGCCACCTCGGGACGCTTCTGGGCCAGCACGAAGACGACGCGGTCCTTCTGGACCGCCGCCTCGATGGCGTTGACGGACGCGACCCGGCCCACCAGGAGCGGGATGGTCATGTACGGATAGATGACGACGTCGCGGAGCGGGAGGAGGGGGATCTTGTCCCGGATCTCGAACACTTCGCCGTCGCGCTCGATGCGGATCATGCGCTCCTTCTTCTGGCCTGTCTTGGCTCGGGCGGGAGACTTCGTCGGAGTGGGAATGTCAGGCTTCCTTGCGGCGGCGATCCCCGCGGAACGCCAGGATGGGCTCCGCCTTCTTCTCGATGACCTCCCGGGTGATCGTGCAGCCCACGACCTCGAGCCGCGAGGGGATCTCGTACATGAGGTCGAGCATCGCCTCTTCGAGCACCGCGCGGAGACCGCGCGCGCCGGTGCCGCGCTTCAGCGCCAGCTCGGCGACGGCCTCGAGCGCGTCGGGCGTGAACTCGAGCTTCACGCCTTCCATCTCGAAGAACTTCTGGTACTGCTTCGTGATCGCGTTCTTCGGCTTGGTCAGGATGTCGATCAGCGAGTTCTTGCTGAGCGAATCGAGCGCCCCGACGACCGGGAGCCGTCCCACCAGCTCGGGGATCAGGCCGTACCGGAGGAGGTCCTCCGGCTCCACCAGGGAGAGCATCTCGCCCAGGTTCTGGTCCTTCCGGCTCTTGATGTCGGCGCCGAAGCCCATCGACTTCTCGCTGACGCGCCGCTCGACGATCTTCTCCAGGCCCTCGAACGCGCCGCCGCAGATGAAGAGGATGTCCTTCGTGTTCACCTCGATGTACTTCTGCTGCGGATGCTTGCGCCCGCCCTGCGGCGGGACGTTCGCGACGGTGCCCTCGAGGATCTTGAGGAGCGCCTGCTGCACGCCCTCGCCGGAGACGTCGCGCGTGATCGACGGGTTCTCGGACTTCCGGGAGATCTTGTCGAGCTCGTCGATGTAGACGATGCCGTGCTCGGCGTTCACGACGTTGAAATCGGTCGCCTGGAGCAGGCGGACGAGGATGTTCTCGACGTCCTCGCCGACGTAGCCCGCCTCGGTGAGGCAGGTGGCGTCGACGATGGCGAACGGGACCTTCAGGATGCGGGCCAGCGTCCGGGCGAGGAGGGTCTTCCCCGTGCCGGTCGGGCCCATCAGGAGGATGTTCGACTTCTCCAGCTCGACGTCCTCCATCGCGCCGCCCGAGTAGATCCGCTTGTAGTGGTTGTAGACGGCGACCGAGAGCGTCTTCTTCGCGCGGTCCTGCCCCACGACGTAGTCGTCGAGGACCTTCTTGATCTCCGCCGGCTTCGGGAGCGAGCCCTTCGGCACGCCGGCCGCGTGATCGGTTTCGCCCTCGAGGATGTCGTTGCAGAGCTTCACGCACTCGCTGCAGATGTAGACCGACGGCCCGGAGACGAGGCGGCTGACCTCGTCCTGGCCCCGGCCGCAGAAGCTGCAGCGGATCGGATGCGGCGAATGGACGCGTTTCTTCATGGGGACGGGCCTAGCCGATCGGAACCGGCTCCGGCTTCTTCTCCTTGCTCTCGAGTTTGTGGATGACCTTGTCCACGATCCCGTACTTCTGCGCCTCCTCGGCGGACATGAAGAAGTTCCGGTCCGTGTCCTTCTCGATCTTCGGCGTATCCTGCCCCGTGTGCCGCACCAGGATCTTGTTCAGCTCGGTGCGCAGGGTGAGGATCTCCTTCGTGTAGATCTCGATGTCGGTCGCCTGGCCCTGGCTGCCGCCGAGCGGCTGATGGATCATGATGCGCGAGTGCGGGAGCGCGGAGCGCTTCCCCTTCGCGCCGGCCGCCAGGAGGAGCGCCGCCATGCTCGCGGCCTGCCCCATGCAGATCGTCGCCACGTCGGGCTTGATGAACTGCATGGTGTCGTAGATCGCAAGCCCCGCCGAGACGACGCCACCCGGCGAGTTGATGTACAGGTTCACGTCCCGGTCCGGGTCCTCGGACTCCAGGAAGAGCAGCTGCGCGATCACCAGGTTCGCCACGACGTCGTCGATCGGCGTCCCGATGAAGATGATCCGGTCCTTGAGCAGCCGGGAGAAGATGTCGTAGGCACGCTCCCCTCGCCCGCTCTGTTCCACCACGATCGGCACCAGCGACATGTAGGGTTCCCTCCTCACTGCTCCATCATCGGACGGATGGTCCGGCTTCTTAAGGCGTTACGATCAAGGACTTGGGCCGTGCCCGCTCCCGGAGGAGCCCCAGCACCTTCCGTTCCAGGAGGTGCGTCCGGACCCGGTCCCGCTGCGGTCCGTGGCGGAGGAGCCGCTCCATCTCGGGGGGGTTCAGGTCCCCCTCCGCGGCCCCCTTCATCGCCTCGTCGATCTCGTCGTCGGAGACGTTCACTCCCTCGGTCCGGATGATCGCGTCGAGGAGGAGGTCCCGCTTGAGACGCCGCTCGGCGAGCGGCCGGTACTCCGCCTTGAATCGCTCCGCGTCCTCCGGGCTCAGCTCCCGTCCCTCGCGGTTTAGACGCTGCAACAGCTCCTCGAGATACTCGGCCACCATCGAGGCGGGGAGCTCGAAGGCGTTCCGCTCGATCACCTGATCGACGATCGCGTCGTCCTGCTCCCGCTCCCGGCGGATCCGCGCCTCCCCCTCGAGGTTGAGGCGCATCCGGGCCCTCAGTTCGGCCAGGTCCCGCACGCCGGCGACGTCGGCCGCGAACTGGTCGTCGAGATCGCGGGTGCGGCGCTCGCGAACTCCCTTCACCTGTACGGCAAATGTCGCGTTCCGCCCCTTGAGTTCCTCGTTTCCGAAGTCCTCGGGGTAGGAGACCGTGAATTGCGTGCTCTCGCCCGCCTTCTTCTCCCGGAGGTTCTCCTTGAACTCGGGCAGGAGCCCCTCGGCGCCGAGCTCGATCAGCGCGTCCACCTGCTCGGTCTTCCGGATCGGCTTCCCCTTGGCGTTGAGCCTCACGTAGTCGACCACCACCGCGTCCTGCTCGGTGGCGGCGCGGTCGACGTCGACCCACTGGGCGGCACGCTGGCGGAGGTCCTCGAGGGCCTTGTCGATCGCTGCCTCCTCGATCTCGATCTCCGCCTGCGGGATCTCCAAGCCGAAGTAATCCCTGGGGGTTACCTCGGGACGCACCTCCAGCGTCGCCTCGAACGTCAGCGGCTTCCCCTTGTCGAAGGAGATCTTCTCGATCGTGGGATAGCTGACCGGCATCAGGTTCGAGTCGCGGATCGCCGCCTCGTAGGAGCGCTTGACCGCCCGCTCCAGCACCTCGTGCTCGAGCGAATGGCCGAACTGGGCTTCGAGGACGGTCCGGGGCACCTTCCCCTTGCGGAAGCCGGGTAGCGAGGCGCGCTTCTGGTAGTCCTCGATCACCGCCTGGTAATCGGACTCCAATTCCTCGGCCGGGACCTCGATCGTGAGGACCTTCTGCCAGACTCCCGTGTCGCGGATCTCGACTTTCAAACCGTCGCTCCTCCGAGCAAGTGTGGTGCGAGAGGGGGGAGTCGAACCCCCACGAGTTTCCCCACGGGATCCTAAGTCCCGCGCGTCTGCCAGTTCCGCCACTCTCGCAGGACGGACTGACCCACGATACTAGCAGCGAAGTGCTTGTCGCTCAAGAGGATTGGTACGGGCCGGCGGGACGCTCCCGGGGCGCTCGCGGCGCTACTTCCCGGGCCCCGGGCGGATCGCCTCCACCACACGGGCGACCACCTCGTAGCGGCCGAAGGAGGGCATCAGATAGGCCCCTTCGACCCGCTCCTTGGCCTCCAGGAGGAGCTTCCGGCACATTTCGATGCCGACTTCGATTCCCCGATCCCCCGCATCGCGCATGGCGTTCCGGGCGGGCTCGGGGATGGAGATCCCGGGCACCTCGTTGTGGAGGAACTCGGCGTGGCGGTGGCTCTGGAGCGGCAGGAGTCCCAGGAGCACCGGGATCCGCGTCCCGCCGATGGCCTCGAGGAAGCGCTCGAGCGTCTCGAGCTCGTAGAGCGGCTGCGTCATGGCGAACTCGGCCCCCGCGTCGATCTTTTGGCGGAAGCGGTCGATCTCGGCCTCGAAGCTCTCGGCGGTCGGATTGACGGCGCAGCCGATCACGAAGCGCGTCGGCTCGCCGATCGAGTTCCCGCCCAGGTCCTTCCCCTCGTTCAGCCGCGCCAGGATCCGGATCAGGCCGATCGAGTCGACGTCGAAGACCGCGGTCGCGTTCGGGTAGTCCCCCGCGCGCGGCGGGTCGCCCGTCAGGGCGAGGATGTTCCGGATGCCGAGCGCGTGCGCGCCCATGAGGTCCGACT
>JBLMXB010000080.1:0-15155 GCA_050257555.1 Hyphomicrobiales bacterium | reverse complement strand
GCCAACGGGATCCTCTCCGTGGGAGGGGTCCTCTACATGTGGGTCACGCAACAGAGCGCCTGGATTCGCGCGAAGATCGGCAAATCGACCGACGGCGGGCACACGTGGGTGTTCAACTCGGACACGGCATGGGACTTCGACGAGCCGGACGGCGCGTTCAGCGACGCGACGTTCCTCACGTTCGGCAAGGACTACGCCGGCGCCAGGGACAATTACGTGTACGGGTACTCGGCGGACAACCGGGCGAGCGACCCGAACGGAACGACCCTGACCGACATCGACCTCTATCGCAGCCCGGTCGATCAGATCATGAACCGCTCCGCCTATGAGTTCTATGCGGGGCTCGACGGCCAGGGCAATCCGATCTGGACGAGCGACATCACGAAACGGAAGTCGATCTTCCACGACGCGAACTCCGTTGGATTCGCCGTGCGCGTCATGTACCACCCGACGCTCCATCGGTACCTGATGACGCTGTGGCACGACCGATCGGGAAGCTGGGGCATCTTCGACGCCCCCGAGCCCTGGGGCCCATGGACCACCGTGGCCTACTATCAGAACTGGCTCAGCGCGGACTTCAAATTCGGATTCACGTTCAACCAGAAGTGGATGAGCGCCGACGGGCTGACGCTCTACATGGTCTTCTCCGGAGAGAGCGTCTACGACTCGTTCAACGTGATCCGCGGGACGGTCACCCTGGCCGGTGGCGGCCCCGCCGATACCACGCCGCCGTCGCCGCCGGGCTCGTTCCGCGCCTCCGAAATCCCCTGACCGCTTCGGCCGGCCGGCACCCCGGCGAATGACGATGCGATCCCCCGCCGGATGCGGTATCCTGGTCGGACCTTCCTCCCGGGCCCCATTGTGGAATTCGTCCGGGTCGGACGCAGCAATCCTGTCGAAGGAGTGTTCGTGGGGGCGGCATCCAAACCTCGCCTGGCGATCGTCGGTTGCGGGGCGGTCGTCGAGCAGTATCACGTCCCCGTGCTCCGGAAGATGGGATGGAAGCCGGCGCTCCTGGTCGACTCCGACGTCGACGGCGTCCGGCGCCGGTTTCGCGACCTGAAGGGCTGCGCCGTCGAGCGGCGCGTGGAGGGGCGGCTCGACTCCTTCGACGCGGCGATCGTGGCGGTTCCCAGCCGGCTCCACGCCGCCGTCTGCTGCGAGCTCCTCCGCGCGGGCAAGCACGTCCTGGTCGAGAAGCCGATGGCCACCTCGACCGCCGACGCCGACGCGATGATCGAGGCCGCCGACACCGCGGGCGGCACCCTCTCCGTGGTCCACTGGCGGCGGTACCGCCATCTCAGCGCGTGGACCAAGGGCTTGCTCGATTCCGGCTTGCTCGGCTCGGTCCAATCGTTCGATTTTCGGGAGGGAGCGGTCTTCAACTGGCCCGCGACCACCGACTCCTTCTGGCGGCGGGAGACGGCGGGCGGCGGCGTATTCGCCGATCAGGGCGCGCATCTCCTCGATCTCCTGCTCTGGTGGCTCGGCGACTTCGACACGCTGCGCTACCGGGACGACAGCCATGGCGGCGTCGAGGCCGATTGCAGGCTCGAGCTGACGATGAAGTCCGGGGCCGTGGGCGTGGTCGAGCTCAGCCGCACGCGGAACATCCGGGCCTCGGCCGTCATCCGGGGCACGAAGGGTTGGGTCGACGTCCCGCTCTGGATCACCGGCAGCGTCCACGGTTCTCCGAATGCGCTGTCCTACAGACACGGCTCGCTCGATCCGACGAATCTCCCGCCCCAGGTCATCCACGGGCTCTTCGAGGCCATGTTGACCGAATGGCTCGCGGCCATGCCGAACGGCCGACCCGCCTGCGTCTCGGGCGCCGAGGCCCGTCGCTACGTGCACCTCATGGAGACGGCCTACAAGACGCGGGAGACATGGGACTTCCCCTGGGTGACCGCGAGCTCGGGGCCATCCCGGCACGCCGATCGATTCCGGGGTCGGAAGGTCCTGGTGACCGGCGCGAGCGGGTTCATCGGAGGTCGGCTGGTCGAACGCCTCCACCTGGACGAAGGAGCGGACGTCGTCGCGATGGTCAATCAGTTCGGGCACGCGGCCCGGCTCGCGCGGCTCCCGGTGACGATGGCGCAGGCCGGATTGAACGACGCGTCGGCGATCGATCGCGCGGTGGCCGGCAGCCGGGTCGTGATCCACCTGGCGTACGACCGCTCCACACCGCGGGCGAACGTCACCGGGACGAACCACCTGCTCGAGGCGAGCCGCAAGCACGGCGTGGAGCGCTTCGTCTACGTCAGCACCATGGCGGTGTACGAGCCGATGCCTTCCACGGAGACCGATATCACGGAGGAGTTCCAGCCGCCGCCGTCGCGCTCCTCGTACTCGGAGACGAAGCGGGAGATCGAGGGTGCCGTGCTCGACTTCGGACGGCGGCATGGGCTCGAGGTATCGATCCTCCAGCCGACCATCGTGTACGGGCCGTTCGGCGGCGCGTTCACCATGGTCACCGCGGAGCGCATGTCCCAGGGCGCCCTCGTGCTCCCCAACGACGGCGCCGGGTGGTGCAATGCGGTCTATGTCGACGACCTCGTGGATGCCATGCTGCTGGCGGCCTACCGTCCGGAGGCGGTGGGCGAGCGGTTCCTGATCTCCGCCGCGGAGCCGGTGACCTGGCGCGAGTACTACGCGGCGCACGAATCGTCACTGGGGGTCGAGGGCCTGAAGCTGATGCCGGAGGACGAGATCAACCGGCGGAACCGGAGCGTCTGGACCAACGTGAAGACGCTCTTCGTCCGGCCGAAGCGGGCGATCCTCAAGTACCCCGCCCTGCACCGTTCCCTCATCGATCTCTACGGGCGCCTGCCCGAGGCGCTGACTCGGCCCGTGCTCCGGCTCTACCTCTACGAGAAGCCCGGCCTCGGTCGCGAGGAGTTTCTTCCGATCGAAGACGAGATCCGCCGGTACAACGCGCGCGGGCGCGTTCGAGTGGACAAGGCGCGGCGGCGGCTCGGGTACGAGCCGCGTTTCGAGTTCGGCCGCGGGATGGAGCTGACGGGACAGTATCTACAGTGGGCGTTCGTCGAGCCCGAGGCCGCGCGGCGACGCCTGGTCGCTGATTGAAGCGTCACGTCAAGGAGCTCATACGGGGCGCCGTGACGGTGGCCCTGCTCGTCCTCCTCGTGCGCGTGGTCGACCTGCGCGAGACGTGGAGCATCCTGGCGTCCGCGTCCCCCGCGCTCGTCCTGCTCGGAATCTCGCTCTCGGTCTGCGACCGGGCCCTGATGTTCGGCAAGTGGTTCCCCCTCCTTCGGGCGCGCGTCCCGGAGGCGCCGCTTTTCCCGGCCCTCCGAGTCTACCTCGCATCGGGCCTCGCTCAGTACCTGCTCCCGGTCACCGTCGGGGCGGACATGCTGCGCGCCACCGCCGTCGGAAGGAGCCGAAACGCGGTGGCGGAGGTCGGCGCCTCGATCGTCGTCGAGCGACTCCTGGGGACGCTCGCGGCGGGGGTCATGTGCATCGTGGCCTTCGCCATCGCGGTACGGGAGGATCTCCCGGTCCGATTCCTGATCCCGTGGGCCGCCGCTTCCGTCGTGATCGGGGCCCTGGCTCTGGTCCTGCCCTTCACCCGGCTCGGAGTCGGCCTCATGCGGCGGGCGGCCGAAGGGCTGCCCGAAGGGGGGTGGGTCCGCTTTCTCCGCCGGCTGACCCAGGGGTACGTGGCGTACCGGAACCGCCCGGCGCTCCTCGTCTGGGTGGGGCTCCTCTCGCTCGTCGAACAGTGCTTCCCGCTCGCGATCATGGGGATCGTGGGCGTGGCGCTCGGAAGCCCGCTCTCGCTCTCGGCCCTCTTCGTGACGATGCCGCTGACGCTCTTCGTGTCCCGCCTGCCCGTCTCCATCGCCGGCATCGGCGTCGGCGAGGCGGCGATCGTCTACCTGCTCGGACTGTTCTCCGTTCCGACGGCGGATGCGCTGGCCATCGCGCTCCTGTGCCGCGCCATCGACCTTCCGATCATGACGCTGCCCGGCATCGCGCTGTGGCGGGAGCTCGTGCACGCGCCGGAGCCGGCGGCGTAGGATCGCGCGCCACGCCGGTCGATCGTGGTGTACGGATCGGAATCCGGGCGGTATCTTCGGGCGTGAACGATTTCCCCGGGGGAGCGAAGACCATGCGCATCGCCGTCATGATGCGGGCCATCGACCAGGACAGCGGACTCCATTCCTATGTCGAGGGCCTGATGGAGGAGATGCTCCGCCAGGGACCGGAGCACACGTACCTCCTCCTGTATCGGAGCGACAAGTACCTCGGCAGGTTCGGCGGGCGGCCCAACGTCCGCGAGATCCTCGTGCGCGCCCCGCACAAGTTCCTCTGGGACCAGATCGCCGTGCCCTGGACCGCCTGGCGCGAGCGCGCCGACGTGATCTTCCATCCGAAGTTCAGCGTCCCGTTGATCAGCCACTGTCCGGTGACCATGGGGATCCAGCCGCCCGATTGGTTCGCCTGGCCGCAGCACTACGAGCGATTCGACGTCTTCTACATGCGCCTGATGCTTCCCTTCTACATCCGCCGCTCGGCGCATCTCTTCCCCATGTCGCAGTTCAATCTCGACGAGACGAAGAAGTACGTCCGCGCCGACTACTCGAACGCGACGGTGACGTACACGGCGCCGGCGAAGTACATCCGTCGGATCGAGGAACGGGGAGCCCTGGACGCGTTCCGCACGAAGTACCATCTTCCCGAGCGCTTCGTCCTCGGACTGGCGCGCGTCGGGCACGTCGGGTTGGACCATTCCAAGACGTTCTACGAGGGGAAGAACGTCGAGACGACGATTCGAGCCTTCCTGCGGATTCGCGACCGGATCCCGCACGATCTGGTGCTGACTGGATATCGGGTCCGCGAGTACATGGAATTCAAGGGGTTCAGCGGGAGTGACTTCGACCGCATCCACATCATCGGCTTCCTGCCCTACGAGGAGATCCCGCTCGTGTACAGCCTCGCCGAGCTGGTGGTCATCCCGTCGTTCTACGAGGGAACGTCCATCACGCTCATGGAGGCCATGGCCTGCGGCTGCCCGGTCGTGGCGTCGACGGGCGGGGCCTGTCCGGAAGTCGCGGGCGGAGCTTCGCTGCTCGCCGACCCCTACGATCCGGCCGACTTCGCGGAGAAGATGAGGCAGGCGCTCACCGACGATTCGCTCCGGGCGACGCTGCGCCAGAAGGGCCTGGAGCGCGCGGCGTTCTTCACGTGGGATCGCGTGGCGCGCCTCACCCTCGAGGGCCTCGAGCAGGCGACGCGGCGCTAGCTCCCGCGGCGCGATTCGCGTGCCGCCGCCGCGCCCAGACCTCCGCCGCGATCGTGAACGGGGCCACGATCAGGATCTCCAATCCGACGGCCATCACGTTGCTCATCCGGAGCGTCGAGGAGACCCAGACCCCGGTCGGCGCGCCGGTCGTGGCCACGTGGTGCACGCCGGGGAGGATCGTGACGGGCGACAGGAACGTCGCGTGGCTGAACGGCCAGAAGAGCGGGATGCCGAACGGCGGACGGTGATCGGGCCCGAAGAGGTCGAGCACGAGGTGCGACGCGTACGCGAGGGAGAGGATCCCCCACGGAGCGCCGACGCCCCGGAATCCGCGGCGGTAGAGCATCGCCAGCACGAGCGTGAACGCGGCGCCCACGGCGAAGCTGTGCGACACGCCCTGGTGGTAGAGCGCGGGCGTCCCGACCAGGAGTCCCGGGAGGAAATCGAAGTCGGGGGCGACCGCCGCGAGGGCGCAGAGGAGCGCGAGGCCGCGGCCCCAGGTCCGGGTGGTCTCGCTACCGGCGCGGTACGCGACCTGTCCCGCGAGGATGTGGCCGACCGGCGTCGCCACGGACTACCCGCCGTGCGGGCGCGGCGCCTTCCCTGCCGTCACGGCCGCGATTCACCGGGGCGGGGCGCCCGTCCCTGCTTCGACGCCTTCACGCGCTCGTCCGCCTCGGGGTGCTTGGCCAGGAACGGGCCGAGCGCGAGCACGTCGAGGTGCCCGATCTTGAAGGCCCGGATCGCGTCGGCCGGCGTGCAGACGATCGGCTCCTCGTGGATGTTGAACGAGGTGTTCACGATGCTCGAGAGGCCGGTCCGGTCCTTGAACGCGCGGATGATCTTGTAGTAGCTCTCGTTGTCCGTGGGGCCGACGAGCTGCGGGCGCGCGGTGCCGTCCACGTGGACGACGCCGGGACAGGTCCGCTTCATCTCGTCGGAGCACTGGAACGTGATCGTCATGAACCGGGCCGTGTCGTTCGCGCCGTCGAGGTTCACGTACGACCCGTGGGCGTCCTCCGCCAGCGTGGACGGGGCGAACGGCATGAACTCCGTCCGCCGGAGCCGCTTGTTGAGCCAGTCGTTCACCTCGGGCTCGTCGGGGCGATAGAGGATCGAGCGGTTCCCCAGCGCGCGCGGGCCGTACTCCATCCGCCCGTTCACCCGCGCCACCACGTACCCCTCCGCGATGAGCCCCGCGATCTCCTCTTCCACGCGATCGGAGCGATGGTACGGCACGTCCGCCACGTCGAGGGCGTCGTGCATCTCGGTCTCCGTGAACTCGGGGCCGAGATAGACGTGCCGGAAGCACCGTCCGTCCGGCGGCCGCGACTTCGAGCGCTCGGAGAACATCGCGAGCGCCGATCCGGCCGCGAGTCCCTCGTCGGACATGGCCGGGAAGACGAAGACCGACTCCACGCCGGGCAGCTCGTGGATGCGCTGGTTGATCTTCACGTTCGCGAAGAGGCCGCCGGCGAGCGCGACGTGCCGCGCCCCCGTGACCTTCTGCCAGTGGCCGATGAAGTGGGCCGCGATGTCCTCGCTCAATCCCTGGATGCTCGCCGCGAGGTCGGCGCGGTCGAACGGCGACGGGAGCGCGGCCTCGAGCTTCTTCAGGGCGGCGGTGAAGAACGCGTTCCCGACGTTCACCATCGTGCCGTTCCGGTAGACGATGAAGCGGTCCAGGACGTCGCGATACGTCTCCTTCCCGTGCGCCGCGAGGCCGGTGATCTTCCCCTCGTGCTTCCCCGCCGTGAAGCCGCAGACCTGCGTCACGTATCCGTAATAGCTCCCGAGCGAGTCGAACGCGGGCACCTGCTGCAGGAGCTTCCAATCGCCGTTCTTCACGTGGTAGACGTGCGCGGAGTCGCCGTCCCCCGCGCCGTCCATCGTGACGACCAGCGCGTCGGTGTACCCGCTGCCGTAGTAGGCCGACGCGGCGTGCGCGAGGTGGTGGGAGACGAATTCCACCGGAGCGTGGAGATCGTACCGGTCCAGGAGCGCGTGCTTCACGGCCCTGCGGCGCCGCGCGAAGATCGGCTGCTTGAGTCCGTAGTACATGCTCTCCAGCATCGGCGCCGCGCCGCGGAGCGAGCTCAGGGTCGAGCCGACCGAGAAGAAGAGGTTCTTCACCACGCCGCGGTCGATCCCGAAGAGCCCCTTGTCGAAGTCGATGTATTCGGGGATGAAGTGGCCCCACTTCGAGCCGACCGCGATCGCGTCGATCTGGTCGGGGCGGACCTTCGCCAGGTCGAGCACCATCTCGATCGACTTCCACGGGAAGCCCATGACCATCTTCTTTCGGACCAGCCGTTCCTCGTTCACGGAGGCCGTGACGACCCCGTCCTCGATGATCGAGGCGCCGCTGATGATGTGATCGCTGAGTCCGAGGACCTTCATCCGGTGACTCCCTCTTGCGTGGTACAGACGGCACCGATCTTCTTCGTGAAGATCCGGTTCGCCTTCCCGTAGAGAATGAAGCAGGCGCGGAAGCAGATCGTCAGCGCGCCCGCGACCGCCATGGCGACGTAGTTGAACGGATTCCCGTAGAAGACGTACGGATCGAGCGGGAAGACCCGGATCCGGTGGAAGTCGGTGTACTCGAGCACCTGGCGGAGCGAATACTCCGTGAACGTGCTGTAGTGGTCGAAGTTCTGCGCCCGGGCCTCGGAGCCGGTGATCGGGTTCGCGCCGTTCAGCCCGTGCACGATCAGCGTGCCCCCCGGTTTCAGGCTCGCGTGGCAGAGGCGGAGGAACTCGATCATCTCCTCCTTCGTCAGGTGGTTCAGCTCCTGCTCGCAGACGATCAGGCCGTACGTCCCGGGCGCGGCCCGGAGGGCCGGGAACGCCCGCTCGGCGCGGCAGTTCAGTCCTTTCGCGCGGGCCAGCGCCACCTTCGCGGCGTCGGAGTCGATGCCGAGCACGTCCGTGTAGCCCTCGCGGCGCAGGAGATCCACGAAGTAGCCCGGACCGCAGCTCACGACCAGCGTCTTCGTCGCGCGATCGCGAGGAACGTGCGGCAGGTAGTTCACGCGGTAGAACTGGCCGAACGTCCGGTACCCCTTCTCGATGTCCTCCGGCGCCTCCCAGAAGGAGTCGAACGGCTCCATCTGCGCGGTCAGGTCCACGTTCCGGCCTCCATCCCGTTCCTTCGAAACTGCGCCGCGGTCGCGCGGAGCTCTTCGTCCCGCCGCGCGGCGCTCCATCCCATCTCGGCCGCCATCAGATCGGCGGCCGCCGTGAGCGCGGCCGCCGGCGTCGTCGCGGCATCGCCCAGGTGCGTCCGCCGGCAGACCACGTCCGCCAGCCGGCGCGCCATCTCGCTCCGGGCCGCGTAGACCACTTCCGCTCCGATGACGTCCGTCCCCTCGAGCAGACGCGCGAGGCGGGCGTCGCTCCGGGCCAGGTCGAAGACCTCGCCGTACGCGACGCCGTGCGCCCGCACGAGCGAGCGGACCGTTTCTGGTTCGAGGGAGGGCGGCTTCCGGGCCTCCGCCTCGCGACCGTAGGCTTCGGCATGGTCCATCATGCCGCCGTGTACCGGGGTCGTGGCCGTCGCGCAGGGGCGCACGCGCGCCCCCAGACGCTCCACGATCAGATCGATCACCCGCTCGGCCTCGAGTCGCGCCGTCGTGTACCGTACCCCGATCAGCGTGACGAGCCCGTGAACGCCCTGCTCCCGAGCGTGGTCGATGACGCGCGACCGGTGCCCGTAACGCAGGTTCCGGGCCCCGGGGTCGTTCTCCCCGAAGAGGACCAGCCCATGTGGCGCGACGGTCACCTCTTCGGGGCGCGCGTCGAGCCCCGGATAGGCCCAGTTGATCTCGTCGATGAATTCGCGGAGATCCTGCTCGGGTAGGGTAACTCGATCCGGATCACCAGTATACACGACATGCCAGACGCCGACAATCGTGCTCTTCCTCCACGGCACGAGGAAGAGATGGCGCGCCTCCCGGCTCAGGAACGCGTCGGGATCGCGCGTCCGCCCCTTCACGGCGAGGGCCACCGGCGGGCCGACGCGCCGCGGCAGCACGAAGAACGCGTCGCGGGAGAACGTCGAGCGGGTCGCGGGACGGAGCGAGTCCGCGCTGTCGAGGAGCGGCTCCGACCAGGCTCCGGCCGCGTTGACCACGAAGCGGGCCCGGATCGCGAAGTCGCGGTCCGTCTCCCGGTCCCGGACCCGGACGCCCGTGATCCGGTCCCCCTCCCGGATGAACCCGGTCGCGGCCACGTAGTTGGCGGCCTGGGCGCCCTTGTCCACGGCGCTCCGGAGCACGCAGAGCGCGAGGCGGGCCGGGCTGGCCATCTGGGCGTCGTGGAAGAGCGCGCCCCCGGTCAGCCCGTCCGCGGCGAGATCCGGGTAGAGGTCGAGGACGTCGCGGCGCCCCAGGAGCCGGCCCGGCGGGATGTGCGCGCCGGGGTCGCGGAGCCCGCGATTCCGGTCCCACGTGAGGAGGTCGTACGCGGCGAGCCCCGCCGCGAGGATCTCCTTCCCGCTCCGGCCGTGTCCGTACGTGGGGATGAGGATCGGGAGCGGGCGCACCTGATGCCCCGCGATGCGAAGCAGCGCCGTCCGCTCCCGGCTCGACTCCCGGACGCGCCGCACGTCGCCGTGCTGGAGGTAGCGGATGCCGCCGTGGACCATCTTGAAGCAGTTCGCCGACGCGGCCTGCGCCCAGTCCGTCCGCTCCACGATCGCCACCGAGAGTCCCCGGAGCGCGGCGTCCCAGGCGGCGAAGATCCCGAAGATCCCGCCCCCCACGACCGCGACGTCGAACGCGCCGTCGCTCAGTCGGTCGAGGTCGCGGCGCACGGCGTGCCCTCGGCGATCGGGTCAGGAACCGTCGGCGTTCGTGGAGTCATACACGGCCTCGATCTTGTACTCGGGCACGTCCCCCGCGTACGTGAAGATGATCAACTCGCCGAGGAGCCCGATCGAGAAGAGCTGCGCTCCGAGCACGAGGATCAGGACCGCGAGCACGAGGAGCGGCCGGTCGGCGAGCGATCGGCCGAGGACGCGCTGCACGACCAGGTAGGCCAGCGTCGCCGAGCCGAGCGCGAACATGAGCGTCCCGGCCAGGCCGAAGAAGCGGAGCGGCTTCCGGGTGAACTTGCTGATGAAGAAGAGGGAGAGGAGGTCGAGGAAGCGCCGCACGAAGATTCCCGGGCGGTAGTCGCCCCGGCGGACCAGCTCGGCCACGTGCTTCACCGGCCGCTCCCCCACCCGGAAGCCCTGGAACGCGGCCAGCACGGGAAGGAAGCGGTAGAGGTCGCCGTGGAGCGGGACCTCGGCGACCACGCGCCGGCGCATCGCGCGGAGCCCCGAGTTCAAGTCGTGCAGCTCGATCCCGGTCAGGCGCGCGGTCACGCCGTTGAACCCGTTCGACAGCAGGCGGCCGAACCACGAATCGACGCGGGGGTGGCGCCACGACGCGATGTAGTCGAGCGAACCCTCGAGGATCGCGTCGGTGATCCCGGCGATCTCGGCGTCGTCCACCTGGCGGTACGCGGGCAGCATCACGATCGCGTCGCCCGAGGCGTGGTGGAGCCCCGAATACATGGCCGCCGACTCTCCCCCGGCCCGGTGGAGCGAGTAGAGCGCCGTCGGGAATCCCGCCCCCTTGAGGCGCGCGATCATCGCCTCGCGCACGGGGCCGCCCACCCCGTCGTCCACGACGATCAGCTCTTTCGCCAGGTCGATCCGTCCGATCGTCTCGATGTAGCCGCCGAGCAGATCGACAAGGTCCCGGTCGTCGTGCGCGAACGTCCAGACGTACGTGACGGCCGGCGCGGACGCCGCGTCGCGGATCGGGGCGAGCGCGCTCACGCGTCCTGCCTCGTGACCGTCCGGAACGGCTGCGAACGGCGGGTGCGGAGGATCAGCTCGCCGAGGAACCCGAGGATCACCAGGTGGATCGCCAGGTAGATCAGGAGCGCGCCGACCGACGGGAAGACCGCCTCGGCGGGGATCCCCCGGTCGAAGATCGCGGCGAGCTGCAGGGCGAACGCGAGCACGCCGAGCGCGCCCGGAACGACGGCCAGGAGCGCGAACCAGTGGAGCGGGCGCTGGGAGAACGCCACGAGCATCTTCACGGTGATCATGTCGAGGAGGACCTTTCCCGTCCGCGAGATGCCGTACTTCGACGTGCCCCGGAGTCTCGGGTGATGCCGCACCGGGACCTCGGCGACGCGGCCGCCGCCCGAGACGACCATGGCCGGGATGAAGCGGTGCATCTCCGAATAGAGCGGCGTCCGCTTGATCACGGTCGCGCGATACGCCTTCAGCGAGCACCCGTTGTCCCGGATCGGCACGGCGACCACCTGCGCGATCAGCCAGTTCGCGATCTTGGACGGGAGCTTCCGGCTGAACCACGCGTCCTGGCGGTTCCGCCGCCACCCGGCCACGAGGTCGTACCCCTGGCCGAGGTGGTCCACGAGCGACCGGATGTCCTCCGGATCGTTCTGGAGATCGCCGTCCATCGTGACGATGACGTCGCCGGTCGCCGCGTCGATCCCCGCCCGCATGCTCGGGGTCTGGCCGTAGTTCCGGCGCAGCTTGATCACGCGCACGTGGGGGTCGCGGGCGGCGATGCCGCGAAGGATCGGCACGGTGCGGTCGCGGCTCCCGTCGTCCACGAAGAGCACCTCGTACGGATCGTCGCCGCGGTCGAGGGCGGCGGCGATCCGGGCGTGCAGCTCCTCGACGTTCTCCTCCTCGTTGTAGAGCGGGACCACGACGGAGATCTTCATCGAGCGGCGCTCCGGGGCGCGAGGGCGGTCATGGGAAGTACCGCACGACTTTGGGACCGATCCACTGCGTGAGCCCGAGCGGGATCCGCTGCCAGACCCGGATGGCCGCCGCGAAGCGCGGATTGCGGGGCGAGAGGTCCGGGATCGACCGCTGACGCACGAGCACGTACTGGTACGGCAGCGGCGTCGGCGCGAACCCCCAGTGCCGCTTGAAGTGGTACGAGCCGCTGTCCACCTTGCTGCGGCCGAAGTCGAAGACGCGGTAGCCCTGCTCCATGCCGTACGTCATCAGGCTCCAGTACATGAAGTCGTTCGCGGCGAGGCGGAACGCCTCGCGGACGGCGCCCCCGTAGTACGGCATCACCTGATCGCGGAACAGGAACGTGAGGACCCCGGCCACCATCCGTCCCTCGTGGTAGACGCCCAGGATGCGGCATCCGTCCCCGAACTCGCGGAGGAGCTCCGCGAAGAGGCGTTTCGGGAAGACGGGGGTGCCGAGGTTCCGGACGCTCTGAGAATACACGTGGTAGAAGGGGTCGAGAAGTTCGGACTGGCCCACGCGGCTCGTGAGCCCGTGCTTCTGCGCGACGCGGATCGACCGGCGCTGGTTCCGCGGGATGAGGGCCATGTTCTCGTCGGCCGTCGGAAGGATCGGACGGCGGAACGTGACGTAGAGGTCCTTCTCCGGCAGGCCTCCGAGCGGACGGCTCTGCCGCAGCTCCACGTAGCGGACGCCGAGTCGCTCCCCCCAGCCTTGGGCCGCGTCGAGGAGCCGGCGCGCCGTCTCGTCGTCGTCGGCGAAGATCCCCCCGTAGACCCCGAACGGCGTCGAGACCAGGGAGCGTCCCGTCGGGAGGTTCCGGACGAGGAGGAGCGGCAGGACGCCGCGGGTCTCCTCGTCGTGCGTCGCCATCAGGCCGCAGTCCCGGTACCCGAACGTGCGCGCGAGCACGTCCGACCACCCGCGCCGGTGGAAAAGCGTCGCCTCGGGCCGGTGCTCGACGTACGCGTCCCACGCGGCCCGCGTCTCGGGACCGACGAGCCCGACCTGGATCTGGGTGGATCGAAGCGCCATGCGGTCGGCCCGGTCTCAACGAGGCCCGCGGAAATGATCCACGGTGCGGCGGAGCCCTTCCTCGAAGGACGTCGCGGCGGTGAACCCGAGGAGCGCGCGCGCCTTCTCCACGGCCGCCTGGGAGTCCCGGACGTCGCCGGGGCGAGGCGGGAGCACCTCGGGATCGGGCGTGACCCCGGTGAGCTTGCCGATCCCCGCGAGGAGGTCCCGGAGCGAGATCCGGTCGCCCCGCGCGATGTTCACGGCCTCTCCGCGGCCCTCGCCGCCGGTGCAGGCCAGGAGGTTCGCCTCCACCACGTCGTCGATGAACGTGAAGTCGCGGGTCTGGTGTCCGTCGCCGAACAGCGTGGGCCGGCGCCGCTCGAGCATCGCCGTGATGAAGAGCGGGATCACCGCGGCGTAGTCGGACTTCTCGTTCTGCCGCGGGCCGAAGACGTTGAAGTACCGGAGCGAGAGGGTCGGCTGTCCCATCGTCGTCGCGAAGACGCGGAGGAACTGCTCCCCGGCGAGCTTGCTCGCGGCGTACGGGGAAAGGGGCGCCGGAATCATCTCCTCGTGCTTGGGCAGCGTCGGCGTGTCGCCGTAGACGGAGGACGAGCTGGCGAGCACGACGCGTCGCGCGCCCGCCTCGCGCGCGGCGGTGAGCACGTTCACGGTCCCGCCGACGTTCACGTTCGTGGTGTCGGAGGGGTTCTCGACCGAACGCTGCACGGACGCGAGCGCGGCCTGGTGGAGCACGTACTCGACGTCGCGGCAGGCCGCGCGGCAGGTCTCGAGCGACCGGATGTCCCCCTCGAGCCAGTCGAAGCGGGCCGGATCCCCCGCGGCGCGGATCGCGTCCAGGTTGGACGCGCGCCCCGTGGAGAGGTTGTCGATCACGCGGACATGGTGGCCGTCGCGGAGGAGCCGGGCGGCGATGTGCGAGCCGATGAAGCCGGCTCCCCCCGTGACGAGATAGCGTCCCATCGGCTACAGGCGGAAGACGCCGCGGGTGCGCCGGCCTTTGAGTTTGTTCCGGCAGTCGACGATCGACTTCGCGTGCTTTGCGATCAACCGGTAGTCGAAGATCTTGTGGGCCGTGGCGATCACGACGCAGTCGGCCGCTCGGAGCGTGCCGGGACGGAGCGGGACGGACCGAAGGGTGCCGTGACCGTGCTCGATCGAGGCGACGTACGGATCCGAGTACGAAACGGTCGCGCCCTCCCGCTCGAGAATCTCGATGATGTCGAGCGACGGGGACTCGCGAACGTCGTCGATGTCGGCCTTGTACGCGACGCCGAGCACCAGCACGCGGGCGCCGCGGACCGAGCGGCGGCGCGCGTTCAGCGCCTCCGCGACCCGCCGGACCACGTGATACGGCATGGCGCCGTTCACCTGTCCGGCCAGCTCGATGAAGCGCGCCTCGAAGCCGCTCTGGCGCGCCTTCCAGGAGAGATAGAAGGGGTCGACCGGGATGCAGTGTCCGCCGAGGCCCGGGCCCGGATAGAACGGCATGAACCCGAACGGCTTCGTGGCGGCCGCCTCGATCACCTCCCAGACGTCGATGCCGAGCTTGTCGCACATGAGCGCCATCTCGTTCACGAGTCCGATGTTCACGCTGCGGAACGTGTTCTCGAGGAGCTTCACGGTCTCCGCGACCTGGGTGGAGGTGACCGGCACCACGCGGTCCATGATCGCGCCGTAGAGGGCGCGCACCGCGTCGGTGCAGGCGGGCGTCGTGCCCCCGACGACCTTGGGGATGTTCCGCGTCTGGTAGACGGGGTTCCCCGGGTCGACGCGTTCCGGCGAGAAGGCGAGGAAGAAGTCCTTCCCCACCCTCAGGCCCTTCTGCTCGAGCATCGGACGGAGGAGCTCGTCCGTCGTGCCGGGATACGTCGTGCTCTCGAGGACGACCAGCTGACCCCGCTTGAGGCGCGGCGCGATCTGTTCGACCGCGGCCACGATGAACGAGACGTCCGGGTCCTTCGTCTTGCGGAGGGGCGTGGGCACGCAGATGTCGATCGCGTCCATCTTCCGGAGATCGCCGAAGTCGAGGGTCGCCCGGAGAAGGCCGCTTCGGAC
>JBLMXB010000079.1:0-14426 GCA_050257555.1 Hyphomicrobiales bacterium | reverse complement strand
CTCTTCTACCGCTCCGGGCCGTACGAGCCGATGGATCCGCACACCACGTTCTCGGATCCCGAAAAGCGGAAGATCCTCATGGAGAAGTTCTTCGGCCCGGCGGCGCCGGCCGCCGTCATGTCCGACACGCGCTCGTTCCTCGACACGATCGCCGCGCAGCCGGACGTGCGACCCGGCAAGATCGGCGCGACCGGCTACTGCATGGGCGGGCGGATGTGCCTGACCGCCGCCGGGACGTACCCGGAGCGGATCGCGGTCGCTGCCTCCTTTCACGGGGGCCGGCTCGCGGACGACGCGCCCGACAGTCCGCATCTCCTGGCGCCGAGAATGAAGGGAGTGCGGGTCTACGTGGCGGGCGCCATCGAGGACCGTTCGTTCCCCGACGACATGAAGGCGCGGCTCGAAGAGGCGCTCTCGCGGGCGGGCGTGGATCACCGTGTCGAAACGTATCCCGCGCGGCACGGGTGGGTGTTTCGCGACACGCCGGCGTACGACGAGGCGGCGTCGGAGCGGCACTGGCGGGAGTTGATCGCGCTGTTCGACGCGGTGTTGAAGGGGCGGTCTGGTTGAGGGGGTGTGGTGAGGCGCTCTGCCTCACCCCCTGGCCGCGAAGCGACCCCGGGGGCGGCTAGGGTGCCGGCGGGCCCGAGGACGAAGCGGACGGATACCCGGGGCCCAGGAAGGTCGAGAGGGCGGCAAGGGCCCCCTTGAGGTCGAGCGCACGCCCTTCGCTCCACACCGCGTCCAGCTCGGCCTGGCCGATGGCCTCCCGGATCCGCGCCAGGGCCGGGTCCTGCTGCTCCCGATCTCCCTGCGACATGGTCTGATTGGGTGCGAACGCGGCCCGGACGGCCTCGCTGGCGGCCAGGAATCGGGCCCCGTTCCGGAAGTCCTCCAGCGCGACGGCCAGCAGGCCGGCCGTCAGGAGGCACGTCGCGGCGTTCCTCGTGTCGGAGGCGCGATCGAGCATCTCCACGGATCGGGACAGGCCCCGGCGCGCGCGCTCGAAGTCCCCGAGATAGACGGAAGAGCGGCTTACTCCCGTGAGAGCCGCCAGCTCGCCGCCCGGATTCTTCAGCTGGCGGTACGATTCCAGGCACGCTTCGAACAGGGCGTGCGCGGCGGCGTAGTCCTTCACGAGAAACGCGACGACCGCGAGATTCGCCCTCGCCATGGTCGCTTTCGTCTCGTCACCGAGCTCCTGATTCAGCGTGAGACACTCTTCGAGATACTTCCTGGCCTCGTTCAGGTGCATATCCGTGATCGCGCAGACGCCGAGACCGTTCAGTGCCCTCGCCGTGAGACTCCGGAGACCGAGCGAGCGCGCGATTTCCGCCGTCTCCCGGAACTGTGCCGCGCTCGCCGGGTCGCCCCGCATCGAGGAGATCGAGGCCTGCGTACAGAGGGCCCGGGCACGGTGGATCGTCGCCCGGTCGGCTCCCGGCAATGCGAGCGCGCGAGCGAGTGCGGTGTGACCGAGCGGAAATCGTCCCCTGCGGATCCAGTAGCGATCGAGGCCGGAGAGAAGTCGCAAGGCCTTCTCGGCGCCGTTCGGGAGGGACTCGCAGTACTCGGCCGCCGCGAGGAGATTCTCCCGGTCCCGGTCGAGGCGGTCGTGCCACGCGATCTGATCGGGGCCGTCGAGCAGGGGCTCGATCTCCTCGACCCACGCCAGGAAGTGCTCCGCGTGGCGCGCCTTCCGAATCGGCTCTTCTCCCTCGCGCGCCAGTTCGTCTCGGGCGAACTCCCGGATCGTTTCCAGGATTCGGTATCGGCTGGCGGCTGCGGGAACGTGCTCGACCAGGACGAGCGACTTGTTCACGAGCTCGATCAGGTCGTCCACCGTGTCGAACCCTTCGGCCGACCCTCCCACGACGGCTTCCGCGGCCTCGAGGCTCAGGGACCCCGCGAAGACGGAGAGCGCGCGGAGAGTCGATTGCTGGCGCGGAACGAGGTGGTTGTAGCTCCAGCGGATCGCCCCGGCGAGCGTCCGCCTGGTCCGATCCGCGATCGGACCTCCGGCATCGAGGACGCCGAGATCGGTCTGCAGGCGCGCGTGAAGTTCCGCGGGCGCGAAGATCTTGAGGCGCGCTGCCGCGAGCTCGATCGCGAGGGGCATTCCGTCGAGACGCCGGCAGATACCCGCGATCGCGGGCGCATCCGCGGGTTCGACCCGAAAGCCCGGCAACACGAGGCCGGCGCGCTCTTCGAAGAGACGGACGGCATCGCTCCTCCGGAGTCGCACGAGGTCCCGCTCCCCCTCCTCGGGCAGCGACAGGGGTGGAACGGGAAACTCCTGTTCGCCGGGCACCCGCAGCGCCTCGCGGCTCGTCACCAGGATACGAAGGCGGTCGCAGCCGCGCATGAGCGGTGTGGCGAGATCTGCGCACGCCCCGAGGACATGCTCGCAGTTGTCGAGCACGAGGAGGAACGCCCGCTTCCGGAGATGCCCGACCAGGCCGTCGCCGAGCTCCGTGCCGTGCGGCACCCGAAGGCCGAGCGCCGTAGCGATTGCGAGCGGCACGCGCGATCCGTCGGTCAGGGGCGCGAGGTCGACGAAACATAGACCATCTCCGAACGATGCGGCGGCGTTCCGCGCGATCTCGTGGGCAAGGCGGGTCTTGCCGCATCCGCCGGGGCCGACCAGGGTGAGGAGGCTGGAGCGGCGAAGGAGTCGAACGACTTCGGCGACTTCGCTCGACCGACCGAGGAATCGGGTGGCCGCCCGGGGCAACCCGGGAATCGAGGGCGGCGGCCCCGCCGGCGAACCGAGGCCCCGCGCCGTTCGGAGCACGTGTCGCGCTTCCTCCATGGTCACGAGGCGGAGCGCCGGGTCGGGCTCCAGACAGCGCGCCGCCAGGTCGCGGGCCTCTCCCGGGGCACCGCGCGGCCAGAGGGACCAGTCCGGCGATCCCGTGAGCGTTCGGGCGATGCGCTCGTGCGCGAGGAGTCCTCCGAACGCCGGGGATCTCGTCATGCACTCGAACAGCAGGCAGCCGAACGCGAAGACGTCTCCGCGAGCGTCATCGGCCTCGCCTCGAATGCGTTCCGGGCTCATGTAGCCGGGTGTGCCGCCCGGTGGTGCGATGTTCGCGGCGTGGGGCTCGGCGGCGGCGGATTCCGATGGCGGCGCGAGGACCACGGTGCTCTCGAAGCCCCGTTCCCGCGACGCCATGCCGAAGTCGAGTACCTTGGCCGCGCCGCCCGGCGAGACCATGACGTTCGAGGGCTTGAGATCTCGATGGACCACGCCGTGGTCGTGCGCCGCCTCGAGCGCCGCGGCCACCTGCTCGCAGATCGAGAGCGCCTGCTCGATGCTCGGAGGCTCGCGCCGTATCCGCGCGTGGAGCGTTTCGCCCTCGAGCAGTTCCAGGAGGATGGCCTGCCCGCCGCTCGGAGTCTCCTCGATGCCGTAGATCGTGGCGATGTTGGCGTGGTTCAGGGCGGCGAGGAGTTTGGCCTCGCGTCGGAACGCAGCGAGACGACGCGGATCGGCCGCCAGCTCGTCAGGAAGCACCTTGAGGGCGACCTTGCGGTCGAGCAGCGTGTCGCGGGCCAGGTAGACGACGCCCATCCCGCCACGGCCGAGCTCGGCTTCGATCGAGTAGTGGCGGATCGACCTGCCCAGGAGCGCGGACGGGGGTCTGCCGGGCGGCGGCTCGTCCGAACGGGGTCCGAATGCGGTTACGGTCGGATCATCGCCCATGGCATGGGCTACTCCTGATCGATGCCCCTTCTCGCGTTCATGCTCCGGAGCGGCGGCGGGCCAGCCTCACGATCCTCCCCCGCCGTCGCCGTCGTCGTCGCCGTCCTCGTCGCCTCGGGCTTGGGCGTCCTCGTCGTTCCCGTCGCCCGCCCCCGATCCCCCGTAGCGCGCCCACCACGTCGAGAGCGCCCACGACATGACCCGCATCCGGACGAACATCCACGAGAAGAGGACCCCGCCGACGGCGGCGTAGAAGAAATTCGAGGTCACGGGATGCCAGTCGAGCGAGGAGCGGAACACGAACGCGCAGGCGGCGAGCACGATCCAGAGGATCCCCGCGAGCCGCGCCGCCGCGAGGAATGCGGTCGTCCGGTATTCCGGCGATTGGAGGATCTCCACGAGGCGGCGGGCGCCCTCGTCACGCTCGTCCAGCCGGTTCAGGCTCCGCTCGGCGGGTCCGTTCCATCGGTAGGGATTGAACGGGAAGGCCAGATGCATGCCGAGCGCGATCAGCGGGCAGAGGAACGGGCCGACCATGTATCGGTACCCGTTGTGGTCCGCGAGCCTCGCGGGAAGCGGACCGTACAGGCTGACGGCAGCCATCACGCCCGAAAAGACCGTGAACATCTTCCGGCTGCCGTACGCGATCTGGAGCTTGAAGGGGATCCTGAGATGACGTGGCCGATTCGATTCCATGGGTCGCTATGCCACCTCGCTTCCTTGCGGCAGGCCAGACTCGATCCTCACCTCCTGGAAGAGCGCGAACCGGGCGGCGTCGATCATCGCGGCCTCGAGCGGCCACACGAGCGTGACGGGCGCGCGCCGGGGCGCGTACGGCGCGCGATCCGCGAGCGCGTGCAGCTCGGGTTCTAGCCGCACGATCCACGGTCCGAGCTCGAGCATGAAGGCCCTGTCGAGCAGGCGCAGGGCGACGTCGAAGTCCGCGATGCGAATCGCGGCGGCAGCGGCCATGGCGAGCCCTTGCGGCGAGACGCGCGGCGCACGCTCCACCTCGGCGAGGAGTCGCCGCACATCCGCTTCGCGCCCCGTCCGGGCCGCGATGGCCGCCTCGACCGCGTGCATGCTGGCGGCTTCGGCGCCATCGGCCAGCCCTTCGCGAACCAAGCGCTCAGCGGCGGCGAGGTCGCCCCGGCGCAGGAAGACGAGGCCGCGGAACGCGTGCCCGGCGGTGACGTAGAACGGGTCGTCGGACAACCCTCTCAGGCGGTCCACCAGCGCCATCAGCTCGTCGTCCCGGCTCGTCCACCAGAGCACCTGGCCGAGCCAGGCCGTCGCGAACGCCTCTTGCGGGTCGATTTCGAGCGCCCGACGCAAATACCGTTCCGCGGCGGCCGCGTTGGCGTCCGACATGCTCTCGACCGCGAGATTGATGATCGCCGGAGTGTATCGCGGGTTCGCCGCGATCGCGCGCCGGAGCGCCGCGACGGATCCCTCCCGATCGCCCTTGTATCGTCGGACCAGCGCCTCGGCCTTGTGCCCTTCCGCGAGACGCGGATCGAGGGCGATGGCGCGGCTCGCCGCCTCGAGACCCAGGTGAACCGTTTCTTCGGGATTCTTCGACAGCTCGTACTGCAGCATCTGCCCGTGGCAGTCCGCGACGCCGGCCCACGCGAGCGCGTACTCGGGATCGATCGCGATCGCCTGCTGGAAGAGATCGAGCGCCTCTCGAAGCGACTCGGGCGTGTAGCTGCCGTACCGTGCGCGGCCCTTGAGATAGAGGTCGTACGCGCGCACGTCGTCGGGCCGGTTCTTCGCGAGACTCTCGGTCTCGGCCGGCGAGAGTGCGACGCGGAGCGCCTCGGCGATCGACTTCGCGATCTCCTCCTGCACCGCGAAGACGTCGGCGAGCGTCCGGTCGTATCGCTCCGCCCAGACGTGGAATCCGTCCGCCGCGTTCACCAGCTGGACCGTGATCCGCACCCGGTCCCCCGCCCGCCGCACGCTCCCTTCGAGCACCGACTTCACGCCGAGGTCGGCCGCGACCTTCTCGAGGTCCACGGGCGCGCCGCGATAGCGGAGCACGGCGTTCCGGGACGCCACGCGCAGCCCCTTGATCTTGGAGAGGTCGGTCAGGATGTCCTCGGTGATCCCGGCGCAGAAGTACTCGCTCTCCTTGTCGCTCGCGAGGTTCTCGAAGTAGAGGACCGCGAGCGAGGGCACCTCCGCGGGCGCCGCGGCGATCACTCCCGAGGACGGGGTCATCTGCATCGCGATCGCGTTCAGCTCGCGCCGGAGATCGCCCACGTCGCGCGGGCGCTCCTCGGCGTCCTTCGTGAGGCAGCGCTGGATCAGATCGCGAAGGCGAGATGGCGTCGCGGGAGGGATGGCCGACCATTCGGGCTCGCGCTCGATGATCCGGGCGATCACGTCGGAGACCGTCTCCCCCTCGAATGCCTGGCGCCCCGCGAGGCATTCGAAGAGGACGCAGCCCAGGGCCCAGACGTCGGTGCGCCGGTCTACCTTCCGTCCCCGCGCCTGCTCGGGGCTCATGTAGGGCGCCGTCCCGATGATGACGCCCTGCCCCGTCTCGGAGAGCGCCATCGTCGGAGACGCCATGAGATCCTGGGACGAGGACTCCTCCGTCGCCCCGCCCTTCGCGAGCCCGAAGTCGAGCACCTTCACGGCGCCCGTCGCGCTGAGCATGATGTTGTTCGGCTTGAGGTCGCGATGGACGATTCCGCGAGCGTGCGCCGCCTCGATGGCCGAGGCGATCTGCCCACCGACCTGCAGCGTCTCGCGCGCCGTGAGGGGTCCCTGAGCGATGCGCTGGGCGAGCGTCTCGCCCTCGACGAATTCGAGCACGAGGTACGGAGCGCCTCCGACCTCTTCGAGCCCGTAGATGTGCGCGATGTTGGCGTGGCTGAGCGACGCGAGGAGCTTCGCTTCGCGCTCGAAGCGGGCGAGACGGGAGGGATCGGCGGCGAACGCGGGCGGCAGGGCCTTGATCGCGACCGTCCGGTCGAGCCGGGTGTCGCGCGCTCGATAGACCTCGCCCATGCCCCCCGAGCCGTGGGAGGCGAGCACTTCGTAGTTGCCGATCCGGGAGCCGGAAGGGAGGGCCATCGGGGGATTCTAACGCAAACGGGGGTGGGGCGGACCAGGGCGGTCGGGGTCACGGCGAGGCGGCCCCACCCCTTTGCCCTCCTATTTCAGGATGACCACGCGCCCCCTGATGGATCCCTCGGCGGTCTCCACGCGGTAGAAATACACGCCTGAGCCCAGCTCCTCCCCTCTCGCCCCTCGGCCGTCGATGGCGACCTCGTGCGTCCCGACCGAGAGCATGCGCCCCTCGAGCAGGGTTCGTACGACCCGACCATGAAGGTCGTAGAGCCTGAGCGTGACCGGACCTTCGCTCGTCATGCGCAGGGTGAGGACGCCCGCAGGATTGAGGGGGTTCGGAGCCACGGATGCCGTCGGCCTGAAATCAGGCGGGTCGATCACCGACACCTCGTCGCATCCGCGGAAGGATTCGCCCGTCAGGAGCGAGCCCGCGACCACGAGGGTGTCCCTTCCCGGCTTCAGAACCGGCTCGAGCGCTGTGCGGCTGAACTTGACCATCAGGTCGGGCCGTCCGTCTTGATCGTGATCCCCGTACGTTACGAACTTCGACTCCGGCTGCACCACGTTCGCGAGTCGCAGGGTGGAGAGATCGACATCGCGGGGATCGAATCCCAGAGGCTCGATGTAGGCGGTCACCCACGGCGCATGATTTCGGAGATTGATGACGTTGGGATCGAGGTCCACCGAAATCGCGAGATCTCGAGACACCGCGACATCGTCGATGTACCAGCCCTCGTAGTAGCGGGTTGGGTTCCCAGACGCATCCACCGGCGCGTTGTAATCGTCGCTGGAGAACCGGAAGCGGAGTTGCGCGGACCCCTCATGACCCGACAGGTCGGCCGTTACGGTTCGCCATTGCTGCGGCGATCCGGAAAACGCCTCCTGGCCGCGCAGCATCGAGAGCGAATTGAACTCGACGAGGTAGCCGTAGCCGCCCATGACCCCGAGGGGCCGCCATGCTCCGCCATTCATCGAGAGTTCCACACGAGCTCCGTCCCATGCTCCGGTCCCTCCGTTCGTCTCGGCATCGATCCAGGACTGAAACGTGAGCTTGGAGCCCGCCGCCAGTTGGAAGATCGGGGAAACGAGGACGGCGTCCTGCAAGGAGGCATACGTCTGGTCGGCATTGGAGCCTTCTCCCAGGGGATTGCCGCTGCCGACCTTCATGCTCGCGGTGCCGGTCCACGCCCGACTCGAAGATACGTGCCAGTCATCGTGGAGACTCGGCGCCAGGGGCTGGTGCGTCCATCCCGGCGCGCCCGCTTCGAATCCCTCCGACAGTCCAGCGCGCATGCCGATCGAGGTTGCGAACGATGTCGATCCCGACGCCGTCCCGTCATTCCACTCGAGCACGAATTCGACGGGGTGCGGAAGCGCCGGTGGGGTCCCCGTCGCGACGACGAATGGCGGATCGAGTTGCGCCGTGCCTCCCGTCGTGACCGCGGCCGACCCGGACGAACCGGCGACGATCGTCACGCTCGGATCATCCGTGCGGAGGTTGTAGGTGACCGGGTGGGACGCGACCCCGACGTTCCTCACGGACACGACGATGCTGTCCTGCTCGTTGGGGTCGGGATACCCATTCTCTCCGTCGTCGATCCGATAGGATTCCACTTCGAGCGCCGGGGTCGTGGAAACCGTGAGGTGGAACGAGACGGTCCCGCTGCCCGCATCGGCGATGTCGGACAGTCGAACCTGGGAGTCGAGTCCGGAGAAGGCTCGACTGCTCGGCGACGTCGATTCGCCCCAGGTCCGGATCCCGCCGCTCCCCGGGAAGAAGTCGCCGGCGTCGCCGGGATTCCCGTACGGGTTACCGAGGTCATTGCGACCGTCCGCCTGTACGACGACGACGCGCGGCGCGGCGGAATCCAGGTTGTCGATCTTCGTGTCGTCTACGTGGTAGATCAACAACCCCGCTCCGGGCAGGAAGGCATCACTCCCGCTCTGGGATCGACTCTCCATGAGAAAGTACTCGTACGCCGGTTGGCCGTTCGTCCACACCTTGAGCGGCGTCCCTCCGAGATCCGCCGGAGCCACGGCATGGGAGCCGGACGCCGAAGGCACGGCGGGCGTCTCGAATCCTACGAATTGCCGGGACCAGGCATCGAGATTCGCGGGATGTGACGCCAGGGCTCCCTGGGCGGCCTGGATCGGTAGATAGCTCCCCAGCGCCATCAACGAGTAGACGCCGAGTCCGTAGGAAGTGACGCCATAGAGGGAAGGGAGCCCGATCGTATGGCCGAAGTCATGGAAGTACGTCCCGACCGCCCGGTCACGAGGACCCTGGTAGAACTCGGATTCCATGAAGTAGAGGAATCCTCGCACATCACCCAGCGGCATCCCGGGCAGACAGGCCGGACTCGACTCCCCCGAAGGGCAATCGCTGTAGATTGTGATCCCCGCCTCGTGCGACCAGATGTGGGCGCCCGATTGAGAGGGAGTCGGTACGATTTCCGCCCCCACGCCAGGATGGATGACGCACACCGCGTCGATGTACCCGTCGTCATCGCCACTGTGGGGGATTCCGTCCGGTCCGTCGTTGTCGAAGAAGTCCAGGTCGCCACCGGCAGCGACGTACGCTGCCGCCATCGCGTCCTCCGCCAGTTTCTGGGCGCTGCGCGGATACGCGTAGAAAGCGAGGCCGGACTGGCCATTGACGTAGTAGGCATAGGAATGGGGCATCGTGAGCCATCCCGACGTCACGCGGCCGCTGATGAGCAGGCGGCCATGCGAATTGTCGCGATAGTACTCTCGGAGGCTCGTCAGGCCGTCCGTGGGGTCGTCGCTGAAGAAGAGACTGTCGTAATAGGACGGTGTGCTGGTCGGGTCCGGATGCCATGCGGGACCGTAGGCATCCGCGTCGAAGTCACACAGGACGACGAGGACATTCCGGTGGCGCGTGGTACCCGGCGAATCCTCGGCAAGATCGAGCGCGAACTGCTTGTACACGCGATCCACGCCAGCGGTTCGTGCGGCCGCGTAGACGGACCCGCTTTGTAGCGCGGCGGCGCGCGGTGGGGCTCCCACCTCCCCGATCCATCGTGGCGACGGGCCGACCGCATGACATGCGCGGGGAACGAGAGCGGCCATGGCGGCGAAGAGAACCAGGGTCCCCATGCTGCAACGGAATCGATCGTTCATACGACATCCCCCCTGCTCTGCGAAGTGTTCCGGTCGGCTCCCGATCGCGCGCGTGCGGCAGGCCGCGCGCCGGAACGTCCGTGACGACCGGCGGGCCGACCACGAGGGTAGCGATGTCCGTTTCCACGATCGGGGAGAGATCGACGAGGGGTCCGCGGAGACGGCGGGCCGGCCCGCGAGGGGCGCCGATTGACGCGGGGTCGGTCATGGCGATCTCCGCTGCTGCGACCATAGGGAGAGCGGACCGATGGACCGTCAGAGGTTACCCGAATTCGCTCCGCTTCGATATGGTACGAAGGGATGAAGGTCTCGGGGGCGGTGCGCGGGGACCTGCAGCGGGCCCCCAGCCGGTCGCTACGTCTGCTCCCGCCGGCGCATCCGGCGGAATGGGTCATCGCTGGGTCGTCGTCCGGCCCAGCCGAGAGACCGTTGCGTGCCGCGTCAGTCGGCGGTCACCAAGTCCGCCGTGACCTCCCCGGGCGCCCGGCATCCGATCAACGCCAGCGTCCGGTCGAACTCGTCGCGCAGGATCTCGAGCGCCCGGGCGGCGCCGGGCGTGCCGCCGGCGGCCAGGCCGTACGCGAGCGCTCGACCGAGCAAGACACCCTCGGCGCCGAGCGCCAGCGCCTTCGCGATGTCTCCGCCGCGGCGCACGCCGCCGTCCACGAGGATCGACGCGTGCCCGCGGATCTCGCGGACCACGTCGGGCAACGCCTCCATCCCGGCGATCGCGCCGTCCAACTGACGCCCCCCGTGATTCGAGAGGATCACACCGTCGGCTCCGCACTCGACCGCGCGCGCCGCGTCGTCCGCCCGGAGCACGCCCTTGAGCAGGAGCTTCCCCTTCCAGAGGTCCCGGAAGCGCCGGAAGTCGTCCCAGTCCAGCGTCGCGTCGAACATCTTCGACGGCAGGAAGGATGCGGCGTCGCGCCCCGCGCCGAGGCCGCGCTCGAGGACGGCGAAGCGCGGGCGGTGTGCGGCGACGCTCAGGATCCATCCCGGATGCCGGAGCACGTCGAGCTTGGCCGCAACCGTGAGTCGCGCATCCGGTCGCAGCCCGGATCTCAAGTCCCGCTCCCGCTTCCCCGACACCGGAAAGTCGCTCGTGATGATGAGCGCCTCGAAGCCGGCGTCCGCCGCGCGCCGGATCAGCCCCTCGCTCACGGCGCGTTCCTGGAAGACGTAGCACTGGAACCAGAGGCGCCCCGGCGCCGCGCGCGCGACGTCCTCGAGCGAATCCATGGAGCTGGTGGAGAGCGTGAACGGGATGCCGGCCGCCGTCACGGCGCGAGCCAGCTCGATGTCGCCGTGGCGCCGGACCAGACCGAGCAGCCCCACGGGTGCGGCGGCGGCGGGCAGTGCGGATGGCGCTCCGAGGATCGTCGCGGCCACGCTACGCTCCGCGACGCCGACGAGGGTCCTCGGGCGGAACCGAACGCGCTCGAAGGCGCGGCGATTCGCCGTGAGCGTCGCCTCGTCCTCGGCGCCGCCGTCCACGAAGTCGAACACGAAACGCGGGACGCGCGTTCGCGCCATCCCGCGCAGGTCCTCGATATTGAGTGCCTTCTTGAGATTCATGATCGGATCGGCATTCACCGGTCGCCGACCGTCGCCCGCGGTCGCGAGAAGCGATTGAGGTCTGCCGCGACCTTACCCGCCCCATCGATGACGAAGCAATGGTTCGAAGGACTACTCCCGCCCCTGCCTCGTGATTGCGACGCTGGCGGGAAGACCCCAGGGGCCGCTAGACTCGCCGGCATGCCGCTCTCCCCGAAATCGCGCCTCGGAAACTACGAGATCGTCGGACCCCTCGGGACCGGAGGCATGGGCGAGGTCTATCGGGCCCACGATCTGCGCCTCGGCCGCGACGTCGCGGTCAAGGTGCTCCCCGCGGAAGTCGCCTCCTCGCCCGACCGGCTCGCGCGGTTCGAGCGCGAGGCCAAGACCGTCGCCGGGCTCAACCACCCGAACATCGTCACGCTCCACTCCATCGAGGAGGAGGGCGGCGTTCGGTTCCTCACGATGGAGCTGATCGAGGGGCAGACGCTCACGACGCTCGTTTCCCCTGACGGTCTCCCGAAAACCAGGATCCTCGAGCTCGCGATCCCGCTGACCGACGCCCTCGTCGCCGCGCACGAGAAGGGCGTCGTCCACCGGGATCTCAAGCCCGGCAACGTGATGGTGACGCGGGACGGACGACTCAAGGTATTGGACTTCGGCCTCGCGAAGATGACCGAGAGCGACCAACGCCCGCGCGAGGCGACGGTCACCGCGACCGCCGCGGGTCCCATCTCCGGCAAGGGAGAAGTCTTCGGGACCGTGCCCTACATGTCGCCGGAGCAGATCCGAGGCGAAGCCGTGGATGCGCGCTCGGATCTCTTCGCGCTCGGAATCATCCTCTACGAGCTGGCGACCGGCCGGAGGCCATTCGCCGGCGACACGTCCGCGGACGTCAGCTCCGCCATTCTCCGGGACACCCCCAAGCCGCTCTCCACTGTCCGCGGCGACCTCGGAGGGGACTTGGAGCGCATCGTGAGCCGCTGCCTCGAGAAGAATCCGCGCGAGCGCGTTCAGACCGCGCTCGACGTGTGCAACGAGCTCCGTCGCCTGCGTCGCGTCCTCGAGCGCGGAGGCACGGAACGCCAGCCGTCCGACGCGACGGCCTCGGTCGCGGTACTCCCGTTCGTCAACCGGAGCGGCGACCAGGAGAACGAGTATTTCTCGGATGGTCTGGCGGAGGAGCTGCTCAACGTGCTCGCGAAGATCCGCGGGCTGAGAGTGCCCGCGCGCGCATCGTCCTTCCAGTTCAAGGGGACGAAGGAGAATCTGGCGGTCATCGGCGAGAAGCTGAACGTGGCCACGGTGCTGGACGGCAGCGTCCGAAAGGCGGGCAACCGGGTTCGGATCTCGGTGCAGCTCGTCAAGATCTCGGACGGATATCACCTCTGGTCGGAGTCCTACGACCGCCAGCTGGACGACATCTTCGCGGTCCAGGACGACATCGCTCAATCGGTCGTGAAGGAGCTCCGGACCGCGCTCCTGGGCGAGGCGCCCGATTCGGACGCGAGCGGCGAAGCCCGGGCGGAGGTGGCGCGTGCGGCGAAGGGACGTGCGACGGACCCGGAGGCGCACCGGATCTACCTCCTCGCTCGCCATCTCATCGATCGGGTGACCCGCGAGGACCTGACCAAGGCGGTCGAGTACCTGACCGAGGCGATCCGTCTCGATCCGGAGTTCGCCCTCGGTTGGTCGGAACTCGGCTTCACGTACACGAGGCAGGCCGGCGTGGCGTTCATTCCGGCCGCGGAGGGGTTCGAACGGGCGCGCGAGGCGATCGCGCGCGCGCTCGAGCTCGCGCCGGACCTGGCGGAGGCACACGCGCGGATGGCTTGGGTCCAGATCTACCGCGATCGGAACTGGCGCGCGGCGGAGAGGTCCTACGCCCGAGCGCTGGAGCTCGCTCCCGAGAACGCCGAAGTGCTCAGCGGGGCCGCCACGCTGGCCTACGGCCTCGGGAACATCGAGGAGGCCATATCCCTGGCCGGACGGGCGCTCGAGCGGGACCCGTTGAGTTCGGCGACGTACAACAAGCTGGGCCTCACCCTCCACCGCGCGGATCGGTACGCGGACGCGGAGGCCGCATATCGGCGAGCGCTCGAGCTCGCGCCTCAGCGTGCCGGCACGCGAGCCTATCTCGCGTTTCCATTGCTCGCGCAGGGACGTGCCGCGGAGGCATTGGAGATGGCGAAAGCGGAGCCCGCCGAGTGGGCTCGTCTCTGGCTGAACGCGATCATTCACCACGCCATGGGTGATGCGGTGGCGTCCGACGAAGCGCTTCAGGAGTTGATTCGAAAGTTTGGTGACTCTGCGCAGACGCAGATCGCGGAGACGTACGGCGCGCGCGGGGATCGCGACAAGGCGCTCGAATGGCTCGAGCGAGCGTTCGACCAGCGGGATCCGGGGCTCTCGGAGGTGAAGAGCAGTCCGGAGTTCCGGTCCCTCCACGAAGACCCGCGGTGGATCGAGTTCCTGAAGAAGATGGGGTTCGAGGACTAGGGGAGCGCTTCCGCCGCGCTCCTATCTCATCACGATGAAGCGCTGGTGGAGCGTCCGGCCCGCCATCCGGCAGCGCGCGAAGTAGATGCCCGAGGCGAGCGTCGTGCCGGCGCCGCCGCGCGTGCTCCAGCGGATCGTGCGGTACCCGGGCGACAACGTGCCCCGCACCGGCTCCGCGACTTCGCGGCCGTGGATGTCGAACACGGTGACCTCGACCGACGCGTCCGTCGGGAGCCCGATCCGGAACGCCACGGCATCCGTGGCCGGGTTCGCCCCCACGACCGAGAACGAGAACTTGACCGGCAGGGTCGTCTCCACGCCCGTCACGTTGTCGTCGTTCAGGATCGTGCCCGTGCCCGCCGCCTTCGCGACGGCGGCGCCGACCGCGCCCAGCAGCTGAACGCCGAACGTCTCCGTATCCTCGGGGGTCGTGTCGCCGTTC
>JBLMXB010000078.1:0-15203 GCA_050257555.1 Hyphomicrobiales bacterium | reverse complement strand
CCCTGAAGCCCCGATGCGACGGAGCGGCCGGCCATAGAGATCCCCTTCGTCGCCTCGGGCGCGCTCCCCGATCCGGTGGCCGCCGCCGGCACCCGAAGGCAGACGCATCACGCGGAGGCGGCCCCATCCCGGATCGCGGGACACGCTCACGAGATCGGAGTCCGGGGTCGCCGCGGCGGCCACGGCGTCGAAGTCCGCCCGATGCGCGCGGAACCGCGCGATCAAATCGGCGTCGGACGGAGGCGGGTGGAGGAACACCCAGCACGTGGCGGCGATGGCGATCGTGGCGAGGACGGCAACGGCGACGAGCGCTCCGACGAGGGTCCAGACCGACTCGCGGGCCTTGGAAGCGCTCATGACTCGAGGCCGCCCGGCATTCGTCCGGGCTACCTGGCCTCGGGTGCCGTCTCGGAGTTCGACAGCCCCGACGCGATCTTCCCGCCGGCCTTGATCACGTCCTCGAGGTCCTCGAGGTGGAACTTCAACCCGTAGGCGATGGCGGCCCAGCCGAGGCCGCCCTCGCGGAGCGAGGCGAGGTCCTGCGGCGTGACCTTCACCGCCGCGTTCTCGAGCAGGGTATGCGCCATGACGACCTCGCCCCACGACCAGCCGAGCGTGCCCTTCTCCTCGAAGAGGGCGTCGATGGACGTGTGGAACTCGGCCGCGAGCTTCTTCGCGACGACGGTCTGGCCACGCTTGGAAGCATCGTCGTTCGCCCGGTCGATCATCGCCCGGATCCGCTTGTCGAGGTCGATCCGCTGGTCGATCGGCATCGCGGCTCCCCGGGCGCGGATCGCGCCCAGGTCGACGACGGCCTCCGAATCGCCGGCCGTGGCGTTCGCGGCTTCGGCGGCGCCGGCGGCTCGGGCGTGCGGGGTGAGTCCAAGACACAGGGCGAGGGCGGCCGCGACGGCCACGTTTCGCGCCGAATGACTGGTTCCCATGGCGAATCCCTCCGGGCGATGACGCTGGGAGTACCCCGGATGTATCGGCGTCTCCCCGCGCCGGCTTGAGCTCGGAGTTGCGCCGTGGCCGGCGGCCCACCACGCCCGCGTGCGGTCGCCTTCCCGGTCAGGCGCCGATCAGGCGTTGCGCGAAGTCCGACAATTCTCCCGTGCTCAGGTCGGAAACGATCCAATAGACCATGCCGTCGTGCGTCGCGCGGATGACGTGGTAGCCCTGCCGTGTCCTGGGGGCCGACCGCGAATCCCCGGCGTTTCGCTCCGGGCGGATGAACACGTTGATCCAGTGTTTGCGGCGCTGGTAGACGAGCGCGGCGACCGGCCGGCCGTCGAGGTAATCGAGGCGCCCGCCGATGAGCGGGTAGCCGGAGGCGGCGAGATCCGTCACGGGGGGCGAAAAGTCGAGCTTGCCGTTGAACCATGGCTTCACGGTGTGCTGATCGGTGGAGGCGATGTCGGTCAGATGGCTCGCCATGAGCGAGCGGATGTGGCTCGAAACCACCTCGCGCTCGATGGACGCCAGCCCCTGCTGGCGCTGCACGGCGCCGAAGAGGAACGTGCCCGCGAGCACCGCGACCACGGCCGCCGCCGCACCGACCCATCCGCCGACCGGGAAGAGCCAGCCGCCCCCGCGGGGGGCGTCATGGCGCGAGCGCACCGGCGAGAGGCGCGTCACCCGGCGGCGCAGCGACTCCGGCGCCGCGAAGTACGGTACGTCGCTGCGCAGCCGTTGGCCCAGGTCGCTCATGCGGGCGAGCATCGTGGCGCACTCCTCGCAGCCATCCAGGTGGCGCTCGATTCCCACGCTCGTCGCCGGATCGATTTCGTCGTCCAGGAAGGCCGAAAGCCGCTCCTGCACCTCGTCGCATCGCATCTCAGCCCGTCTCCCCGGCCCCGAGCGCGGCCACGAGTTGCCGGCGTGCGCGGGCCAGCCGTGACATCACCGTTCCGATCGGCACTCCGGTGACCTCGGCGATTTCCTTGTAGGACATCCCTTCCAACTCGCGAAGCACGAGCGCCTCGCGGAACTCGGGAGCGAGGAGATCGAGCCCTTCCCGCACCGATCCCGCCTCCTGGCGCCGGACCAACTCCTCATCGAGTCCATGGTTCGGCTCGGCGGCCGTGTGGACTTCCTCGTCGAACTCCACGCGCCCGGCTTCCTCCCGCCGCGCTCGGATGCGCGTCAGGCAGGTGTTCCGGACGATGCGGAGCAGCCAGGCGCGGCCGTCCACTCCGCGGAATCCATCGAAGTACCGGAGGGCACGGACGAAGGCGTCCTGCACGGCGTCCTGCGCGTCCTGGTCGTCGCGGAGAATGTGACGCGCCAGGTTGTACGCGGCATCGAGATACGGCAGGACCCGCTGGCTGAAGCGGTCCCGTTGAGCCGCCGAGAGGGACCGTCCCGTCTCGGCCGCCTCGGATCTCGGGTCGTTCGTCACACGCGTCCCTTCCTCTCGTACGGACTCGCCCCGGGCGGGGTTTATTCCCGCTCGCAGGGGGATTTCTCGCTCGGGAATATCTTCATCGCCTCACCGGTCTGGGTCGGTGGAACGCAGCACGAACCGTTACCCACACCAGGAGGAACCACCATGAACGTCGCACGGGGAATCCGCGGTCGCGGGCCCGCCCGCGCCATCCGTCCGCTCCACTGGCTTCTGTTCTCACTCGCGCTGCTGGGCCCCGTACCGGGGGCCGCGAACGCGGCGCCGGATGCGAACACGATCCACGCTGTCTTGTCCGAGTGGAAGATACGACTCGAGCCGAGTGCGGTTCCGTCGGGACGGGTGGTGCTCGAGGTGGTCAACTCCGGCAAGGTCCCGCACGCGCTCGAGATCGAGGGTCGCGGCGTCGAAAAGCGTACATCACAGATCGCGCCGGGCGCCAGCGCGACGCTTGCGCTGGACCTGGCGGCCGGCACGTACGAGGCCTACTGCCCCGTCGGCAAGGGCTCGCACAAGAAGATGGGCATGGAGAGCAGGCTCACGGTCGGGGGGGGCGGGCCCGGCGCGGCGGCCGCGTCTGCGACGATGCACGACGATCGCGGGCGGAGCGAGATGACGTCCGACGACGACGATGACGGCGAATACGGCGAGCCCCAGGTCATGAAGGTCCTCGGAGGGGGCCCGGTGATCCAGATCCTCCCGGGGCCCTATCCGTTCGCCGACAGCGCGATGGCGGTCATCCGGACCCGCCCGGCGAAGGAGATGGCCGACCTCGCCAAGAAGGCCCACATGGGCCCCTACTCGAACCGCGTCGCGAAGATCTCCGGTCGGATCTCGGTGCGCGCGATCGATCACGGCGCCGCCGGGGACTCCGTCTCGGGGGTCGCCGAGTTCACCACGCAGGAAGGCGCGCGTTGGAAGCTGGTGCTCGATCGCGTACAGACCCGGGACGTTCCCTTCAATCCTCGTTTCGGCGGCGTGATCATGGGTCTCTACTATCACGGGGCCACGAACGTCCACACGCCGCTCGTGCCCACGATCCAGAGCTCGGTCGCACTCTGGGCCGTCGCCCACCTCTACGAGAACGATCGACTGGTCACGGACGATGCCATGGTCCACGTCATGTTGCTGTCGCGGACCCGGAGACCGAGCGATTGGGCCCTCGATTGCTGGGACTGCTCGAGCCGGCCGGTCGAGGAGCTGCAGCTCCAGGTCATGCCGCCCCCCGGCGGGAAGCCTCTGGACTCGCCAGGTGGTTTCCTCTTCGTGAACTGGGAGGCTTCGAGCGGGAGACTGGCCGCTCTGTAGTCGCCCGGCGGGCCAACGGAGGCGCGGCCGGGACTAGCCTCACGGCGAGGTCCCGCCGCGGCCTCCTCGTGGCCTCGAGCCCCCCGTTGCGCGCCGGCCCCCGACCGGCGATACTCCGGCATGCCACCGCGGCTCGGCGTGCTCCTCGCGATCACATTCTGGGGGGTGTCGTTCGTCGCCACGAAGGCCGTCGTCCGTGAGATCTCCCCCGCCACCCTCATCTTCTGCCGCGCCGGCCTCGGCACCGCACTCCTCCTCGGCATCCTGGCGCTCCGGCGCGGAAATCCGTTTCCCCCGCGCGGCGCCTGGCGAGAGCTCGCGATCATGGGCGTCGTCGGCGTGGCGTTCCACCAGCTCCTCCAGGCGATCGCGCTCACCATGACCACCGCGACGAACACCGGCTGGCTGATCGGCCTCACCCCGATCTGGGCGGCGCTCCTCGCGGCCGTCACGCTCCGGGAGTCGCTCGGCCCGATGAAGATCGCGGGGCTCCTGGTCGGGTTCGCGGGCGCGCTCCTGGTCATGACGCGCGGGCGGTTCGAGGCGGGCGTGCTCGCGCTCCCCTCGACGCGCGGCGATCTCCTCATCCTCGCGAGCACCATGAACTGGGCGATCTACACGGTGCTGAGCCATCCGACGATCCGCCGGCTCGGCCCGACGCGCGCCACGGCCGGCGCCATGCTCTGCGGATGGATCGCGCTCACGCCCGTCTTCCTGGCGACGTCGGGCTGGCGCGACTTCGCCCGGCTGAGCCCGATGGGATGGGTCGCGCTCCTCTTCCTCGGCATCGCCTGCTCGGGGCTCGGCTATCTCTTCTGGTACGGAGCGCTCGAGCGGATGGAGGCCTCGCGCGTGGCGGCGTTCCTCTACATCGAGCCTTTGGTGACGCTGGCGGCGGCGATGATCCTGCTGGGCGAGCGCGTGGGAGCCGCGACGATCCTGGGCGGGCTCCTCCTCCTCGGCGGCGTCGTCCTGGTGCAGCGGGCGCCGGGGACCGCGCGCGCCGTCGAAGCGGAGGCGGAGGCGCCGGAGACGTAGCCGCGACGGCCGGGCGCCCGGCCCGCCCGATCGGGGAGCGGCGCCCTCAGTACTTCACGCTGCAGCCGTACGGCTGCGTCGCGGCGACCTCCACCTGCTTGCCCGCCATCACGGCGTCGAGCGCGGCGGCCAGGTAGTTCTTCGCCGTGGCGATGTCTTCCTGCTTCGTCGACGGCTTGTCGTCGATCGCCCCGTCGTACCGGAGGATCCCCCTCGGATCGATCACGAACATGTGCGGCGTCGTCTTGGCGCCGTACGCCTTGCCGACGATCCCCTTGGGATCGAGCAGGAAGTCGGTGTCGGCGGCGCCGCGCTCCTTCATCCCCGCCTTCGCCTCGGGGCCGGTCACGTAGCCCTGCTTCCCGGGAGCGGACGAGCAGATCGAGAGCCAGATCACGCCCTCCTTCGTGTACTTCGCTTGGAGCTTCTGCATGTTGCCGCTCCCGTAATGCTTCCCCACGAACGGGCAGTGGAAGTTGATCCACTCGAGCACGACGTATTTCCCCTCGAAGTCGGAGAGCTGGACGGTCTTCCCGTCCGCGTCCTGGATCGAGAATGGCGGGGCCGCCTTGCCGATCACGGCGGCGGCATCGGCACGGGCGGCGGTTCCGAGGAGCAGCAGGACGGCGACGGCGATGTGGCGGATCATGGCGAGGTCCTCATGGAAGTCGTGCGTCGTTCGTGCCGTTCCACATGAAGCGGGGCACGGCCACGACGACGGCGAGTCCGGCGATCACGATGAAGATGGTACGCCAGGGGATGCCCGATGTGGACCCCGCGGCGGCGGCGGCGGACGCGGCCGCGACCCCCGCGACGGGCACGTCCACCGGAATCGCGACCCGCGTGCCGGGGCCCGACGTGGGACGCAGCACGAGCATCCCGGTCAGGCGCTCGGGCGGCCCCGGCGCGTTCGCGGCCGTCGGAATCCGGAGGCGGTAGCGGCCGCCCGACCCGGTCAGCGCCTGCGGCGCGTCGTAGTCCACGACCAGCGGGCGATCGACGAAGAGGGTCGCCGCGTCCGGAGCGAGCGGCGCCTCGTAGTCGAACGACAGCGCCACCGCTCCCGACTCGGCGGCCGCGGCCAGCGACATGCCATGGAGCTCTGCGTGCTGGGCATCCACGGCCTCGAAGCGACCTTGATCGGGACCCGGCGCGGGGGGCGCGTCGCGCACCGGCAGCGCGAGGCGAACCTCCGCGCTGCCGGGCGTGCAGGCCTCGGCGCATTCGAGCCAGTCGACGGTGGCGGAGATGACGACCGAGTCGGCGTCGATGCGGGCCGGCGGCGCGAGCCGCACCGGGAGCACCACGTCCCCCGTGTACCCGTAGCTCACCAGCGTGTTCGCCACGATCCGCTCCGGCGGCGGCCACTCGATCGGACCGGCCGAGAAGCCCGGCGGCAGGTGCCACGTCACGCGCGTCGCGAGGCCCGAGTCCCCCGGGTTCTTCCAGTACGTGTGCCAGCCGGGATCCATCACGAGTCGGATGCCGACGCGAGACGGGCGTCCCGGCCGGATCGACGCGGACTCCGAGAGGAGCGAGGCGGCGACGTGCGGCGCGGTGGTCGCCGTCGCGCGGGGCGCGGCGACCGCCGCGTCGGCGGGCGACGCGCCGAGGAGGAGCGAGACGGCCAGAGAGGCGGCCAGGACGGTGGCGGACATCGGTCGAGGCACGGTCGTGATGATAGCGGATCGCGGGCCGGCCGGATCCGGGGAGATCGGGATCCGAACCGGCCCGCGCAGGGCACGCCCGAGGGGGCGCGATGCGACTACGACGTCAGGATGACGAGGTGCTTCACCTGGCGGAACGCCTCGGGATCGACGATTCGGATCTCGGCGCGGTCCTGGCCCACGGCCTGGATCGTGTAGCTCGTGACCGGCTGCGCGCTCAGTACCTTGACGTCCTTCGACGGCACTTCGATCACGGTCTCCTGATCGGTGTCGAGCGGGGTGGCCACCGCCTCGTTGAACTTGCCCGACGGCTTGAGCGTCTTCCCGAAGCCGAGCACTCCACCTTTCGACTCGACGACGCCGGCCTGCGTCAGCTCCTTCTTCGTCCCCATCGTGTAGTAGACGGTCGCGAGCTTCTGCTGCTTCTCGGTCAGCTCCTCCTGCTTGACCGTCAGCTCCTGGTCCTTCTGGTCGACCTGGTCGGTGAGGCCGGCGACCTGGACCTGCAGGGTGTCGACCTGCGAGGAGAGCGAAGCGATGCGCGTCTCCTTCTCGGCCACCGAGCTCTGGAGTCCCTTGATCATCTTGTTGAGCCCGGCGATCCTCACGCCGCTCTTCTTGAGGTCGGTGTCGAGCTTCGTGATGCGCTGCTTCGTCCGCTCCAGCCCTTCCTTGAGCATGGCGATCCGGTTCAGCACCTGGTCGCGCACGGAGGCCGGCACCTCGACCTCGGCGCTCGACTTGGCGGCCAGCGCGCCCGCGGCCTCTTCCCCGAGCACGATCGCGTTCAGGCTGTCCTGGATCGTTGCGATCTCGCCGATCGCCTGGCTGTAGCGGTTCTGCGTTTCGGTCGCCTGTGCCGTCGCCTGCGCGTAGTCGGTCGCGGTCTTCCGGTACTTCGTGAAGAACACGACGGTCGCGCCCAGGAGCACGATGCAAGCGAGGGTCAGGGCGATGACACCACTCTTCCGCATCTTCGAGTCTCCTCTTTCCGGTCGGGTCGTCTGCGGGGGCGAAGGGCCGATGCAGTTGCGGCGACGTTACCGGATCACGGTGGGTTCTTGCCCCCGGCCATCGGGAAACGCAAGACGGGTGCCACGGGGCCGCTCGGCCCGAACGGGGCGAGGCAACTGGCTGGCCGTCTTGGCATTGCCGCAGCTGCCCCCGGCTCGACGGAGCCGTCTCGCCGCGCCAGGCCGCCCTTGGCTGTGTACGGCCAGGGACGGACTGCGGCGTCGCGGGACAGGCGCACGCGGGGGCGGGGGTCGGATTTCCCTTGACGCCGGGCCGGTCGGATATATCTAATAGATATATGAGCCGTCAGCGCTCCACCCCCTACGCGATCCTCGGCCTGCTCGAGCTCCTTCCCATGTCGGGCTACGACATCCGGAAGCAGGCCGCGGAGAGCATCGGCTACTTCTGGAGCGAGAGCTACGGGCAGATCTACCCCACGCTCCGCGATCTCACGGCGGACGGCCTGATCCGGCCGCTTCCGAAGCGGGGCCGGGGCGGCCGCGAGCGCCGGGTCTACGAGATCACCGAGCGCGGCCGCGGCGTGCTGCGCGAATGGAAGCTTCGCGCCCCCGGGCCGATGCCGGTCCGGAACGAGCTCCTGCTCAAGCTCTTCTTCGCGGACGCCTCGACGGCGGGCACGGCCGCCGCGTGGATCGACGACCTCGCCGCGCAGGAGAAGGCGCGGCTCGCGACGATCGACGCGATCCGCCACCGGATCCGGGACGAGCTGCCCGGACACCCGAGCACCCCGTACTGGCTCGCCACGCTGAGCTACGGCGAGCACCGCGCGCGCGCGGCGCTCCGCTGGTGCCACGAGACGAGACGCACGCTCCGGCACATCGCGGACGAATCGAATCCCGGGACCCCGCCGGGAGGCAAGGAGTGAGCATGACCGAGCCCCGACGTCTCATCGCCCCGATCCGCCACACGGTGATCCTGATCCTCGTCTTCCTCGCGACCGCGGCGTACGGCGCGTACCTGCAGCACGCGGCCGGCGACCGAGCGCAGCTGGTCGCGAGTCGCGGCTCGGCGCTCCCTCTCTATCTCACGCTCATCGTCATGGAGTGGATGCTCCTCTACTTCGTCTTCTTCGGGATCCGGAAGACGGGGACGCGGCTCCGCGATCTGGTCGGCCCCGGGTGGGCCACGCCCGGCGCGGTAGCACGCGACGTCGCGCTCGCGCTCGTGGTCTGGTTCGTCTGGAGGACCGCCGAGGCGGTCGTCGATCGCGCGCTCGGCCCCGACACCGCGAAGGGGGTCGGCACGCTCCTCCCGCGCGGACCGATGGAGATCGGCGTCTGGATCGTGCTCTCGGTCAGCGCCGGAATCTGCGAGGAGGCCGTCTTCCGCGGCTACTTCCAGGCGCAGTTCCGGGCCCTCTGGGGAAGCGCCGCCCTCGCGGTGGCGGTGCAGGCGGTGGTCTTCGGCGTCGCCCACGGATACCAGGGCGTTCGGAACGTGATCACGATCACGGTCCTCGGCCTCGTGTACGGCGCGGTCGTGGTCTGGCGCCGGAATCTCCGGCCGACGATGATCCTCCATGCGTGGATGGACGTCGTCGGGGGGATCCTCGGGGCGCGGGGCTAGAAGCCGGGCGGGCGGCCCGACGGGGGCGCGGCGGCCATACGGGCCTCCGGGCCGCCGCTACGTCGCGCGGACGACCGCGAGGATCTGCCGGATCGCGCCCAGGTGGTACGCCGTGTGGATCGCGATCGCCATCGAACCCCAGAGCGCCTCGTCGCCATCCCACGTCCCCGGCGTCTCGAGGAGCGTCAGGGCCCTGCCCCGCTCCTCCCGAAGCTCGCTCCGCAGCTCGTCCCACCGTTCGGTCGAAACCGGCTTCGCGTTCCGCCAGATCTCGTTCCAATCGAGCACGCCGAGCGGCTGCTTCCCGATCGCCTTTTGGAGCACGCGAAGGTAGAACGTGGCGTGCTCCACGTGCGCCGCGATGCTCGCCGAGCGCGGCGAAGCGGGGCGCGACGCCTCCTCGGCGGTGACCGAAGCGAGCGTCTCGAACAGGGTCGTTCCCTTGTCGAGGTAGATGCCGTGGTGATGCTCGAACGTCTCGTCGAGGATCTGGAGCAGCTCGTGCCGGTAGCGGTCGAGCGGGATCGTCTCCATGGCGTGTTCTCCTGAGCGGGCGCGGAGGCGCGGCGGGCCGGGTCGCGGAACATCGTAGCAGACTCGACCCGCTTTCGAAGCGACACGTCGCGCGGTCGTTGCGGTAGGGTGGAGGCATGAGCATGCGGAACGCCACGACCGCGCTGACCCTGGCGCTCCTCGTCGCCGCCGGCTGCGACGACGGACCGACCGTTCCGCGATCACCCTCGGGTTCCCCGGCGGCGGTCCAGTCGCTGACCGGGTACTACGCCGGCGCCGGCGACGACGGCAAGGTGTCGCTCTCGATCTCGGCCGCCGCACTCTCCGCCCCGGCGCCGCGGGCGCCGCGGGCGGGCGCGGACACCACGCAGGTCGCGGCGTACGCCACGCTCAGCCGGGACGGCGGCGGGACGGCCGTCCTCTCCGGCACGTACGACTCGCTGGCCGACACGCTCCGCCTCTCGGGCAGCGGATACGCGGTCCGCGGCTCGCTCGCGGTCGCGGGCCCGCCGAGCGTCTTCGCGGGAACCTTCGACGGCCCGGCGGGCTCGGGCGCCTGGCGTTGCCTCTCGGGCAACGCGCAGGCGATCGCGGTCTACTGCGGATCGTTCTCGAGCGGGACCACGACACACGTGGCCCGATGGCACTTCGCGGCGGGCAGCGGCGTCCTGGTCGGCACGGCCTACGTCGCCGGGGACACGACCGGCCTCGAGGTGGAAGGCATCGCGTCGGGCGCGGGCGCCGTCCGGACGCTGTCGGCGACCGGGGGCGACGGTTCGCGCCTCCTCTCCGTCTCGGGCTCCCTCGACACCGGGACGCGGACGGCTTCCGGCCTCTGGTCGATCGCGCAGGGCGGAGCCGTCATCGACCACGGTTCCTGGAGCGCGGTCCCCTGCCTCGACGGCACGACGTCGGGAAACTAGGGCTCCGCCCCTGCGGGCACCGCAAGTCCTGCGAACACGATCGAGGATCTCCCGTAAACGGCGCGGGGCCGGGCGATGGCGCCCGGCCCCGCACGACCGTCGAATCCGATTCCGCTTCGGTCTATTTCTCGAGCAGCTTCCGCTTCTCGACCTCCCGCTTGAGCACGTCCTTGTTGAGGACGACGAACTCCACGCGGCGGTTCTTCGCCATGTTGAGCGGGCTCGTGTTCGGGACGACCGGCTTCGACTCGCCGTAGCCCTTCGCGACGAACTGGTCGGGCTTCAAGTTCGGGAACTTCTGGAGCAGGTAGCTGAGGACCGCCTGCGCCCGTTCCTGGCTCAGCTTCTGGTTGTACGCCGCGGAGCCGCGCGAGTCGGTGTGGCCGCCGATCTCGATCCGGAGCTCGGGCCACTTGCTGAGGACCTGGCCGACCGTGTCGAGCACCGGCTTCGAGTCGTCGGTGATGTCCGACTTGCCGGTCTCGAAGTTCACGTTCTCGAGGCGGATCATCCCCGTGTCGAGGAGCTCGGTCTCCTTCTCCGTCACCTCGATCGGGCAGCCGTCCTTGTCGACCTTCGCGTTGGCCGGCGTGTCCGGGCACTTGTCGAGCCCGTCCGGAACGCCGTCCTTGTCCGAATCGATCGGGCAGCCGTTCGCGTCCACCTTGGCGCCGGTCGGCGTGTTGTCGCACTGGTCGAGGCCATCGGGGACGCCGTCGCCGTCCGAATCGATCGGGCAGCCCTTGTCGTCCACCTTCGCGCCCTTCGGCGTGTCCGGGCACTGGTCGATGCCGTCGTAGACGCCGTCGCCGTCCGAATCCATCGGGCAGCCCTTCGGGTCCACCTTCGCGCCCTTCGGCGTGTTCGCGCACTGGTCGAGGCCGTCGTAGACGCCGTCGCCGTCGGAGTCGATCGGGCATCCGTTCGGATCGACGATCGCGCCGGTCGGCGTGTTCGGGCACTGGTCCTTCTTGTCGTTCACGCCGTCGCCGTCCGTGTCGGGGATCTTGCCGCCGAGCGCGAACGTGAGGCCGCCGAGGTAGAAGACCTCGTTGTACTTCGCGTAGTCGAGCCGTCCCTTCGGGATGTTGAGGACGTTCCGTGCCTCGAGACGGATCCCGATCTTGCCGCCGAGCCACGACTCCCAGCCGCCGAGCAGGTCGAACGCGCCGTAGTTGAGGTCGTTCGGCGCCGGATCGCTCTTCCGGGACGTGTAGGAGCCGCCCGCCCCGACGAACGGGCTTCCGATCCTCCAGTTCGTGAGGTGGAGGCGGAGATCGCCGCCGAGGTGCAGGTACTTCACGTCGGCGCCGTTCGCGATGTCTTCCTGGGTCTTGCTGTAGTCGCCGGCGGCTTCGAAGCTCAGGTGATTGCTGAAGCGCCGTCCGAGCCGGCCGCCGTAGATCAGCTTGTCCTTCAGATCGGCCGTCGGGAACTTCATCGCGTTGTCGAACGTCGCGATTCCGGCGGTGGGGGCGAGATACCAGTACGGCGGGCTGGGATTGTCGGCCAGCGAGATGCGAGGCAGGAAGAACAGCGCGGCCATCCCGGCCACCAGCACGTGCCAGCGTGCGCGCATCGAGACCTCCTCTCCTTGAGGACGCGGGGTGGGTTCGAGATCGCGATTATGTTACGAAACGGCCTCCGCGTCTAGAGCGACCGCGCGGCCTCGCCGAGCGCCTCGATCGCCGCGTCGATCTGCGCGTCCGAGAGGTAGGGCGCCGGACCGAGGCGGAGGACTTCGCCTCGGACGTCGGTGAAGATCTCGCGGGCCCGGAGGGCTCGGTGGAGGGCGCCCGCGTGCGGGCTCTCGAGCGCCAGGAACCCGCCGATCCGCTCGAGCGGGACCGTGCGGTCGCGCGTCGCGACGCGCGGGTCGAGGCCGAGCGCGTCGAAGCGCTCCGCGAGCCGCGCCACCTGGTGGCGGCTCACCGCGCGAAGCAGGTCGGGCGTCAGCTCCTGCTCCGCGTGGAACGCGAAGACGTGCGCCGCGCGGTAGTGGCTGGTCGGATCGTACGTGGCCCCGGCCCAGCGCGCCGGTCCCGCGTCGTACGGCACGCCCCCGCCCGGCCGCTCGGTCAGGTGCGCGAACTCGGCGAACCAGCCGGTGAGGATCGGGCGAAGCTCCGCGCGCTCGGGAGGAACGCGGAGGAACGCGTTCCCCTCGCCGAGCTGGCAGTACTTGTAACCGGCGCCGGTGACGAACGCGCCGGCCAGCCCGTCCCGCGCGAGGTCGATCGGCACGACGTTCAGCTGATGGTACGCGTCGACCAGGAGCTCGGCGCCGTGACGGCGGCACGATTCGAGGACGCGCGCCAGGCCCGGCACGATCTGCGCGTTCCGGTAGAGCACGGACGACGCGAGCACGGCGGCGGTGCGCCCGTCCACCGCCGCCGCGAGACGCTCCGCCGCGGCGTCCGACGGAAGCGCCGCGACCTTCTCGATCTCGAAGATGCCCGCCTCCGCGAGGCGATCGAGCTGGCGGCGGATCGTGTGGAACTCGCCGTCGGTGGTGACGAGGCGCGGCCGCTCGCGAAGCGGGAGCGCCGAGAGGAAGCGGACGACCAGCTCGTGGGTGTTGACGCCGAGCGCGATCTCCTCGGGCCGCGCGCCGAGGATCCGCGCGTACCCGGCGCGGACGCGGTTCGCCATCTCCTCCGCGCGTCCCCACTTCCCGTCCACCAGCTCCGCGGCGTCGGCCCACGCGGCGAGCTGTCCGTGGAAGCCGGCGTCGGGCCACGCCTGGTGGGAGTGTCCCGAGAGGAGGATCCGCTCCTCGACGCGGAATCGCGAGTAGAGCGGCGCGAGCGGGTTCGGGTCGGCGAAGAATTCGTCGGGTCGGCGCATGGTCGGCTCGCGAGCCCGCCGCGGCTCAGTGCTTCTCGATCGTGGCGGGCCAGTTGATGAAGACGCTGGTGGCGGGAAGCTCGCCGGCGCGAAGCGGCTTCCGGATCAGGAACCGCTGGCCGTCCGCGCTCACGTCGTAGTTGTGCATGGTGAGCCCGCTGATGGTCGGAACCGGCTGGAAGAGGGCGTGCGGGGTCCCGAGGTCCACCGAGGTCCCCAGCGTCACGTCCACCGCCATCAACGCGCCCGACATCGAGATGAAGTAGAGCTCCTTGCCGTCGCCGCGCCACCGCGGATCGCGCCCCCCCGCGATCGACGCCTGCCACTTCCCGCCCGGTCCCGGGAAGGGCTGGACGTAGATCTCGGGACGTCCCGATTCGTTGGAGGCGTACGCGAGCCACTTCCCGTCTGGGGAAAAGGCCGGGGCGGCCTCGGTGGCCTGCGTCTGGACGAAGGGGACCGGCTCGTGATCCCCCTTCATCGAGATCGTGACGATGTCGGCCCGCGTCCCCGTATTGAACTGCACGCACGCGAGGGTCGCGCCGTCCGGAGACCAGTCGAGGGGGTCGGTCTCGGTCGGGCCGTTCCAGACCACGGAGTCGGCGCCCGCCCCGGACGCCGCCTTCACGTACACGCCCCCCGGGCCGCTCCGATCGGAGCCGAACGCGATCCGGGATCCGTCGGGTGACCAGATCGGGTTGTAATCGCCGGCCGCGTTGAACGTGAACCGGCTGCTCACGTTTCGCGTCATGTCGAGCACCCAGACGTCCGGCGGTCCGCCGGTCGCGTACGCGACGTGCCGGCCGTCCGCGGACACGTCGTATCCGAAGTACGTCTTCGTCTCCCCCACCTCGCGGATCGGTCGCCCGGTGCGATCCACCCAGGCCAGGCTGGTGACGTCCTCGCTCTGTCCGCCCCGGAAGGCGATCACTCCGTTCTCGGAGCCGGAGAAATCCGCGTTCGAGGCGGTCCCGCCGCCCGCGGCCACGTTGTCCACGACCGGGACGGCGTCGCCTTCCAGCTTGAGGGAGCGCGGGTCGAAGCGCTGCGCCAGGAGCGCCCGGTCCCGGACGAAGAGGAGGTATCCGGGCGAGACGTACTCGATGCGCGAGACGTCGCCGACCATCAGGAGCTTCGTCTTCGGGGACTTGAGATCCCCAACGAGGAGCCGCGTCGAGTCCGCCTTGAGCGTGAGCCCCAGGTAGAGGAAGTGATGGCCGTCGGGGAGGATCTGGGGCCAGGCCGTGCCGTACTCGCCCGCGGCGCGATCGACGCGCGTCGCGGCCCGGGCCACGCCGCCGCCGGCGCTCACCTGGAGGACGGAATCGGTGGGGCTGCCGTCGAAGAGGATCACGCCGCTCGGGCTCCACGATCCGTCTCCGGCGCTCTTCACGTCGCAGAGCGACTGCGCCACGCCGCCGCCCACGGAGACCTTCTTCATCTTGTTGTCCGCGATGAACCCGAGATACTTGCTGTCGGGGGACCAGAAGGGCCGGAACGCCCCCTCGGTGCTCGGAATCGGCTGCGCCTCGGTGCCGCCCATCGCCCGCACGTAGATGCGGGTCGCGCCCAGGCTGTCGGTCGCGTTGAACGCCACGTAGCGTCCGTCGGGCGAGACCTTGGGCGTGCCGATCGAGCGGATGGAGCCGGGCGTGTCGAACGTGAATCGGATCGGCTCGGGCTTGGGCGGCGTCCGCGCGATCACGAGGGCGCCGAGCGCGATCGCCGCGAGGATCGCGACGCCGGCGACGCCCCACGCGATCCGCTCGCGCGTCTTCCGCCGGTGCGCGATCGGCGCCGCCACGCCCGCACGCGAGCCCGCCTCCCCCACCCACTTCAACTCCAAGAGCAGATCCCGCGCCGTCTGCCACCGGTCGTCCGGGTCCTTCTCCAGGCACCGGC
>JBLMXB010000077.1:0-3883 GCA_050257555.1 Hyphomicrobiales bacterium | reverse complement strand
AGACGGTCACGCGGTACAGCGTCGAGAACGTCGAGTTCCTCGTCGCGCGCGGGATCAAGCTGCTGGTCGTCGCGTGCAACACGGCGTCCGCGGTGGCGCTCCGCGCGCTCGAGGAGCGCTTTCCGGTGCCGATCGTCGGTGTGATCGAGCCCGGCGCGCGCGCGGCGGTGGCGAAGACGCGCAGCGGGCGGGTCGGCGTGATCGGAACCGAGGCGACGATCGCGTCCGGCCAGTACACGCACGCGCTCCGCCGGCTCCGTCCCGGGCTGGAGATCTACACGCGCCCGTGTCCGCTCTTCGTGCCGCTCGCGGAGGAGGGCTGGGTCGACGGCGCGATCCCGCGGAGCGTCGCGGAGACGTACCTCGCGAGCCTCGCGAAGAGCGGCATCGACACGCTCGTGCTCGGCTGCACGCACTACCCGCTGCTGAAGCCGGTCATCGCCGAGGTGATGGGTCCGGCCGTGACGCTCGTCGACTCGGCCGAGGAGACCGCGCGCGCGGTGGCCGCGCTCGTCGCCGAGCGCGGGCTCGCGCGGCGGGACGGGCGGGGGTCGACGAGCTTCTTCGTGACCGACGTGCCGGACCGCTTCATCCACGTCGGCGAGCGGTTCCTCGGCTCGCGCGTGCATTCGGCGGTGCGCGTCGAGCGCTGAGTGCGACGCTCGCGATCCACGGCGGCTGGCCCATCGTGCACCTGAGTCGGCTCACGCCATGGCGCTACGAACCATGGCCCGCCCCGCACGTTCCGCCCCGATAACTTGACCTGCCCCATACCCACGACGACAATGGCGCGTTTCCCATGCCGAGCTTCCTCACGCGCATCTTCGGGAGCGCCAACGAGCGCACCCTTCGCCGCCTGTGGCCCATCGTCCAGGAGATCAACGACCTCGAGAAGACCTACGAGGACCTGCCGCCCGAGGCCTTCCCGCAGAAGACCGCCGAGTGGAGGGAGCGCCTCGCGAGCGAGGAGGCCACCCTCGACGACATCCTCCCCGAGGCCTTCGCCGCCGTCCGCGAGGCCTCGCGGCGCAGCATCGGGCTCCGCCACTTCGACGTCCAGTGCCTCGGCGGCATCGTCCTCCACCAGGGGCGCATCGCCGAGATGAAGACCGGCGAGGGGAAGACCCTCGTCGCCACGCTGCCGCTCTACCTGAACGCGCTCCAGGGGAAGGGCGCGCACCTCATCACCGTCAACGACTACCTCGCCCGCCGCGACGTCCAGTGGATGGGGCCCATCTACAGCTACCTCGGCCTCTCCACCGCCTCGATCATCCACGACCGGAGCTTCGTCTTCGACCCGACCTACATCCCGAAGGACTACCGGTTCCAGAACCTGCGCGACGTCGAGCGGCGCGACGCCTACCGCGCCGACATCACCTACGGCACCAACAACGAGTTCGGCTTCGACTACCTGCGCGACAACATGAAGTTCAGCCTGGACGAGTACGTCCAGCGCGAGCTTCACTTCGCGATCGTCGACGAGGTCGACAACATCCTGATCGACGAGGCGCGGACGCCCCTCATCATCTCCGGCCCCGCGGAGGAGTCGACCTCCTTCTACACGCGGGTGAACTCCGTCATCCCGTTCCTCAAGAAGGACGCCGACTACACGGTCGACGAGAAGGCCCGCCAGGTGCTCCTCACCGAGGACGCGGGGATCCCCAAGCTCGAACGCCTCCTGTCGGTGGACAACCTCTACGACCCGGGGAACATCGAGGTGCTCCACCACGTGAACCAGGCGCTCAAGGCCCACATCCTGTTCCATCGGGACGTCGACTACATGGTGAAGGACGGCGAGGTCGTCATCGTCGACGAGTTCACCGGGCGGCTCATGCCGGGGCGGCGCTGGTCCGACGGTCTCCATCAGGCGGTGGAGGCCAAGGAAGGGGTCAAGATCGAGAACGAGAACCAGACGCTGGCGACCATCACCTTCCAGAACTACTTCCGCATGTTCGACAAGCTGGCCGGCATGACAGGGACGGCCGACACCGAGGCGGCCGAGTTCCAGCAGATCTACAAGCTCGCCGTGACCATCGTGCCGACGAACCAGCCGATGATCCGCGAGGATCTCTCCGACCAGATCTACCGGACGGAGAAGGAGAAGTTCCAGGCGGTCCTCGAGGAGGTCAAGGGGCTTCACGAGCAGGGGCGGCCGGTCCTGGTGGGCACCGTCTCCATCGAGAAATCCGAGCGGCTCTCCGGGCTGCTCACGCGCCATGGCGTCCCCCACAACGTCCTGAACGCCAAGCACCACGAGCAGGAGGCGCAGATCATCGCCGAGGCGGGACACGCGGGAAGGGTGACGATCGCCACCAACATGGCCGGCCGCGGCGTCGACATCAAGCTGGGGGAAGGGGTCGTCGAAAAGGGTGGGCTCCACATCATCGGGACGGAGCGCCACGAGTCCCGCCGGGTCGACAACCAGCTGCGCGGCCGCGCGGGACGGCAGGGAGACCCGGGCTCCTCGCGCTTCTACCTCTCGCTCGAGGACGACCTGCTCCGGATCTTCGGCTCCGACCGGATCTCGCCGATCATGGAGAAGCTCGGGATGGAGGAGGGGGAGCCGATCGAGCACCCGCTCATCAACCGCGCGGTCGAGAACGCCCAGAAGAAGGTCGAAGGCCACAACTTCGACATCCGGAAGCACCTCCTCGAATACGACGACGTGATGAACAAGCAGCGCACGGTGATCTACGACATGCGGCGGGACATCCTCGGAAGCGAGGGCCTCCGGGAGATGGTGCTCGAGTTCGCCGGGGAGGTGGCGGAGGACCTCGTCGGGAGGTTCGCCGACGAGAAGACGCACCCGGAGGAATGGGATTTCGAGGCGCTTTCCACCGCCGTCTACGCGCAGTTCGGGTTCCGGCCGGAGGTCCCGGAGTCGGAGAGGCCCACGCTCACTCCGTCCGGCCTCGCGGACCGGATACGGACGGGGGCGGAGGCGTTCTACGCGAAGAAGGAGGCCGATTACGGCGCCGACGCGATCCGCTACTTCGAGCGGATGTTTCTCCTCTCCACGGTGGACGCGCTGTGGAAGGACCACCTCCTGTCGATGGATCACCTCAAGGAGGGGATCGGCCTGCGCGGGTACGCCCAGAAGGACCCGCTCAAGGAGTACCAGCGGGAAGGGTTCGATCTCTTCTCGGACCTGATCGCCCGGATCAAGGAGGAATCCCTCAGGCGCCTCTTCCACGTCAGGGTGCAGCGCGAGGAGGAGAGGGCCGAACTGAAGGAACGGGCGCCCGCCCCGCGCCCGGCGCGGGTCACCCTTTCCCGCGGGGACATCAAGAGCGCCGGGAAGACCACGCAGAAACGCGAGGGCGCCAAGATCGGCCGGAACGACCCGTGTCCCTGCGGGTCGGGGAAGAAATACAAAAAGTGCTGCGGCGCGAACGTGTAGCGCCGCGTTTCATGATTTCGGTAAAGTATCGGGAAGACAGCACAGAAGGCACACGCCCCACTCCATATCGAAATACGCTCCCAAGGGTACCCCCGCAGTAGGAAAAACGGGGGGCACAACGGGAGAGCATGGCGGAGTCGCCGCAGGAGGGGGGGCAGAGTGAGGTAAAGCGCAGCCGTCCGGGTTCACCGCACGGCGAGCCACGAACGGAGCCCCGCCCTCCGAGGCGGCGCAGCCGGTCTGTGTGTCCAAGTGGCGCAGCGCTTTCCGGGACCGATTTTTGGATACGTTGCCGTAATTGTGAAACGCAGCACCTGGTGCGGAGGAGTGAGGGGTTGAAGCTGCCGAAGGAGATCGTCGTCCCGGGGTTCCGTGCCGCGGCATGCTCCTGCGGGATCAAGAGGACCGGGAAGCCGGACCTCGCGCTGGTGGTCAGCGACCGCCCGTGCGTTTCCGCCGTGGTCTTCACGCGGAACAAGGTGG
>JBLMXB010000076.1:0-6568 GCA_050257555.1 Hyphomicrobiales bacterium | reverse complement strand
CCTCGCCTTCCGGCGTCACTTCTTCTTCGCGCGCCCTCTCCGGGTCCGCGTCGCGCGGCCGCGACGGGCCGGCGCGGTCCGCTTCGCGGCGGCGCGCTTCGGCGCGGCCTTCTTCTTCCGGGCGGGGCGGCCCCGCTTCGCGGCCTTGGCGGGCTTCGCCGCCTTCGCACCTTTCGCGCCCTTCGCGGGCTTGCCGCCGCCGAGCGCCGACTTGATCTCGCGGATCCCCTTCGAGCGGAGGTCGCGCCACGCGGCGAGAACGCCGCGACGCGGGCGCGTCTTCCCCGTCTCCCAGAGGAGGATCGTCTGCGGCGAGACGCCGACCAGCCGCGAGTAGTCCTTCCGGCTCATGTGGAGCCGGGCGCGGTGGACCCGGACCCACCGGGGCGAGAAGCGAACCTGCTTCCCGGACTCCTCCGCCTCCATGGCCGTCCTCGTGCCGGCGGCCGCCGCCGAGGCGGTCGCGGCGCTACGCTTCGCGAGGCGCTCCAGCTCGGCCATCTGCTTCCGCGCGTCCGCGACGCGGCGGCGCATGGCCGTCACCTGGCGGCGCAGATCGCGCACGGCCTCCCTCGATTCCTTGCGCGCCAGGCGGCGAATCTCCGCGCGCAATACGCTCATGACGTTCGGCATGACGTTCTCCTTGGCTGGGGTGCATCGGTCTATCTTCTTCCCGAGGCGCTGGCCGCTTCGCGCGGGCGCGCCCCACCTGTACTTTCGTGATTCGTCGCGGCGTGGAACGTCTCGCCGCCCAGCGCCATCCGCTGGAGCCGGCCGCACGGCCCGTACGGCGCGCCCGCCTGCTGCCGGCGCGCGAGCCGCTCGACGATCGTGCCGACGCCGACCGTGTCGGCGTGGCGGAGGAGCCCGCCGCGGAAGGGCGGGAACCCGGTCCCGAAGATCATCGCCAGATCCACGTCCTCGGGCACCTCGACGACGCGCTCCTCGAGCGCGAGTGCCGCCTCGTTCACCATCGCGTCCACCATGCGGTCGGCCACTTCGGCGGCCGGCGTCCCCGAGGACGACGACGCGAGCGACGCGAGCGAGGGATTGACCTGATCCCGCTTCCCGTTCACGTACCGGTAGAAGCCGAGGCCCGTCTTCTTCCCGAGCGCGCCCTCCCCGACGAGCTTGTCGAGGAGCGCGATCGAGGGCATCCGGTCGCCGAACGCCTCGCCCAGCACGTGCGCCACCTTGCGCGCGACGTCGATCCCGATCTCGTCCAGGAGCGCGAGCGGACCCATCGGCATGCCGAAGCCCTTGAGCGCCTGGTCCACCGCGCGGATCGACTCGCCGCGCTCGACGAAGCCGACCGCCTCGGCCAGGTACGGCATCAGGATCCGGTTCACGAGGAAGCCGGGCGCGTCGCGCACCAGGACCGGGGTCTTCTTGAGCCGGCGCGTGAGCGCGATCACCGTGTCGAGCGCCGCCGGGTCGGTCTGGTCGGTGCGGATCACCTCGACGAGCGGCATGCGCGTCGCGGGATTGAAGAAGTGCATGCCGACGACGCGCTCGGGGTGCGCGAGCCCTTTCGCCATCGCCTCGACCGAGAGGGACGACGTGTTCGTCGCGAAGACGCACGTCGGCGCGACCTGCGTCTCCAGCTCGCGGAAGAGCGACTGCTTGATGCTCAGGTCCTCGACGACCGCCTCGAGCACCAGGTCCACGCGCGCGAACCCGTTCAGCGCGACCGTCGGCTCGATCCGCCCCATCGCGCGCTCGCGATCGGCACGCGACATCCGCTTCCGCGACACCTCGCGGTCGAAGAGCGACCGCGCGTGCGCGAGCGAATGGAGGATCGGCTCGGGCTTGATGTCGCGGAGCCGGACGCGGAGGTCGCGCTGGCTCATCAGGAACGCGATCTCGCCGCCCATGGTCCCCGCGCCGAGGACCGCCGCGTTCCCGACGCGGCGCGCCTCGCTCGCCGGCGGCACGCGCTTCGCGCGCTCCCGCAGGTGGAAGATGCCGCGGAGGTGGACCGCCTCCGGGGTGAAGAGGAGCTTCGCGACCGCCTTCCGCTCGAGCTTGAGCGCCTCGGCGACCGGCTTTCCCCACGACGCGCCGACGACGCGCAGGATCTCGAGCGGCGCGGGATAGTGCCCGCCGGTCTCGTGCATCACGCCCTTCCGCGCCTGGCCGAGCGCGTAGGAGCGGAAGGGCGGCACCGACTGGAGGATGCGGTTCACGGGATCGGGCACGGCGCGGCGCGGGCGCGGCTTCGCGAGGAGCGACTCGGTCCACGCGATGGCGCGCTCCGCGAAGCGCGGCGCGGGCAGCACGTCGTCCACGAGCCCCGCGGCGCGGGCGCGGCGCGGATCGAGCGTCTTCCCCGTGAGGAGGAGGCTGAGCGCGGGGACGAGCCCGATCACCCGCGGCAGGCGCGTCGTGCCGCCGAAGCCGGGGAGGATGCCGAGCTGCACCTCGGGGAGCCCGATCGTCACCTCGCGGCCGTCGGAGGCGACACGGTAGCGCATCGCGAGCGACAGCTCGGTGCCGCCGCCGAGGCACGGGCCGTTGATCGCGGCCACGGTCGGGAACGGCAGCTCGGCGAAGTCCTGGAAGAGCTGCTGCGCCTCCTTCACCTTCGCCTCAGCGGCCGCGACGTCCTCGATCCGGTCGAACTCGTCCACGTCGGCGCCGGCGATGAACTGCCCTTCCTTCCCGCTCGTCACGACGAGCGCGCGCGGGAAGGTCGCGTCGGCGCGTTTCTTGATCGCGTCGTGCGCGGCGCGGAGCGACGAGAGCGCGTTCGAGTCGAGCAGGTTCACGCGGCGGTCGGGATCGTCGAACCAGAGGATGGCGATGCCCGACTCGTGCGCCTCGAGGCGGAAGGGGCCGAACTGCGTCACGATCTCCTTCACGCGGCGCGCTCCGGGCTGGTGGGTGGGCGGCGGCTCACGCGGCGCGCTCCATCACGAGCGCGGCGCCCTGGCCGCCGCCGACGCAGAGGGTCGCCAAGCCGAGCGGCAGGTCGCGACGGCGCATCTCGCGGAGGAGCGTGAGCACGAGCCGCGTCCCCGAGACGCCGACCGGATGGCCGAGCGCGATCGCGCCGCCGTTCACGTTCAGGCGGTCGCGGTCGATCTCGCCTAGCGCGCCGGGGAGGCCCAGGTGCTGGCGGCAGTACTGAGGCGAGGCCATCGCGATCTCGTTCGCGATCACCTGCGCCGCGAACGCCTCGTTCAGCTCGATCAGGCCGAGGTCCTTGAACGACGCGCCGGCGCGCTTCAGGGCGACCGGCGTCGCGTACGTCGGCCCGAGTCCCATGCGGGCGGGATCGAGGCCCACGAACGCGTAGCCGCGTATCCGGCCCGAGGGGGTCAGCCCGAGCGCCTTCGCCTTCTCGGCCGACGCGACCAGCACCGCCGCCGCGCCGTCGGTGATCGGGCAGGAGTTCCCCGGGGTCACGGTCCCGTTCCTCCGATCGAAGAACGGACGGAGCTTCGCGAGCGCCTCGAGCGACTGGTTCTTCCGCGGGCCGACGTCCTCGGCGACCGCTTCCTTGTAGGGCGGCTCGAACACCGGAACGATCTCCTCGCCCATGCGCCCCGCCTCCATCGCGGCGACCGCGCGGCGGTGGCTCATGAGCGCGAAGTCGTCCTGCGCCTCGCGCGAGATGCCGAATTCCTTCGCGAGCACCTCCGCCGTCTCGCCCATGTTGAGGCCCGAGACTGGATCGGTGAGCCCTTCCATGATCGCGATGCGCGGGGTGAAGTCCTTCGGCCGGATCGACGCGAACGCGGCGAGCCGCTGGCCGAGGGAGCGGGCGCGGGACGCGCGCTCGAAGACCTTCGTCATCCCGTCGCTCAGGTAGAGCGGGATCTGGCTCATCGACTCGACGCCGCCCGCGACGATCAGCTCCGCGCGGCCGGACGCGATCTTCTCGTGCGCCTCCGTGATCGACTCCATGCCGGAGGCGCAATTGCGATGGACGGTGTAGGCGGGAACGTTTTCGGGAATGCCGGCGAGGAGCGCGATCACGCGCGCGACGTTGGCGGAGTCGGAGGGGCCGGCGACGTTGCCGATGATGACTTCGTCGACTTCGGCGGGATCGACGCCGGTGCGCGCGAGCAGCTCCGCGACCGCCACGCGTCCCAACTCGCGTGGCGCCACCGTTGCGAGCGCGGTCCCCGACTTGGCGAACGGGGTCCGGAGCCCATCCATGAGCACGACGTCGCGCATCGTCGATCCGTCCGGGTTCAGGTCCGGAGCGTCAAGGTCCGATAGAAGTTGGCCACGCACAGGGAGTGTGTCACAGTGGTCGAGGGAGGTCAACGCATGGACGTGAACACCGCTCCGGGTCTACTTCGGTATGCCCGCGAAACGCATCGCAAGCGCGACGCGTTTCTTGTCAAACGGGCCGGCCAGTGGGTGCCGATCTCGATCGACCAGTTCGACGTCGAGGTCGGGCACGTGGCCGCCTGGCTTAGGGAGCAGGGGGTGTCGCGCGGCGACCGGGTCCTGGTCGCCTCCGAGAGCCGGTACGAGTGGGTGGTCGCGGACCTGGCGATCCTCTCGATCGCGGCGATCACGGTCCCGATCTACCCCACCCTCCCGGCCAGCCAGATCGTCCCGATGGCGCAGGACGCCGGGGCGATCGCCGCCTTCGTTTCGGACCAGGAGCAGCAGGAGAAGCTCGAAGCGGTGAAGGCGGCGGGAGTTCCGCTCCGCTGGATCTGGACGTTCGACCGGGACGGGCTGCCCGGACAGGGGCAGGGATCGGGTTCGCGGGTGCGGGAGGAAGGCCCGGCGCCGGGCGACGTCGCGAGCATCATCTATACGTCGGGCACGACCGGGACCCCCAAGGGCGTCATGCTGACGCACGCCAACTTCGTGGCGGAGGTGATCGCGGCGACCAAGGCCATGCGGGTCGGGCCGGAGGACGTCTACCTCTCGTTCCTCCCCCTGAGCCACGTCTTCGAGCGCTGCTCGGGGTTCTATACGATGTTGTGGGCCGGGACCACGATCGCGTACGCCGAGTCGTTCGACCGGCTGCCGTACAACCTGCGCGAGGTCCGCCCGACCGTGATCCTGGCCGTGCCGCGGATGTTCGAGAAGGTGCTGGCGCGGGCGCGGGAGACCGCGGCGGGAGCGGGACACTTCACGCGGGGTATCTTCCGGTGGGCGTATCGGGTGGCGGTCGAGTGGGGGCGGCTCAAGGACGAGCGGGAGCCGATCCCGCCCTGGCTCTCGATCCAGCGGGCGGCCGCTTCGGCGTTGGTCTATCGCAAGATCGCCCGGGGCATGGGCGGTCGGACGCGGCTCCGGGTCTCGGGCGGCGCGCCGCTGAACCGCGAGGTCGGGCTCTTCTACCTGGGGGCGGGCCTCGCGATCCACGAGGGGTACGGGCTGACCGAGACGTCGTCGGCCATCTGCGTGAACACGTTCGAGCGCCACAGGGTCAGCACGGTGGGACCGCTCTTCGAGGGCGTGGAGGCGCGGATCGCCGAGGACGGCGAGATCGTGGTGCGCGGCCCGATGATCATGAAGGGTTACTGGCAGAAGCCGAAGGAGACGCGCGAGGCGCTCGAGAACGGCTGGTTCCACACGGGCGACATCGGCGAGATCACGGACGGCTTCCTCCGGATTACCGACCGGAAGAAGGACCTCCTCGTGACGAGCGTCGGGAAGAAGGTGGCGCCGCAGCCGATCGAGGAAGCGCTCAAGGCGTCGCCGCACATCGCCGAGGCGCTGGTCGTGGGCGACGGACAGAAGTACGTCGCGGCGCTGATCGTGCCGGGACCGGGCGCCTCGCGCGAGATGATCGCGGAGGACGTGGCGCGCGTGAACGGCCCGCTCGCTCCGCACGAGAAGATCAAACGATTCGAGCTGATACCGGACGACCTGACGATCGAGAACGGGTTCATGACACCTTCGCTCAAACTGAAACGGAAAGCCGTCCTCGACCATCATCGCGAACTGGTGGACCGGCTCTTCCGCGGAGGCTGATCGCCTGCGCGTGGCTCTTCGGTTCGCTTCACATTCGATTCGCGGATTGCTTGGGGCGGCCGCGCGCCTGTCCACGACGGTGGCGCTCGTGGCGACGCTCATCCTGGCCGCGGCCATCGTGTCGCCGCCCGCCGCCCGCGCCGGCTCGCCGCGTCCGCTCGCCGCGTCCGACATCAAAATCGGCGTGGCGCCCGCGATGGAAGTGCTCTCGCTCTGGGAGGACGGCGCGCCCGCGTCGGCGAAGGACCGCCGCCGCGCCGTGACGCGCATCGCGACGAGCGCGCCCTACCGTCTCCTCCGCCAGTTCCAGGGCTACCAGAACCGATGCCTGATCACCGACGAGGACTTCACGCGGGCGCTCCTCTATCCGGAGTCCACCGCGTGCGGCCTCTCGTTCTTCCAGGCGCGGGGGGAGCGCGCCTCGATCGACTCTCTGCTTCGCGCCGTCGTCGCGCGCGAGCCGGCGCTCCGCGCGCAGATCGCGTCGGAGGTGTCGCGCTACGTGCCGGAGTCCGCGCGGTGGGGCGACGTGCGGATCTGGTTCGTGATCTCGAGCCGCTGGACGTTCGACGCCTCGACGCAGCGGTGGGAAGACCCGCGCGACGGGGACGAGCCGATC
>JBLMXB010000075.1:0-7883 GCA_050257555.1 Hyphomicrobiales bacterium | reverse complement strand
CTCGCGCGCTGCTACCAGGTGATGGAGTGCGACGACCGGGCCCTCCTCGACGAATGGATCTCGCGCTGGAGCGACCTCGTGGATTTCGACGTGATCCCGGTGATGACGTCGGCCGCGGCGGCGGACGCCGTGGCGCCGAGGCTCGGATGAGGCGCGCCCTCGTCGTGGCCGCGCTCGCGCTCTCTGCTGGCGCGTGCGGACCCTCCTCCGGCCGGGCGCCCGCGACCGCGACCGGACCGACGCTGACCGGCGCGTGGCGCTCGAAGGTCCAATTCCAGTCGGGTTCCTTCGCGCTGATCCACGATCTCGAGTTCTCGTACGTCTTCAACGAGGGCGGCACGATGACCGAGTCGTCGAACTACGACGAGGTGCCTCCCGCGACGCCCGCCTATGGCATCTGGCGCCGGACCGGACCGCGCGCCTTCGAGGCGAAATACGTCTTCTACATGACGAAGCCGCCGGTCGCCTGGAACGATATCGAGTCCGGAGGCGGCTGGTTGCCGGCAGGGCACGGAGAGCTGCTGGAGTCGATCACGCTGGGCGCGGACGGCAACCACTACACCTCGAAGATCCGGTTCACGGTCTACGATTCCACCGGAGCCGTATCCGGCGGGGTGTCCGAAGCGACGGGCGCCGGCACGAGGATCGTGTTTTGACGCGCGCGGCCGCGGCGGGCCGGCGCGCGACCCTCGAAGCGCGCGCCAGCGCGGCCGCCCTCGTCGCGGCGCTCGCCGGAGCGCTCCTCGCGGCGGGCTGCGGCACGCCCGCCCCGCCGAAGGTTCCGCCGGCCGCCCACTTCGTCGCGCTCGAGCAGCGCTGGCTCGAGGCGATCGCGGCACAGGACTCCGCCGCACTCGATTCGCTCCTGACCGACGACTTCCTCGACGTCTCCTGGCGCGGCGAGCTCCGGAGCAAGCACAACCTGACGATGATGCGCATGGCCGGCGCGCCCCCGAAGTACCGCTCCCGCGGCCTCGAATCGCTGGTCGTCCGCCAGTACGGGGGCGCGGTGATCGTGACCGGGGTCAACGTGCTGCAAGGCGCCGACACGACCGACGTCGTTCGCGTGCGGTTCACGGACGTCTTCGTCGAAGACGGCGGCCGCTGGCGCGCGGCCTCCGCCCAGGAGACCCTCGAAGCGACCCCGTAGCCAGGGCCGGACGTCCGGGTGTAGGCTCGTCCCGTTCTTCCCGACGATCGAACCGGATAGCCAGGGGGGCACATGCCGGGTTCGTATTGGATCGACCTCGCGCGCGGGATCGTCTTCTCGCGCGGGTACGGCACGGTGACCGACGGCGATCTGCTCGCGCACGCGAAGGCGCTCGGGGCGGATCCGCGGTTCCGCGCCACGTTCCGCCAGATCGTCGACTTCCGCGATCTCAGCGAGATCATGGTCACGAGCGACGGCGTCCGGAGCCTGGCGCAGATCCACCCGTTCCACCGCCAGGCGCACCGCGCGATCGTGGTATCGTCGGACGCGGTCTTCGGACTGACCCGCATGTTCGCGCTCCTGGCCGACGCGGATCCCGAGCACTTCGGGATCTTCCGGTCGCTCGAGCCCGCGATGGAGTGGGTGGGGCTGCCGGCGACGACGCCCTGGCCGGACGCCGCGCCCGATGCGATCTTTCAAGTAAGCGCGCCGAGCGCGCCCAGACCCGCCCGCTGACGGTTCCGCCGGCCGCGGCGGAAACCCGACCCCCTGCACGAATCGAGGTCCCATGGAACCGAACGCCTGGTCCCACGTCGACGAATACTTCGCCGGCCTCTTCGCCCCTGCCGATCCCGCGCTCGAGGCCGGGCTCACCGACGCCAAGAAGGCGGGCCTCCCCGAGATCCAGGTCTCGCCGCTCCTCGGGAAGCTCCTCCACGTCCTGGCGCGCGCCGTGGACGCGCGCGCGATCCTCGAGATCGGGACCCTCGGCGGCTACTCGACGACGTGGCTGGCGCGGGCGCTGGCCGACGGCGGGCGCCTCGTCACCCTCGAGTACGAGGCGAAGCACGCGGAGGTCGCGCGCCGCAATCTCGCGCGCGCCGGCCTGACCGAGCGGGTCGAGATCCGCGTCGGCAAGGCGCTCGAGTCGCTACCCCAGGTCGAGCGGGACGGGTTCGGCCCGTTCGATCTCGTCTTCATCGACGCGGACAAGCCGAGCAACCCCGACTACTTCCGCTGGGCGCTCAAGCTCACGCGGAAGGGCGGCCTGATCCTGATCGACAACGTGGTGCGGAGCGGCAAGGTCGCCGAGGCGAAGAACGACGATCCGGACGTGGTGGGAACGCGCCGCGTCCTCGAGATGATGGCCGCCGAGCCGCGCGTCGCCGCCACCGCGCTCCAGGTCGTGGGCGTGAAGGGGCACGACGGCATCGCGATCGCGACGGTCGTCTCCTAGCCCGGGGCCGAGGCCGCCTGCCGGTCAGGCCGCCGGGCCCGTCGCTCCCGCCGCCTGCCGCTTGTACGAGAGCCACCCGGCGACCACGAACGCCGTCTCCGCGAGCGCGATGACCGCCATGATCGCCACGAGGTTCGAGCTGCCGAACCCGTAGGAGTGGAGGCCCGAGGCGAGGACGAAGTTCACGCCGAGGTACGTCATGAGGATCGTCCAGAACGCCGCGATCGAGCAGACCGCGACGCCGAACGATCGGATCATGCCGTCGAAGCGCGCGTGCAGGATCGCCATGTACGCGAGGAACGCGACCAGCGACCAGACCTCCTTCGGATCCCAGCCCCAGTAGCGCCCCCACGACGACGCGGCCCAGATCGAGCCGGTCAGGATCCCCGCGATCAGGAGGATGGACCCCACCAGGAGATACCAGTAGAGGAGGTCGCTCCAGCGCTCGGCCGTCGCGCGCTCGCCCGGCCGGAAGATCCAGACGCCGAGCACGACGTGCCCGAGGAACGTGGCGATCGCGAAGACCGAGTAGCTGACCATGATGATCGGCACGTGGATCGCGAGCCACGGCGTCCCCGAGAGGACCGGCGGCATCGGGTGGATGAAGGGATCGATCGGCAGCCGGTCGAGGAGCAGCATCACGAGCGCCGACATCGCGGTCGCGTTGAAGAGGAGCATCCGGTTCCGGAGGAGGACCGTGACGAGCGCGAAGAGCCCGACGCCCCATCCGAGGAAGAGCATCGACTCGTACATGTTCGACGCCGGGATGCGGCCGGCGATCTGCCAGCGCATCACGATCCCCCACGTCATGACGGCGAAGCCGAGGACGGTCGCGATCCGCGCGATCCAGACGAGCGGCTTCCGGTCGCGCGAGAGGGAGAACCCGGCGGCCAGCGCCGCGGGGAGGAGGAGGATCCAGGCGAGCCGCACCGGATGCACGCGGTTGTACGTCAGCTCGCGGTCGATCGCCGCGCGCGGCGGATAGAAGTCGGGAGCGACCGGCCGCACCTTCGACTCGAGCGTCGCGTACGACGCCGCGGTCGTGATCGTGGTCGGCGGGTTCCAGCGCGCCTGCGGGCTCGTTCCCGGGATCGCGCGGATGCCGCGCCCGCCCAGGTACGAGTCGAGCTCGCCCAAGCGCTCGTCGAGCTTCGCGAGGTGCTTGTCGAGCGGCGCCGGCTTGTGCTCGGAATCGGAGCGGTGCCGGGCCATCATGATCGCCTGGAGGAGCGCGCGGCTCGAGACCAGCTCCTCGTAGCTCGCGTAGCGCGTTCCCGCCGGGAGCCCGGCCACCTTCGCGATGTCGCCGCTCACCCGGACGACCTTCTCCTTCGACCAGCCCTCGGGATCGACGGTCCACCCCACGACGAGCGCGACCGGGTCGTAGCCGTGCCACGACGTCGAGCCGGTCACGGTGCGCACGGCGTCCCGCGCCTGCGTGTCGAGCGGCATCGTGCGCCCGTCGTTCTGGACCGGGAGCCGGCGGATGACGTCGGTCTCGGCCGCGGTCGGCGCCGTGGCCGCCGTCGCGGGGCGTGGCCCGAGCGCGATCGCTCCCGCCGCGGCGGCGGCCGCGAGGAGCCCCACGCCGACGGCCGCGACCCGCGCCGTCACGCCCTTCCGCCCGGCGAGGCCGAGCCGGATCGTCCCGGACGTCGGGGCGCGCTCGGCGGCGCGGCGCTGCGCGATGCGCGTCGTCAGGACGACGAGCATCCCGAAGACGAGGAGCCCGTAGCCCCAGAAGACGACCGGCTGTCCGGGATCCTTCGAGACCGAGAGGACCGACATCTGCCGCCCCCGGTCCATCCGGTAGCTCGACTGGAAGAACTCGTAGCCGCCGTACGCGAGCGGGTGGTTCATCCAGAGCGCGCCCGGATGCTCGGCGCCGGACCCGTCGATGATCGTGACCCGGCTCCGGAACATCGAGGGGCGCATCGTCCCCTGGTAGAAGTCCATCTCGAACGCGTCGAGCCGGACCGTGAACGGGAGCGCGTGGTGCGGGGCCGTGCGCGGATCGTCGCCCTGGAGGATCGAGTTCGACGACTCCCCCTCCCAGAGCGGGAGGTTCCCCTCGATCTTGAGCGTGGCGGTCATGAGCGCGCCGATCAGGATGATCAGCATCGAGGCGTGCGTGATCAGGAAGCCGATCCGCCAGCGGTCGCGCGGGAAGCGCTCCCAGAGCGCCGCCACGATGTTGAGCGCGAAGACCCCCTGGAGCGCGAAGAACCAGGGCGCGTAGTAGACGGCGCGCGCGGCGTCGCTCCCGTGGAGCGACTCCACGATCGTGCCGGCGGAGAGGGCGACCGCGATCAGGAGGACGAGGACGACGGTCAACTTGAGGGAGGCGAGAGCGCTCACGGTCCGGTTCATGGTGGGGTCCCCGGTCTGGGTCTCTGGTCGATCCCGGCCCCGGGCCGGCGATCGTCGGATCTCGTTGGTCGCCACGATTATCCCGACGGGGCCTCCGGGGCGGCCATGCTCCGGCCGTACCATCGGCGGTACTACTCCGCCGAAACCGTCAGGGTACCTGCCAGGTAGTCAGGACGGAAGGGCCGCCGGTCGCCCCATGCGGGATCGGCGCGAACGGCGCAAGCGACTGTCCAAAAACGGTTTGGGTGCGATCCGCGGGGGCCCCCGGAGCGGGTACGGCTTCTGCACGCGTTTCCGTCATGAGAGGGGTCGGAAACCCCTCGGGGTTGGGGCTCGGCTCCAAGGAGGCGCGCATGGCCCACCAGCATCATCACGTCCCACCGAGCATCAGTGCGATCGCCCTGATCACGTTCGCGGTGTTGTTGCCGATCGCGGCGCTGATCTTCGGCGTGCTCGCCATCGGGTTCTTCAGCTCCCGGTAGGCGACCGCTCGGCGAAGGACAGGTTTCGGGACCCACGCTAGGCCAAGGGGAGAGCGCATTCGTGAACGAGACCCAGCGGCGCGTTCTCTACTGGTCGCCCCGGCTCCTCTGCATCCTCTTCGGCCTCTTCCTCGCCGTCTTCGCGCTCGACGTCTTCTCCATGAAGTTCACGTTCTGGGAGAGGATCGGCGCGCTCGCGCTCCACCTCACCCCGACCCTCATCGTGCTGATCGGCCTCGCGCTGATCTGGCGGCACGAGTGGATCGGCGGGATCCTCTTCCCGCTCCTCGGGATCGCGTACCTGGTCGCCGGCTGGGGCCGCATGCACTGGTCGGCGTTCGCGCTGATTTCCGCCCCCCTGATCGTCGTCGGCATCCTCTTCCTGATAAACTGGCGCTACCGCGCCGCGCTGCGACCGACCGCACGGTAGCGCGCGGCCTTCCCCGAAGCGGGAGGACCCCACGCGCATGCCGCGACCGACCCGACGGTGGTGGATCGCATCGGCCGGAGTCGCCGTCGTCTCGCTGACGGCGGCCTGGCTCGTCCTCGGCACGCTCCCCGGGGTGCCGCCCGGGGATCCCCCGCGCCCGGCCCGCACGTACGACGAGGCGATCGCGCGGGTGGACTCGATTCGCGCGCGGGAGGGCGCGGGCTTCAACCCCGCCTGCCGCTCGCGCGTCCTCGCGACCGGCGCCCGTACCGATCGCGCGGTCGTGCTGCTCCATGGCTTCACGAACTGCCCGAAGCAGTTCGAGCGGATCGCGGACGATCTCGCGGCGCAGGGGATGAACGTCTACGTCCCGCTCCTTCCTCGCCATGGCCGCGCCGACCGGATGACCGACGCGCTGAGCCGGCTCACCGCGGAGGAGCTGGTGCGCGCGGGCGACGACGCCGTGGACGTCGCGCGCGGGCTCGGCGATCGCGTCACGGTGGTCGGGCTCTCCTCGAGCGGGGTCCTCACGGCGTGGCTCGCGGAGCACCGGCGCGACATCGACGGCGCGGTGATGATCGCCCCCGCGCTCGGTCCGCACGGGGTCGCCGCGCCGGAGGCGCGCCGCATGACCGGCCTCCTCCTCCGCGTCCCCGACTTCTTCGTCTGGTGGGACCGCGAGCGGAAGGCCGCGTCGCCCGGCCCGGAGCAGTGTTACCCTCGATTCGCGAGTCGCGCGCTCGCCCAGATCTACCGGCTCGGCTTCGCGGTGACCGACCGCGCGGCGCGGGGCGACCCGCCGGCCGCGCGCCTCGCGCTGATCACGAGCGCCTGCGACGAAGGGATCGACAATCGGGCCGCCGCGGAGCTCGCGCGCCGCTGGCGGGCGCGCGGCGCCGACGTCCGCGCGTACCAGTTCCCCGAGTCGCTCGGCGTCCGTCACGACATGATCGATCCGGAGCAGCCCTACCAGAAGGTGGCCGTGTCGTACCCGGTGATCGAGGCGATGATCCGGGACACGGCCTCACGATGACGAAGGAGCCCGCGGCGACCTCCCGCCCCGCATGACGAGCGCGATCTTCTGGGACAACGACGGCGTGCTGGTCGACACCGAGCGCCTCTACTACCTCGCCACGCGCGACACGATGGCGACGATCGGCTTCGACCTGACGCGCGAGCAGTACGTCGAGTACTTCCTGGTGCAGGGGACCGGCGCGTGGCATCTCGCCGCCGAGGGCGGGCTCCCGCCCGAGGAGGTCGCGCGGCTCCGCGCCGACCGGAACGAGCGCTACGGCGCGATGCTCGAGCGGGAACCGCTCCTGATCGACGGCGTGCGCGGGACGCTCGAAGCGCTCCATGGACGCTACCGGATGGGGATCGTGACGAGCAGCCGGCGCGACCACTTCGACACGATCCACGCGCGCACCGGGCTCCTTCCCTATTTCGACTTCGTCCTCGCCGAGGGGGACTACGCGCGCACGAAGCCCGACCCGGCCCCGTACCGCGCGGCGCTCGAGCGGAGCGGGCTCGCGCCGGAGCGGTGCGTGGTGGTCGAGGATTCGCGACGCGGGCTCCTCGCGGCCGTCGGGGCCGGGCTCCGCTGCCTGGTGATCCCGAGCGAGTTCACGCGCGGCAGCGATTTCACGGGCGCGTGGAAGGTGCTCGATCGTATCGAGGACGTGGTCCCGGCGGTGAACGGCGCCGCGGGAGGGTAACCCCGATGACCGGATTCGGAACGCCATGGCCCTGACCGTCTTCCTCCGCGGCGCGAACGTCGGCGGCCGGAACGTCTTCCGCCCGGCCGAGGTCGCCGCGAAGCTACCCCGGCTCCGCGTCACGTCGATCGGCGCCGCCGGGACGTTCGTGGTCGGTGCCGCGATGACCGCCGCCGAGGCGCGGCGCGCGTTCGAGCGGGCGCTCGGCTTCGAGACGCACATCCTGGTCCGGCCGGCCGCGGAGATCCTCTCGCTCGTGGCCGCCGACCCGTTCCGGGACCACGCGATCGGCTCCGACGTGAAGGCGTACGTCACGGTGCTCGAGCGGCGCCCGAGCCCCGCGCCGCGCACGCCGCTCCGGATGCCGGACGGCGCGGCGTGGCAGGTCTCGGTGATCGCGGTGCGCGGCGTCTTCGCGCTCAGCCTCCATCGCCGCGCCGGCCGCACGCTCGTCTATCCGAACGAAGCGATCGAGAAGCGGCTCGGGCTCGCCGCCACC
>JBLMXB010000074.1:0-16758 GCA_050257555.1 Hyphomicrobiales bacterium | reverse complement strand
CCTGGATGAATCGGGCGGGACGCCCCTTCGCCTCCTCGGCTTCACCACACCGCGGCCCCGACTCCGCAGTGCTCTCCCCCTGCAGGGAACGCCCCGCCACACCACCTTATATGGGCCGAGGATTCGCGGCCCCGGCGTCGTCCCGGCCGCGGGTCGCTGCTCGCGGCGCCGGACGACGTCGAGGCGCTATCGCAGGGGGCGTGCCGCCGCGGGAGCGTAAACGAGCTATCCGGTAAGCGACTATTTTACATCAATTTATCCGCATGGGAGAGAGCGGTCCACCTGCCTAGGGCAACCCGTGGCGACCACTCGCGTTGACGCGATCTGGCCCGCGACCGCGTGGCGGAGCCCGAAGACGTTGCCCACGCTCCCAGACCGGCGAGCGTCAACGTCCGTCTCCGGGCGTGAACGACGGGAGACCGCCGCGTTCATTCGACACAAGCGACCACAAAGAAATGACTTCCAGAGCTGTCGCGCGGAATGAGGGCACCTCGCGCGGCAGCCTGGGGGGCATCGGCCCGGCGGAGCGCCCGATCACGCGCGCGCAAGAGTGGAGATGCGCCACGAGGTTGCCGAATAAGACGTGGATCGCTTCTCGCCTCGTCTACCCGACGGGGCGACAGGTGGGCGAAACGCACCCGGGGGTCCCGTGACCGACGCCGAAGAACCGAAGAGCGTGCATCCGATCTGGATGAACGCCGCCGTCGAAGAGGAGCGGGTTCGCGCCGCGCAGGCCGGAGACAAGGCCGCGTTCCGCGAGCTCGCGCGCCACCACCTGCGGTATGTCCATCGTCTCGCGTTCGCCTTGACCCGGGACCCGGACGACGCGGCGGATCTGACCGAGGAGGCGTTCCAGCGAGCGAGCGCCGGTATCAAGGGTCTACCTGCCGGGAAGCGGTTCCTTCCCTGGGTGCTTCGCATCACCCGCAATCTCTCGGTGACGCTCTCGCGGCGTCGGGCCGGCGAGCCCGCGCTGGTCCATGCACGGGCATGGGAGCCGGTGGGCGCCTCCTCCGAGGAGATCGAGGCCGATCTGCGCGTCCTCGCGTCGCTGGCCGAGCTCAGACCGGACGAGCAGATGGCGCTCGCGTTGCGGGTCGCCGAACGGCTCCCCTACGAAGAGATCGCCGCGCTGCTCGACCAGACGGTCGCCGTCACCATGGGGCGGCTCTCGAACGCCCGGTCGTTCCTGCTCGCGAGGGGCGGCGCGTCGGGCGCGGCGGCGTCGTGATCCACCTCACGCTCCAGCAGATCTCGTCGTACCTCGATAGCGAGCTACCCGAGGCGTCGATGGAACTCGTCCGGCTCCACCTCTCGAGTTGCCCTTCGTGCACCGAGCGTTTCGCGAGGATGGAGGCGCAGGAGGAAATCCTCGCCCGCGTCCTGACGTACGACCCCGGGGAGACGTACCTCCGGGAGCTGCTCGACGTCGTCTGCGGGGAGCGCAGGCGGCCGCAGCGAAAGGCGCCGCCTCGCGAGCCCGGGCCGCCCACGCGGCCCCGGGAGGGACGCGCGGCGGGCGAACGGGCGCCCGATCGCGCCCCCTCCCCTCCTCCCTCGCCGGAACCCGTGACCGTGCCCGCCGACGCGAGGCCCGCCCGCTCGGAGCGCGAGCGGCCGTCCGAAGGCACGCGAACGGGAGGGCAGCGCGAGACCGACGCGGAGCCGGGGCCGGCACGGCCGCGCGCCGGCGTCTGGATCGCGATCTCGCTGGTGGTGATCGCCGCGAGCGTCGCGGTCGTCGTCGGCGTCCGAGTCCTGCCCCGGATGGCACCGCCGGCTCCCGCACCCGCGGGCGCGCCGGACGCCGGGACGACGGCGGCTCCCCCGTCACCGGATCGGGGCGATGACGAGCTGACGACGTTCGAGCGTGCGGCCCGCGCCAGCTCGGACGCCGAACGTGCCGGGACGCCGGACGCGTACGACGACGCCGCGGAGGCCTGGGTGCGGGCGCTGCCGGCGCTGCGCGGCGACGTCGCGGAGGAAGCCGCCGGGCGTCAGGAATTGATGGAAGCCCGATACCGCGCCTGGTCGCTCGCGCCGAGCGTCCGGCGCCGGGACGCGGCCATGGACGCCGTTCGAGGCTACCTCGTGATCGCGCCCTCCGACGGGCAGCGCGATTCCGCCTGGTCGTGGCTCGCGCGCCTGAAGCGGTAGCCCGGAGATGACGATGGGATCGATGGACGACGGAATCCTCCAGGAGTTCCTGGCCGAGAGCTTCGAGAACCTGGCTCAGGTCGAGCAGGACCTGGTCGTGCTCGAGCGCGACCCGGGGGACCTCGCCCGCATCGCGAGCGTGTTCCGCGCCATCCACACCGTCAAGGGAACGTGCGGCTTCTTCGGGTTCTCGCGGCTCGGCGCGCTGGCGCACGCGGGCGAGGACCTGCTGGGCGCGCTGCGCGGAGGACGGCGGACGCTCACCCACGAGATCGTCGACACCCTGCTGGCGCTGGTGGACGGCGTGCGCACGATCCTGAATCACATCGCGGCGGACCGGACCGAAGGGGACGAGGATTTCGCGGCGCTGGTGACCGCGCTGGAGGGACATCGCGGACCGGACGGGCCCGGCGCCGCCGGGGCCCCTCCCCCCGGCCCGCCCGCGTCGCCGGACGAGGCGCACGACCATGGTCTCTTCGCGCCGTTGATCGCGAGCGGCCGGCTCGATCCCGAGGCGGTGGATCGCGCGGCGCGACAGCAGCGGCTCGGCGATCCCCGCCGGATCGGCGAGATCCTGGTGGATCACGGCGCGATCGAGCCGAAGGACGTCCGCGAGGCGCTCGCCCTCCAGGGCGATCCGTCGGCGCAGCCACAGGCCGAGGGCTCGATCCGCGTCGACGTCCACCTGCTCGACGCGCTCATGAACCTCGTCGGCGAGCTGGTCCTCGCGCGAAACCAGTTGCTGCAGAAGATGGCCGCCTCGGACCTGCCCGATCTCGCGGGCACGACGCAGCGGCTCAACCTCATCACGACCGAGCTGCAGGAGGGGATCATGAAGACCCGCATGCAGCCGGTCGCGAGCCTCTGCAACAAGCTGCCGCGGCTCGTCCGGGACGTGGCAGCCGAGTGCGGCAAGGAAGTCAGGCTCGAGTTGGAAGGCATCGACACCGAGCTCGACCGGACGATCATCGAGTCGATCCGCGACCCCATCACACACCTGATCCGGAACGCGATCGACCACGGGATCGAGGCTCCCGAGGATCGGGTCGCGCGAGGAAAGCCGCGGGAGGGGCGCCTGCTCGTCCACGCGTTCCACGAGGGCGGCAAGGTGAACCTCGAGATCACCGACGACGGAGCCGGGCTCCCGATCGAACGGATCCGGGCGAAGGCGATCCGCGAGAACCTGGTGCCCTCGGAGCGGGCGGCGCACCTCACGGAACGGGAGTGGGCGCAGGTCGTGTTCCTGCCCGGCTTCTCCACCGCGGAGCGCGTCAGCAGCGTCTCCGGCCGCGGCGTCGGCATGGACGTCGTGAAGACCAACATCGAGCGGATCGGGGGCACGATCGACCTCGACTCGCGCGCCGGGATCGGGGTGCTGGTACGGATCCGCATCCCCCTGACGCTCGCGATCGTGCCCGCGCTGATCGTCCGCGTCGGAGACGAGCGGTACGCGATCCCGCAGATCAACCTGATCGAGCTCCTGCGCGCGGAGCCGGGCCAGGATCGCGACCCCGTCTCGACCGTGGTGGACACGCCGGTCCTCCGCTACCGGGGCGGGCTCCTCCCGCTCGTCGACCTCCGGTCCGCCCTTTCGCTCCCGGGCGCACCGACGGCCGTCGCGGAGCGGCCGATCGCCGTGCTCCACGCCGATGCCTCGGCCTTCGGGGTCGTCGTGGACGCGATCGACGCGTCGCAGGAGATCGTGGTGAAGTCGCTCGGCGAATCCTTGCGCCACGTGCCGGTCTTCGCCGGCGCGACGATCCTCGGCGACGGCGCCGTGGCCCTGATCCTCGACGTGCCGGGTCTGGCGCGCCACGCCGGCGTCAACGTCCGCGCCGAGCCTCAGAGCGCCGGGGCGGAGGACGCCCCGGCGCGCACCGACGACGCGCCGACCTCGACCCTGGTCCTCTGCCGCGTGGGGCGAAACTGGCCGGTCGCGATCGCCCAGGAATCGATCAGCCGCCTCGAGGAGTTCCCGGAGGAGCGGATCGAACGGGTCGGCGCGCGACGCCTCGTCCAATACCGCGGCGGCATCCTGCCGCTGGTCGGGCTCGCCGATCTCCTCGACGCCGAGCGGGCGCACCCCGACGATGCCCGCGGCGCCGCGACGGTACACGTCGTGGTGTGCGAGCGGGACGGTCGGGGGGTGGGCCTGGTCGTGGAAGACATCGTCGAGATCGTGGAGGAACGGCTGCACGCCGGCCTCGGCGCGCCGCGACCGGGCGTCTCCGGCACCGCGGTCGTCCGGGGTCGCGTCACCGACCTGCTCGACGTCGAGGCGATCCTCGCCCTGGCGGGTCGCGTGCTCCCCGCTCCGGCAATCGCGGGCGCGGAGTCGGGGCGATGAGCGCCGAGCGCCTGATCTGCACGTTCTCGGTGGCGGATCGCGCCTTCGGGCTCGACGTCCGCGTCGTGCAGGAGGTCCTCCGCCATCAGCCGATCACGCGCGTTCCGCTCGCCGCGCCGGCCGTGCGCGGCATCATCAATCTGCGCGGGCGGATCGTCCCGGCGATCGATCTTCGGCGTTGCCTTGCGTTCCCGGAGGGATCTCCGGGACTCGATCCTTCGACCATCGTCGTGCAGGGGCCCGCATCGATCGCGAGTCTCGTGGTGGACGAGATCGGCGACGTCGTCCCCGTGCCCGAGAGCTCGTTCGAGCCCCCGCCGGACACCGTGTCCGGCGCCGTGCGCTCGATGGCCTTGGGCGTGTTTCCGCTTCAGGACCGGCTGCTGCTCGAGTTGGATCTCGCGAAGATCCTCCGGGCGGCCTACGCCTAGCGACGGGCCCGGCGAGCGGCCGGCCTTCAGGGAAGGAGACAGCGATCATGGTACTCACGATCCGACGCCAGTTGATGGGGAGCGCGCTCCTGACGCTCCTGGGATTCGTCTGTTTCGGCGTGATCGCGTATCTCACGCTGAACGATCTCAAGATCAACGGGGCGCGATATCGCCGCATCGTCCAGGGAAAGGACCTCGTCTCGGACGTGGTGCCGCCCCAGGAGTACCTTGTCGAGTCGTACCTCGCCGTGCACCAGATGCTCGGCGAGACGGACCGTCGCCGGCTCGACGAGCTGATCCAGGAGGGACAGGCGTTGGGCGCGAAGTTCGAGGAGCGACATAAATACTGGACGAAGGCACTGCCGTCCGGCCCGATCCGGGACGCGCTGCTCCAACGGGCGTACGAGCCGGGCGCCGAATTCCTGCGGATCCGTGACGACGAGTTCATTCCCGCGATCCGTCGCGGCGACCAGGACGCCGCCCGGCAGATCGCCGAGTTCCAGCTGAAGCCGCTGTACGAGCAGCACCGGAAGGCGGTGCTCGAGGTGGTGCAGCTCGCGCAGACGGCGACCACCAACGAGGAGCGCGCCGCCCTCGGCATCGCGCAGAGCCGTACGATCCTGCTCCCGCTGGTCGGCGCGGCGCTCGCGTGCCTCACGCTCCTGCTCGGAGTCCTCCTGTCGCGACGGCTCGTCCACGCCATCGACCAAACCCGCCGGGCCGCCGAGCGCACGGCGAGCGGGGACCTGACGTCGCGCGTCACCGTGACGTCCCAGGACGAGCTGGGACAGCTCGCCGCGTCCACCAATCAGATGGTCGAGTCGCTCCGGTCGATCCTCTCGCACATCGCCGACCGGGCCGTCACGCTCGCGACGGCCTCCGAGGAGCTCTCCTCGGTCTCCACGCAGATGATCGGAAGCGCCGAAGAGACGTCCCGCCAGGCCAACGTCGTGTCGTCCGGCTCGGAGCAGATCAGCCACAGTGTGGAGAGCGTGTCCGTCTCGGTGGAAGAGATGATCGCGAGCATCCAGGAGATCTCGAAGAGCACCAGCGAGGCCGCGCGGGTGGCCACCGTCGCGGCGGGCGAGGCCGACGTCACGAACGCCGCCGTGAACAAGCTCGGCACGAGCAGCGGCGAGATCGGCAAGGTGGTCCAGGTGATCAACACGATCGCCCAGCAGACCAACCTGCTGGCGTTGAACGCCACGATCGAGGCGGCGCGCGCCGGCGAGGCGGGACGGGGATTCGCGGTCGTCGCCAACGAGGTGAAGGAGCTCGCGAACGAGACCGCGGCCGCCACCACCGACATCGGGCGGAAGATCGAGGCGATCCAGGCCGATACGACGCACGCGATCGCGGCGATCGGCAAGATCAGCGAGACCATCCAGCAGATCAAGGACATCTCGAACTCCATCGCGACGGCGATCGAGCAGCAGCTCGCCACGTCGGCCGAGATCGGGCGCAACCTGACGGAGGCGGCCCACGGCAGCGGGGAGATCAGCGTCGGCATCGTGAAGGTGGCGGAGATCGCGCGCGACACCGCGGGCAGCTCCGAGAACACGCAGAAGGCCGCGGAGGAGCTGGCGCACCTGGCGGCCGAGATGCGGGGCCTCACGCAGCGGTTCCGATATCGCGAGGACGGCGAGGAGGAGGGTCGGGGCGAGGATGCCGCGCTGGGCAAGCTCCCGGCGCTGGCCGCGCTGGCCAAGAAGACGGGCGGGAGCCCCGAGGGGCCGGCGGGCAAGGAAGGATCCGACCGGCGCGCGGCTTGATCCGCGTCCACGAACGGCGGCCTCGGACGGCGGCTGGATCGGTCGCGAAAGGAAAGGGAGGCAGGACATGAAGGCATTGGTCGTGGACGATTCGCGCTCGATGCGCGCGATTCTCGCCAAGCAGCTCAAGGAACTCGGCTTCACCGTTTCCGAGGCCGAGAACGGTCAGGAGGCGCTGGCGCAGCTCCACGCGGACGGCGCGACGGACCTCGTGCTCCTGGACTGGAACATGCCCGGCATGGACGGGGCCGAGGTCCTGGCGATCATCCGGTCGGAACCGAACTATCGGAACGTGCGCGTGATGATGGTGACGACCGAGAGCGAGATGTCGCAGGTCGCCGTGGCGCTCGAAGCCGGCGCCAACGAGTACCTGATGAAGCCGTTCGATCGGGCGTCGCTCGTGGAGAAGCTCGTGCTCCTCGGCATGGATCCGACCGGACGCACGGTCTAGGAAGCGCACCGCCGCCGCGACTCGCGCGACGGCGCATCGGCGGGTCCGAGGACCCGAGTCCGGAAAGGGGCAACGCCCCCCATGCACACCATCCGAGTGATGATCGTCGACGACGTGGCGCTGGTCCGGCGCCTCGTGGCCAACGCGCTGACGGCCGACCCCGCGCTCCAGATCGTGGGGGCCGCCGCGGAAGGGGCCGAGGCGCTGGCGAAGATCCCGGTCGTCCGTCCGGACGTCCTCGTCCTCGACTACGAGATGCCGGGGATGAACGGACTGGAGACGCTCCGGCACGTCCGGAAGACGCACCCGAACGTCCGCGTGATCCTGTTCAGCACCCATACGCGGACCGGGGCGAAGCTGACGCTCGACGCGCTGTGGCTGGGCGCGGACGACTACGCCACGAAGGTGACGGCGACCAGCATGATCGACGCGATTCGCTGCGTGCAGACGGAGCTGATCCCGAAGATCAAGGCGCTCTGTCCGGCCCCGGGACCGCCGGCCGCGATCGGGCCGTCGAGGATTCCCAGCGTGTCCGCCGGCGGGACGGGATCCCGGACCGATGTGCTGGTCATCGGCGCGTCCACCGGCGGACCGAAGGCGCTCGCGACGATCCTCGAGTCGCTCCCGCCCGAGCTTCCGGTGCCGATCGTCCTGGCCCAGCACATGCCGCCGCTCTTCACGCGATCGCTCGCGGAGCGGATCACCGGCTCCACGCCCCACCGCGGCGCCGAGGCGACCGACGGCGCACCACTGACCACCGGCACCGTGTGGATCGCCCCGGGCAACTATCATCTGTCGCTCGTCCGGCGGAACGGCGAGGTCCGCCTCGCGCTCTCCTCGGACCCGCCGGAGAACTCGTGCAGGCCGTCCGTGGACCCGCTCTTCCGGAGCGCCGCCGAAGTCTACGGCGCGGGCGCGCTCGGGGTCGTGCTCACCGGCATGGGTCAGGACGGCCTTCGAGGGGCACGCGCGGTGCGCGAGGCGGGCGGCCGGATCCTGGTCCAGGACGAGGCGACCAGCGTGGTCTGGGGCATGCCCGGCGCCATCGCGCGCGCGGGCCTCGCCGACGCCGTCGTCCCGATCGGTGCGATGGCCGGCGAGATCGTCCGGCTCACGGCCGGTACGCGCGGCCCCCGCGCGACGGTAGCGTGACGCGATGACCCTCGACCCAGGCACGACGACCGGCGACCGGATCGGCCCCGCGGCGTACGGCTATCTCCAACGGCTGATGCTCCGTCGCGCGGGGATCGTGATCGAGGACGGCAAGGAATACCTGGCCGAGGCGCGCCTGCACGGGATCGCGCTCGCGGAGGGGCTCGGATCGGTGGCGGCGCTCCTGGACGCGCTCCAGACCGAGGAGGGCTCGGACCTGCTCCATCGCCGCGTCACCGAGGCGATGCTGAACAGCGAGACGTCGTTCTTCCGCGACCATTACCCGTTCGAGGCGCTCCGCGGCACGATCCTCCCCGAGTTGATCGAGCGGCGGTCGTCGGCGCGATCCCTGAACTTCTGGTGCGCGGCCGTCTCCAGTGGGCAGGAGGCGTACAGCCTGGCGATGCTCCTCCGGGAGTCGTTCCCCCAGCTGGCGTCGTGGGACGTGCGGATCCTGGCCTCCGACATCTCCGAGTCCGTCCTCGAGCGGGCGCGCGGCGGCCGGTACCGGCAGCTCGAGATCAATCGAGGACTCCCGGCGAGCTATCTCGTGAAGTACTTCACGCGTCAGGAGAACGACTGGGTCATCGGCGAGGGCCCCCGGCAGCTGGTCCGATTCAGCCAGCTGAACCTGGCGGGTGCCTGGCCGGAGCTGCCGCCGATGGACGTCATTCTCATGCGGAACGTGCTGCTCTACTTCAGTTCCGACGTGCGCCGGACGATCTATCGGAAGGTATCCGCGGTGCTCCGCCCCGATGGCCGACTCTTCCTCGGCGGGGGCGAAACCACGCTGGCACTCGACCGCGGATTCGAGGCGCTGCACCTCGGAAAGTCGGTCTGCTACCGGGTGCGGGCTCCTCACGAACGGACGACCTCGACCCACGGAGAGCGCTCACGATGAGCACGACGACGATCGACCTCGGAGAATGGCTCGCGTGCCTCCAGGACGTGCTTCGCGACTATGCCGCCAAGCACCTCCGGTTCGAGGCCGCGACCGCGGCGAGCCCGGCGCCCTCGACGGGGCCGCAGCCCGCGGCGTACGTCGCGATCGTGGGGAACGACGGCAGCATGTACCTCGGCCTCGCCTCCTCGATGGAGGGTTGCCGGACGCTCGCGCGCGCGTTCCTGGGTCTCCGCCAGCGCGATCCGTTGACCGACCGCGAGGCCGGCGACGGCATGAGCGAGATCCTGAACATCCTGGCCGGGAAGGTGAAGTCCCGGATGACGGCGCGGGACGGGTCGCTGCGACTCGGTCTGCCCATGTTCGTGATGGGGCCGGTGGGGCACGCCGAGCGTACCGATCGCCTGGAGGCCGACGCGAAGGTCGGCCCGGTGCCGTGCCGGCTGCACGTGATTCGGCAGCAGCACGCCTCCTAGGAAGGAGCGCTCGATGAACCGCGGACGATCCGTGACCCCCGTACTCGCCGGCGTGCTGGTCGCCGCCGTGACGATCCTGTTCTCCGCGACTCCGACCCGGGACTCCTGGGCGGCCCAGACCACCGCGTCCCTCTCGAGCCAGGTGCCGCAGGAAGCGTACGGCTGCTCCGTGGCGTCCGCCGGCGACGTGAACGGGGACGGCTACGCGGACCTCGTGGTCGGCGCGTACCAGAGCGGCGCCGCGGGCGCGGCGCCCGGACGGGTGTACGTCTACTTCGGCGGGCTCCGGATCAGCGACCGCCCCGACCTCGTGCTCACCGGCGAGGCCGCCGGGGACGCGTTCGGCGTCTCCGTCGCGTCCGCGGGCGACGTGAACAAGGACGGATACGCCGACATCATCGTCGGCGCCTATCAGAACGACGCCCACGGCGCGAACGCCGGGCGGGCCTACATCTTCTTCGGTGGCAAGCATCCCTCGACCCGGCCGGCGGTCGTGCTGGACGGAGAAGCCGCGGGCGACGCGTTCGGCTACTCGGTCGCGTGCGCCGGCGACGTGAACCGGGACGGCTACGCCGACGTCATCGTCGGCGCGTACGAGAACAATGCCGCCGGCGCGGGCGCCGGTCGCGCGTATCTCTACTACGGCGGTCCCCGCCCCCACACGGTCCCTGACGCGGTCTTCACCGGCGAGGCGGCGGGAGACCGGTTCGGCATCTCGGTAGCCGGGGCGGGCGACGTCAACGGAGACGGCTTCGCCGACCTGATCATCGGCGCGTACCAGAACGACGGGGGCGGCACGGACGCCGGCCGCGCGTATGTCTACTACGGCGGCCCCCGGCCGCACGTGCGTCCCGACCTGACGCTGACCGGCGCCGCGCGCGGTGACCTATTCGGATACTCGGTGGCCGGGGCCGGCGACGTGAACAAGGACGGCTTCGCGGACGTGATCGTCGGCGCGTATCACAACAACGCCGGCGGGAAGGACGCCGGTCGCGCGTACGTCTACTTCGGCGGGCGGAATCCGACCGACCACGCCGACCTCGTGCTGACCGGTGACGCCGCCGGCGACGCCTTCGGGTACGCCGTCGCGTCCGCCGGGGACGTGAACGGAGACGGCTACGCCGACGTGATCGTGGGCGCCTACGGGAACGACGTGGGCGGCTCTGCCGCCGGGCGCGCGTACGTCTACTTCGGTGGACCCGTACCCGATCCGGTACCGGACTTCACCGAGACCGGATCCGCCACGCTCGACAACCTGGGCTTCTCCGTGGCGGGGGCGGGTGACGTCAACGGTGACGGCTACGCGGACGTGATCGTCGGGGCCCCGTACGGTGACAACGGTTCGGGGCGCGCCTACGTGTCCATGGCGGCCGGGCGGAGCCGACCGATCGCGGAGCGGTAGCCGAGCACGAGCCGGAACGCGCTTCAGCCCGCCGATGCCGTTTCTCCCTTGGTAACCGAAGCGGGCGGCGCGTAGGGAGCCGTGTTCTTCACCAGGGCGATCTCGCCCTCGCGGAGCGCCCGGACGAACACCTCGACCACCTCCGCCGCGAACTGGGTCCCCGCCTTCTCGGTCATCTGCGAGACCGCCTGCTCGAGGGTGAGCCCCGCGCGGTAGGGCCGATCGGTGGTCATGGCGTCGAACGCGTCGGCCACGTTCACGATCTTGGCCGCGAGCGTGATCTCGTCCCCGCGGAGACCGTCCGGGTATCCCTTCCCGTCCACGCGCTCGTGGTGGTGACGGATCATGTCCACGCAGCGCTCGAGGAAGCGTACCCCCTTCACCATCTCGGCACCGCGGAGCGGATGCATCTTCACGATGCGCCACTCCTCCTCCGTCAGGGCCCCCGGCTTGTGGAGCACGGTGTCCTCGGTGTGGACCTTCCCGATGTCGTGGAGGAACGCGCCGAACTGGATGCGCTGCACCTCCTCGGGGGGGAACCCGAGCGTCTTCGCGATCCCGACCGCGTATTCGGCCACGCGCTCGGTGTGGCCGTGCGTGTAGGGGTCCTTCTCTTCGATCCGGGACACGAGGAGCCGCACGGTCGAGACGTACGCTTCCTCCAGGTCCTTGAAGAGTCGCGCGTTCTCGATCGCGATGCCTGCCGATTCGGAGAGCACGCGCAGCATCTCGAGATCGGCCGCCTGGAACTCCTGGCCGCTCACCTTCTCCCCGACCGCCAGGATCGCGGTCAGCTTCTGTTTCATCACGACCGGACAGACGAGCGTGAGCCCCGCGGCGAAGAGCGCGCCGACGTCGCCCTTGAGCTCGGGATCGTGCTCGAGCTGCGCGAGGCGCACGGGCTGCGACTCCTCGGCCTCGAGGGGACGGATCGCCTTGGCGAAGGCGCCGTCGTACGCGAACGAGAGGCCGCGGACTTGATCCTCGCGGATGCCGCGGAACGTCCAGGGCGCCAGCCCGGTCGGGTCCTCGCGCCGGTCGGTCAGGAAGAGGCACGCGGAGTTCACGCGGAGCTGGCCGACGAGGCTCAGGATCAGCGTCCCGAGGGTGTGGTCGAGATCGAGGGAGGAGTTGAGCTGGTGCGTCAGCTCCATCAGCGTCTCGAGGCTGTAGACCTGGAACCGGAGCTCCTTGTTGCGCACCAGGAGGTCCTCGCGGTTCCGCGCGACCTCGGTCTCGAGCTCGCGGTTCTTCGTCGAGAGGAGCTCGGCCTTCTCGATCCGCTCGAAGATGCGCCGGACCTTGATGAGGAGCTCCTTCGGCGAGAACGGCTTCGTCAGGTAGTCGTCCGCGCCGTGCATGAGCCCCTGGAGGCGCGCGTCGACCTCGGCGCTCGCCGAGACCATGATGACGGGAATGTGGGCCGTCTCCTTGTTGCTCTTGAGCGCGGCGCAGACCTCGAACCCGGTCTTCTTCGGAAGGCGGAGGTCGAGGATCAGGAGATCGGGCGGCTCCCGCCGCACGGCCTCGAGGCCTTCCTCGCCGGTCAGCGCGGTGCTGACCCGGTAGCCGTTCTGCGAGAGGGAGATCTGGAGGAGGTCGAGGACGCGGCGGTCGTCGTCCACCACCAGGATCGTTCGCTTCTGCTTGGCCGTCGTCGGATCGATGGTCGTGGGTCGAAGGCTCTCGGGGGTCACGGACGTTCCTCGCTGGACACGGGTTCCGGATCGGGCGAGGCGCCCGTCCGCTTCGGGATCACGGAGCCGGACGAAAGAGGGTCGAGCTGGGCGGGCGGCTCGGAGCCGGCGTCGCCGGACATCCGGTCGCCCCGGCGGGCGCGCGAGCGCACCTCCACCTTGTCGAGCACCGCGAGGAACACCTCCACGACGTTCGGATCGAACGGCGTGCCCCAGTTCTCGGCGATGACCTGCCGCGCCTTCTCGTACGGGAGCGCCCGGCGGTAGGGTCGCTCGCCGGTCATGGCCACGTAGGCGTCGACCAGCGACACGATGCGCGCGCCGAGCGGGATCTCCTGCCCCCGCTTGCCGTTCGGGTAGCCTTCCCCGCCCCATCGCTCGTGGTGGTTCAGGACCACGTCGCGCACGTCCTTCGGGAAGTTCATCTCCTCCAGGATCTGGGCCCCGCGGATCGGGTGCTGTTTGATGAGGCCCCACTCGTCCTCGGAGAGATGCGCGGGATTCTTGAGGATCAGCCCGCTCACCGTGATCATCCCGATGTCGCGCAGGACGGCGCCGTAGATCAGCGCCTTGAGCTGGTCCTTGGGATAGTTCAGGAGGCGTGCGGTGGCGGTGACGTATCGCACGACGCGCTCGGTGCTCCCCTTGGCGTACGCGTCGCGGCTTTCGATCAGGGCCATCATGCCGCGGACGAGGCCGAGGTTCCGCTCCTCCTGCGCTCGGTGGAAGCGCGCGTTCGCGATCGCGACGGCCCCCTGGTGAGCCAGGATGGTGAGGAGGTCGCGCTCATCATCGAGGAACCGGTCCCGTCCGCTCCGGCCGCCGATGAAGAGGACCCCGATCAGGTCGCGCCGCACCCGGAGGATCACGCCCCAGCGGAAGCCCGAGCGGCGGAGCGCCTCGAGCGGTTCGCTCGCCACTTCGTCGTCGCCGTCGTGCGCCCCGAGCTCGAAGAACGCGCGTTCGGCACCGGCCGACTCGATCGCGCCCGGGGGGACCGTGAACCCCTGGAAGTGATCCTGCGGGAACCCTCGCACCTGCCGCGGACTCAAGAGCCCTTCCCGGTCGGGATCCGTCAGGAAGATCGCCAGCCGCTCCACGCCGAACTGCCCCATCACGCTGAGTCCGAAGAGGTTCAGCACCTCGTCGAGATCGAGCGCGAGGTTCAGCGCGCGCGTGATCTCGAAGAGGTTGCGGAATTCGATGATCTTCCGGCGGAGCTTCGACTGGAGCGCGATCATCGCGGGATCGTCGAGCGGCCGCGGGAGCATCACGTCGGACGGGGTCGCAGCCGGGACGGCGTCGCGCGCCGGAGTTTCGACCGAAGCGATGGCGACCGGTGGCGCGTCGGCGGCAGCGTCGCCGGGCGCCTCGGCGGGCGCCGGATCGGAAGGGGCCGGCCCGCACGCGTCCGCGGTGGCGGGCGGCGGGGACCCGGCCGCCGCATTCTCCTCGTACAGGATCGCGCCGACGTCGTGGAGCGCGGCGCGGACATCGCCGGCCAAGCCGCTCACGACGATGCGCCGCTCCGTGTCCTCGTACATCCGGCCCTGCCGCACCAGCACCGACGTCCCGAGGGTGCTGACGACGGGAACGCCGTTCAGGTCGAGATGGACCTCGGACGCGCCGCGCGCCTGGCACTCGAGGAGGAGCCGGTCGAGGGAGCGGGCGCCGGCCTCGTCCACCGGACCGGTCAGCTCGAAGCGGAATTCCTCGCGGGGGCGAAGGCGCTTGATGTGGAGCTTCTTCACGAGGCGGCTCCGTTCGGCGAGGGACCCTCGGTCGTCGCGAGGCGACGCACGACGGCCGCGGGATTCAGGACGAGCGTGACGCCGCCGTCCGGCGCCACGATGCCGCCGAGCACCTCGTCGACCGGGTAGAGCCGGGGCGGGAGCGCCGTCAGGCGCGCGTTCTCACGCCAGACGATCCGGTCGAAGCCGATCAGCGCCGACCCCCCACCGCACCGCAACACGGCCAGCGGGCCATCGGCCTCGACGGGGCCGCGAGTCCCTTCGTGCCCCGACGCGCCATTCCCGTCGCCCGTGGACCGGCCGAAGATCGCCGCGATCGGATGCACCGCACGCCGGTCCTCATGGCCGGTCCACCGCAATTCTTCCGTGGAGGCGTGGATCCGCTCCACGGCGCTCCAGGGGAGCGCGATCCGCTGACCCGCGGCCTCGACGATCAGGAACGAGCGGAGCGATCGGGCCATGGGGAACTGAAGGTGGATGGAGCCCCCGTTCGGCGGGCCCCCCTCGAGCGTCACGAACCCGCCCAGTCCCTCGAGCGCGCGCTCGAGCATGCGGACCGATTCCTCCTCGAACCCGAAGCGGCCTTCGACGGCGATGCGCGCCTCGAGTCCCTCGCGCGCCGCGTTGAAGCGGATCTCCGGGCCCCCCTCGACACCGTCGAACGGCTCGACGCTCTCGAGGAGCCGGAGGAGGAGCGGATGGAGGATCGCGCCGATCTCGGGCTCGAAGCCGACGCCGCCGGTCTGGACCGTCAGCACCGCCCGCCGCGAGCCGTGGTCGCGGCGCGAAGCCGCCGCGTACAGGTCGTCCACGAAACGGTCGAGCGGATCGAGGAATTCCCAGAGCAGGTGCTCGTCGAGATCGCGCGCGCGGCGCTCCAGCGAGTACTGAAGGCCCATCAGCTGGTTCACCTCGTGCGTGAGCGTCCGGAGCCCGGACGTGGTCTCCTGGATCTCCTGGTGGATCCGAAGCGTCTTCCCGTCCGGGAACGCCGCCTCCTCCTTGCCGCCGCCCTGCATGCGGCGCCGTTCCACCGTCTTCACGATCGATTCCCACTCCGTGAGCACCGTCTGCGCCGCGCGCAGCGTCTCGCCGACGGTCTCGCTCATGGAGCCGATCCGGTCGTTCTGGTGGATGAGCGCGTTCTTGATCTCGAACGTGAGCGCCAGGAGGCTCTCGTGCTGCCCCACGTCGGGGGTATCGTCGTCGATCGATCCGCGAGCGGCGGCCGCGTCGGCCTTGACCCGGTTCAACCCGACGCGTAGCTGGTCGACCGCGTCGCCGACCGAGGCCGCATGCGCGAGGAGCGCCGCGAATCCCTCGGTCCGGAGCTGGTCGGCGAGCCGGGCCTCGGTCTCGAGCGCCACACGGCAGTGGGCGACCATCTCCTGACGCTGCTCCGGCCGGAGCTGTCCGAGCTTCGAGAGCGTCTCGCGGAGCTCGAGCGCCAGGTTCGCGACCTCCGAGACGTCGAGCCACTCGGCGCTCCGCTCCACGAGGCGAACGGCCAGCTCGACGAGCGGACCGAGATCGCTCGACTCGAGGTCGGGCGCCTCGCTGTCGAGGAATCGCCCGACCGCCTCGATCTGCTCGCGGATGAGCGCGCTGAACGTCGCGGAGAGCCGCGACATCACCTGTTCGTGGCTCAGCTGCTCGGACGCGGCGGTCTTCATCGGGCGCTCCGGCTGTGGGTCGTGGACGGTGCCATCACGGCTCGAAGTTCGATCCCGGCAGGAGGCCGTCGAGGAGCGGAATGCTCGTAGGGTTGATCGACTGGTCCTTGGGTTCCTTGGGATCCTTGGGTCCCTGGGGTCCCTCGGCACCGTCTTCCGCACGGCGACGCGGCGTTCCCGGTTGGTGGGACGGGCTCACCGAGAAGACGCCGTGCTCGCGCACGTGCGGCGCGTCGCCTGTCGGAGCGTCGGGCGCGGCGTCATCGGGCGAGGTCGCCTCGGGCGCGGCGGTCTCCGGCGGGGCGCTCCCTGACGCGACGCTCTCCGGCGCGGCGCTCTCCGGCGCGTCGGTCACCGGCGCGCTTTCGGCGGTGTCCGGGAGGAACTCGGGCGACACGTCGACCTCCTCGACGATCGCCTGGGGCGCTCCCGTCCGGGAACCCGAGTCCACCGGCATCGATCCCGCGGGCACCGGAGCATCGGGCGGCGGCGTCACGTCGCGCGGCGCGGGCGCGGGCGAGGCTACGGCCGTCGCGTCGAGGCGGTCC
>JBLMXB010000073.1:0-11693 GCA_050257555.1 Hyphomicrobiales bacterium | reverse complement strand
GCGGCACCCGCCCGCGATCGCGCCGAGCACGGCGGGAAATTCCAGTACGGCATGGGCGTGGTCGCGAGCTCCGTCACCCCCGGCGGGAGGGATCGGGACCGCGGCCGGTCGCGAATTCAATTTGGGTATGGCTTCTTTCGGGGGTGCGGGCCGGGGTCCGGGGCCGGCCCAGGAGGCAAACGGGAAACCGGCTCGCGCCGGTTTCCCGCCGTTCGTCTCGCTCGCTTGGCCTCAGTCGGCCGACTTCATACGAGCCAACATCTTCCTCTTCGCGGCGTTCAGCTTCCGCTTCCGCCGCTCGCTCGGTTTTTCGAAGTGCTGATGTCGACGCAGATCCGCGAGAATTCCAGCCTTCTCGCACTTCTTCTTGAACCGGCGAAGGGCACTTTCGAAGGACTCGCCTTCTTTGACCCTGATGCCGGGCATCCTATGTATCGCCTCCTCACCAAGTTGAAAGGTTGAGAACGGCCCTCCCTAATGGGTTTGGGCAATCTCCGGCTAACAATAAAGAATATACCCCGCAGCCCCAGCTTTGTCAAATTGGCCCCAACCCACTTCATAACAGTGAGTTGCGGACCATCGCCAGGAGCGAGATCGAGGCGGTTTCCGTGGTCAAGCGACTAGGTCCCAAGGAGATAGGGGCGAACTCGGCGCCCCGGAGCACCCCCAGCTCCCACTCGATAAATCCACCGGGCGGGCCAACGGCCAGCGACACAGCACCTTGGATGCCCTCCGGGGGTGTCTCGATGCGGGTCTCGCCGTCCGCCTGGGCGACCAGCCTCAGGCCGCCGTACGGCAGCGCGGCGATCCCGGCCTCGACGGAGGGCGACGAGCCGACCCTCGGCAGGCGGGTCCGGCGCGACTGCTTCACGGCGGCGCGCGCGACCCGGTCCAGGCGCGCGAGCCGCTTCTCCTCGAGGGCCGGCCGGCCGCTCCGGGCCGCCACCGCGAAGTCGATCGCGGTCACGCCGAGCGGGACCGCGTGCTCGACGATCGCCTCGACGGCCGCGGTGTCGGGCAGCCCGACGAGGAGGTGGATCGAGAACGCGAGCTCCCCCGCTCCCTCCGACACCGAATCGACGCGGCCCACGGCTACGTCGCGATCCAGCGCCTCGAGCGTGCAGCGGTAGAGCCGCCCCTCGCCGTCGGTCGCCTCGAACGGCGTGCCGGGCGTCGCGCGGAAGACGTGGAGGAGGTGGTGCGATTCGTCGGGATCGAGCGTGAGTCGCGCGCCCTCCACGCGGCCGCGGTCGACCCAGAAGGGAGTGTCGGGCCGGCGGACCTCGCGCGCCATGTCGCCCTCCCCCGCCTCAGTGCTCGTCGCCGCTCAGCCGGGGGCGGCGCGGCGCGGGCGTCTTCGACTCGAGGAGGGGTGCGAGCTCCTGGAAGAGCTTCTTCGCGCGGTCGGGAATCTTGGCCGGCGTGACCACGACCACGCGGACGAGCAGGTCGCCGTTCCCGGAGCGCTGGAGGCTCCGGAGCCCCTTGCCGCGGAGGCGGAGGATCTTCCCGGTGTTCGTGCCGGCCGGGATCTCGACCAGCGCACGGCCGCCGCCGAGGAGCGGAACCTCGACCTTCCCGCCGAGCGCCGCGCGGGAGACGTCGATCGGGAGCTCCACGACGAGGTCGTCGCCGTCGCGGAGGAAGAGCGCGTGCTCGATCTCCTCGATGTGCGCGATCAGGTCCCCCGCGGGGCCGCCGCGCGGTCCCGTGTCGCCCATGCCGGTGAGCGGGATGTAGTTCCCGCTCGAGACGCCGGCCGGGACCTTGATCGAGATCTCGCTCTGCTGGCGGACGCGCCCCTCCCCGTGACAGGCCGGGCACGGCGTCTCGACGATCGTCCCCTCGCCCCGGCAGCGGTCGCACGTGGTGATGTTGATGAGCTGGCCGAAGATCGAGCGCTGCACCACCCGCACCTGGCCCGACCCGCCGCACCGCGTGCAGGTCTTCCGCGCCGCGCCGTCCTTGGCGCCGGTGCCGTGGCACGTCGTGCAGGCGCGCAGATGGCGCACCTTGACGTGCTTCTCGACGCCCGTCGCGATCTCCTCGAGCGTGAGCGGCAGGCGCAGCTCGAGCGTCGCGCCGCGCCGCTCGCGCGGGCCGGCGCGGCCGCCGCCCTGCTGCTCGAAGAGGTCGCCGAACCCGCCCATGCCGCCGAAGTCGCGCATGAACGCGCGGAGCGCGTCGGCGAGGTCGAATCCCTGGAAGTCCTCGAACCCGCCGCCCGGCGCGCCGGGTCGCGCGTGGCCGAAGCGGTCGTACCGCGAGCGCTTCTCGGGATCGGACAGGACCTCGTACGCCTGCGCGACCTCCTTGAAGCGCTCCTCCGCCTCCTTGTCCCCCGGATTCTTGTCCGGGTGGTACTTCACGGCGAGCTGCCGGTACGCCTTCTTGATGTCGTCGGGCGAGGCGGTCCGCTCGACGCCGAGCACCTCGTAGTAGTCGCGCACGGCGCTCAGGACTCCTCCTCCGGGTGCGCGCCGGCCACGACCACCTTCGTGTGGCGGAGGATGCGCTCGCCCAGGCGGTAGCCGGTCTGCACGACCTCGAGGATCGTGTCGGGCTCGACGCCGTCGGGCGGGGGCTGCGTGAGGACGGCGTCGTCGCGATTCGGATCGAACGGCTCGCCCTTGGGCCGGATCGCGACGAGGCCTTCGCGCTCGAGGGTCTTGACCAGGCGGTCCCGGACCAGGAGGACGCCCGCGCGGATCGGATCGTCCTCGCCGCCCGGGATCGCGGCCAGCGCGCGCTCGAAGTCGTCGAGCACGGGCAGGAGATCGCGGATCAGCGACTCCTGCGCGTACCGGATCGACTGCTCCATCTCCTGCTTTCGCCGGCGATGGGCGTTCGACAGCTCGGCCAGCCCGCGGAGGAGGTCCTCCTCGCGCGCGCGGAGACGCTCGATCTCGGCGTCGCGCGGATCGGCGGGCTCGGCCGTCGCGCCGTCCGCGACCGCGGGTTCCCCTTCCGCGACGGCGGGGTCGCCCTTCCGGGCCGCTTCGTCGGCGGGCGGCTCGGCGTGCCCCTTCTTCCGGGTCATCCTCGGCCCCCTCCCAGACGATCGCCGATGTAGGAGACGAGCGAGACGACGCGCCGGTACGGCATCCGCACCGGGCCCATCACGCCGACCACGCCGTGCGCGCCGCCGACGGTGACGCCCATGGCGACGATGGAGCAGCCGGGGATCGTCGGCGCGCCGGGCTCCTGCCCGATCGTCACGCGCGGGGCCGGGGACTCCTCGAACGCCTCGAGCGCGCGCGCGAGCGCGGCCCGCTCGGCGAGCAGCGTGACGAGCGGGCGAAGCTGATCGGGCGATCGGAACTCGGGCTGCGCGGTGATGTTCTCCGTTCCCTCGATGCGCACGTCGGGCGCGTCGCCGGTCGCGGCGAGCCGCGCCGCGCGCGGCAGCGCGTCGGCGAGGAGCGGCGCCAGGTCGGGCGGAGCTTCCGTCCGCGCGCGCTCCGCGAGCGAGGCGAGCGCAGCTGGGTCGGCGACCGGGAGCCGCGCGCGAATCCACGCCGTCGCGCGCCCGAGCGTCCCGGCGTCGGGCGCCGGTTCCGGCCGCCACGTCGCGGTGAGCGGCGCGCCCTCCTTGGCCCCGACGGCGAGCACGACGTACCCGCCGTCGAGCGCGATCAGCTCGATCCGCTCGATGCGGCGCGACTCGTGCGACCGCACCGCGAGGAGCGCGAGCTGGCGCGAGAGCCGCGCCAGCGCCTGCGGCAGCTCCTCCTCGATCGCCTCGACGCGGTCCCGCATCCGCTCGATCACGTCGTCGAGGGAACGGCGCGTCGGCGCGGGGAGCGGGTCGGGACGCATCAGCTCGTCCACGTAGAAGCGGTACCCGGCCTCGGTCGGCACGCGCCCGGCCGACGTGTGCGGGTGGCCGAGGAGCCCGTGCTCCTCGAGCTGCTGCATGGCGCTCCGGATCGTCGCGGGGGAGATGCTGAGGTGGTACGCGGCGCGCACGTATTGCGAGCCGACCGGCTCGGCGAGCGAGACGTGGCTCTCGATGACGAACGTGAGGATGCGGCGCAGGCGCTCGTCGATGTCGGGTCGGTTCATCGGTCTTCGGCTCCCGTTGGCACTATCGTCCTGAGAGTGCCAACCAGGGAACCCTAGCAACGGGGGCGGACGCTGTCAAGGAGGCCCCGGGTCGAGGCCTACAAGTGATTGGAAATGGAGGCGTTGCCGCTCCCCCGCCCCGGCGCTCCGCCCCCCGCGGTCGCCACCCGGGCGAGGAGCTCCGAGGCTACCTCGTGCGCGGTCAGGAGACCCCGCTCCGTCGGGCGGACCCGGCCCGGCAGGTCGAGCCGCACGGCGCCCGCGTCGGCCGCCCAGCGCGTCCAGGCGGGGGCGGCGTCCCGGGCGAACCGGGCGAGGGCGCTCCGCCGCACGCCGCGCGCGCGGCGGAGTCCGAGGAAGAGCGACTCCTCGCCGGCGTCCCGCTCGGTCAGGAGCGTCGTCCCCTCGCGCGGGAGCGAGCCCGACTCGATCCGCGCCATGTACGCGGCGACGTCCTCGACGTTCCCCCAGCGGCGCGTGCCGTCGAAGGAGTGCGCGCCCGGCCCGAGCCCGAGGTACGGGCGGCGCATCCAGTACCCCTCGTTGTGCCGCGATTCGAAGCCGGGCTTCGCGAAGTTGGAGACCTCGTAGTGCCGGTAGCCCGCCGCGGCGAGCCGCTCCGCGACCAGGCCGTACCGCGCGGCCGCGACGTCGTCGCCCGGCGCCTCGAAGCGTCCGCGCGCCGCCTTCCCCGCGAGCGGCGTGCCCGGCTCCACCTGGAGCGCGTAGACCGAGACGTGCGGCACGGCCGCCTCGATCAGCGCGTCGAGCGCCCGGGCGAGCCCCGCTTCCGTCTCGCCGGGCACCGCGACCATCAGGTCGACCGAGCGGTTCGCGAAGCCGTGCGCGCGAATGCGCGCGAGCGCGTCGAGCGCGGCGCCGGCCGTGTGGATCCGGCCGAGCGTCCGGAGGACGGCCGGCTCGAGCGACTGCACCCCCAGGCTCACGCGGGTGACGCCCCCCTCGCGAAGTACCTCGAGCTTCGCGTCGGTCAGCCCCTCGGGATTCGCCTCGATCGTGAACTCGCGGACGCGCGCCAGGTCGAACGCGCCCCGGAGCCACGCGAGGAACGCGCGGAGCGCGCCGGGGTCGAGCGCGGTCGGCGTGCCGCCGCCGACGTAGACGGTGCGCGGGCGACGCGGCTCCCAGGCGCCCGGCGCCTCGGCGGCCGCGAGCGTCCCCTCGCACGCCAGGGCGGCGAGGAGCCGCTCGGGCTCGGCGTGGTGGAGCGGCGCCTTCGCGAACGCGCAGTACGGGCAGAGGCTCCGGCAGTACGGCAGGTGGACGTAGAGACCGAATTCCACGATCGCCTCAGCGCACCGGTTTGAGGATCCGGTCGAACCGCGGGAGGCGGCGGTCGGAGTCCCACGACCAGTAGAGGAACATCGCCTTCCCCTTCACGAGATCGCGCGGCAGCGGGCCCCAGAACCGGCTGTCGTCGCTCAGGTCCCGGTTGTCGCCCATCATGAAGAGCGTCCCGCGCGGGACGACGATCGGGCCGAAGTTGTCGCGCCGGCTCGTCTCCCGCGGCAGGACGCGGGGATCCTTGTGGATCGCGTACGGCTCGACGCGCGCCTCGCCGTCGACGTACAGCACCTTGTCGCGGATCTCGACCTGCTGGCCGCCGACCGCCACGCACCGCTTGATGAAGTCGCGCGACGGGTCCTCCGGGTACCGGAAGACGATCACGTCCCCCGGCTTCGGCTCCGCGATGGCCGGGAAGCGATAGTAGAGGAGCCGCTGTCCGCCGAAGCCGATGTCGACCTCCGACCCGTAGACCATCTTGTTCACGAACAGGAAGTCTCCGACGAGGAGCGTGTCCTCCATCGAGCCGGTCGGGATCCGGAACGCCTGGATCACGAGCCCGCGGATCACGATCGTGAGCACGATCGCGAGGACGATCGCCTCGACGTACTCCCGGATCGCGGACTTGGCGCGCGCGCGCGCCCGCGCGCTCGCCGCGGCGGACGTGTGGTCCACCCGGGCGCCGCCCCGCGGCGTCATCGCTCGACCCGCAGCACGGCGAGGAACGCCTCCTGCGGGATCCGGACCGTGCCGATCTGCTTCATCCGCTGCTTCCCCTCCCGCTGCTTCTCGAGCAGCTTCCGCTTCCGGGTGATGTCGCCTCCGTAGCACTTCGCGAGCACGTTCTTCCGGAGCGCCGAGATCGTCTCCCGCGCGATCACCTGGTGGCCGATCGCCGCCTGCACCGCGATCGGGAACATCTGGCGCGGGATCAATTCCTTGAGCTTCGCCGTGATCTCCCGGCCCCAGTCGTACGCCTTCTCGCGGTGCACGATGACCGAGAGCGCGTCGACGGCGTCGCCGTTCAGGAGCACCTCCATCTTCACGAGCTCCGAGAGCTTGTAGCCCGCCAGCTCGTAGTCGAGCGACGCGTACCCGCGGCTGATCGACTTCAGGCGGTCGTAGAAGTCGAGCACGATCTCGGCGAGCGGCAGCTCGTACGTGATGTGCGCGCGCTCGGGGCTCGGGTACTCCATCCCGATGAAGATCCCGCGCCGGTCCTGCGCCAGCTGCATGATGTTCCCGACGTAGTCGGTCGGCACGATCACCTGGGCCCGCACGTACGGCTCCTCGATCGACTCGATCTCGCCCGGCGGCGGCATGAGCGCCGGGTTCTCGACGACGACGACCTCCCCGTCGGTCTTCAGCACGTGGTACTCGACGGACGGAACCGTCGCGATCAGGTCGACGTCGTACTCCCGCGACAGCCGCTCCTGCACGATCTCCATGTGGAGGAGCCCGAGGAACCCGCAGCGGAACCCGAAGCCGAGCGCCAGCGATGTCTCCGGCTCGAACGAGAGCGCGGCGTCGTTCAGCTGGAGCTTGGCGAGCGACTCCTTCAGCTCCTCGTAGCTCTCCTGGTCCATCGGATAGAGCCCCGAGAAGACCATCGGCTTCACCGGTCGGTACCCGGGAAGCGGGGCGTCGGCGGGCCGGGCCTCGGACGTGATCGTGTCGCCGACCTTCGCGTCGGCGACCTCCTTCACGTTCGCGATCACGTACCCGACGTCGCCGGCCACGAGCTCCGGCTTCGGGTCGAGGCCGAGCCGGAGCGTGCCCAGCTCGAGGACCTCGTGCCGCTTGTCGGTCGAGAAGAAGCGGACCGTGTCGCCGGTCCGGAGCCGGCCGCGCACGACGCGCACGTAGACGATCACGCCGCGGAACTGGTCGAAGACCGAGTCGAAGATCAGCGCCTGGAGCGGGCGGTCGCTCTCGTCCACCGGCGGCGGGACCCGCGCGACGATCGCCTCCAGCACCTGGTCGACGTTCCGCCCCTCCTTCGCCGATACGCGCAGGCACTCCTCCGGCTCGACGTGGAGGAGCTGCGCGACGTCGAGCGCGATCTCGTCGGGCATCGCGGCCGGGAGGTCCACCTTGTTGAGCACCGGAATGATCGTCAGCTTCTGCTCCAGCGCCAGGTAGAGGTTCGAGATCGTCTGCGCCTCGATCCCCTGCGACGCGTCGACGACGAGGATCGCCCCCTCGCACGCGGCCAGGCTCCGCGACACCTCGTACGTGAAGTCGACGTGGCCCGGCGTGTCGATCAGGTTGAGCGTGTACGTCCGGCCGCCGCGCGCGGCGTAGCTCATCGTGATGGCGTGCGACTTGATCGTGATGCCCTTCTCCCGCTCGAGCTCCATGTTGTCGAGGACCTGTTCCTTCATCTTCGACTTGGGCACGGTCCCGGTGAGATCGAGCAGGCGGTCGGCCAGCGTCGACTTCCCGTGGTCGATGTGCGCGATGATGCAGAAGTTGCGGACGAGGTCGCGGTGTTTCGTCTTCGGGACGTCAGAAGCGGACACGGTATCCCAGTCTGAGCTCCGGGGCGCCGGCGCGGCGGCCGGCCTCGCGGAACTCGAAGTCGCGGTTGAAGGTCGAGAGATGGGCGTCCACGTACGCGTCCGCCATCGAGAGGAGGTGGGCGGCGACGCCCCACCAGATCCACGAGATCTTCCGATTCCGGTGCAGGTCGGCTTCCAGGGTCGCCGCGTCCTGGGCCGCCAGGTCCCCGACGGCCTCCGCGTCGGCCGCCTGCTGCAGCGACCGATTCTGGAGGTCGAGCTCGTGGATCGTCTTGGCGACGAAGAACCCCTCGACGCCGATCACGAGCGCCGCTTTGAGCGGCTGGTGATTGTACAACTGTCCCCATCCGGGCACCAGCGCCGATCGCATCATGACCTTGAACGGAGCCGTTCGCGGCCGGGCGGCGGCGGCCGCGGAGTCGGCGCGCGACTCCCGCCGGTCGACGTGCGGCGGCGGTGTGACGTCGCGCGGCACGACGCGCGTCCGGGTTTCGGCCGCCGAGTCGGCGGGCGCGGAAGCGGGAGCGGCCGGGGGCGCGGACGAGGAGTCGGCGGGCGCAGTCTCCGTGGGCGGCGACGACGAGGAAGCGGCGGCCGCGGTCGCCGCGGGCGCGGACGCCGCGGAATCGGGCGGCGCCACGGCCGCGCGCGCGGGCGCGCGGAGGAGGCTCACGCCGGCCACGAGGACGGCCGCCGCCACGAGCGCGCGCGCGGCGCGGGAAGTCAGGTCGCGGGCCACGTCACTCCTTCGTCAGGACGTGCGCGATGGCCAGGAACAGGAACAGGAGGCCTCCGAAGACGTACACGCCGACCACGACACCGCGCGTGAAGTCGGCCCCGAGCGACGCGTGGAGGAGCAGGTACTGGAGCCCCTCGGCCAGCGCGATCAGGAGGAGCAGGAGGAGCATCAGCGTCCAGCGCCGCACCAGCGCGACGATCGCGACGATCACGAGGAGCGAGAGGATCCGCGGATCGCTCCACTGGAGCCCCCCGAGCGCGTGGAGGAGGCCGGTCATCGCGGCGCCGCCCGGCTCGAAGATGGCGGGAACGTGTGGGAATCGAACCCACCTCGGACGTCGGAGACACCCGACAGAAGGATTTGAAGTCCTCGGAGACCACCAGATCCCATCCGCTCCCCCGTTCGTTCGTTACGCGGTCACGCGGATCGCGGGGGCGCCGCGCGCCAGCACCTCTCCGATCACCGCGGCGGGCACGCGCGCCGCCCGGAGCCGCCGCTCGAGCGATCCGGCCCGCGACGGCCGGACCGCGATCAGCAGTCCCCCGGACGTCTGCGGATCGACCAGCGCCATCCGGACCGGCTCCGGGATGCCGTCGTCGATCGACGCGTGGGCGGCGACGTACGCCTGGTTCGACCGGAGCCCCGCCGGCGCCACGCCCTGACCCGCGAAGGCGAGCGCGTCCGGCAGCACCGGCACGGTACCGCTCCAGATCCGGATCGCGACGCGGCTCGCCCGCGCGACGTTGAGCGCGTGGCCGAGGAGCCCGAAGCCCGAGACGTCGGTGGCCGCATCGGCGGCGGCGGCGCGCATGGCGCGCGAGGCCGCCGCGTTGAGCGTCGCCATCTGCGTCGTCATCCTCCGGAGCGCGGCGTCCGGCAGGAGCCGGCGCTTGAGCGCGGTCGCGAGGATGCCGGTGCCGAGGGGCTTCGTGAGCACGAGCAGGTCGCCCGGCTTCGCGCCGGCGTTGGTCACCACCCGCTTCGGATGGACCTCGCCGGTGACGGCGAACCCGAACTTGATCTCCGGATCGCGCACGGAGTGGCCGCCGAGGAGCGCCACGCCCGCGCGGCGGAGCGTCGCCAGGCCGCCGCGGAGGATCTCGCGCAGGACGGCCATGTCGCCGGACTCCGGGTAGCAGACGATCGAGAGCGCGGTCTTCGGCACGCCGCCCATCGCGTAGACGTCGCTCAGCGCGTTCGCGCCGGCGATCCGGCCGAAGTCGTACGGATCGTTCACGACCGGGGTGATGAAGTCGACCGTCTGCACGAGGGCGCGCGTCGGCGACACGCGGACGACGCCGGCGTCGTCCCACGACTCGGGGCCGACGAGCACGCCGCGCGCGCGGCGGCCGCGCGGCAGCACCGACAGGATCTGGGACAGGTCCTCCGGACCCAATTTGGACGCTCAGCCCGCGCAGGAGACCTGCTCGGTCAGCCGGTGGATCTCCTCCCGCGTGTGACTCACGCGCGGAAGGCCCAGACCTCGATCTCGACGCGGGCGTCGCGCGGCAGCCCGCGCACGGCGATCGTCGTGCGCGCGGGCTTGGGGTCGGCGAAGCGCCGTCCGTAGACCTCGTTCATCGCCCCGAACTCGGCCATGTCGGCGAGGTAGACGGTCGTCTTGACCACGTCGGCCAGCGTCGCGCCGCCCGCGGCCAGCACCGCCTCGAGGTTCGCGATCACGCGCTCGGTCTCGGCGGCCACGCCGCCCGCCACCATCGCCCCGGTCGCGGGATCGAGGCCGATCTGCCCCGAGCTGACGATCCACCGTCCCGCGAGGGCGCCGGTCCGGCCCTGGACGTACGGGCCGATCGCGTTCGGCGCGTCGGGGGTGGCGAGGACCCGGGCGTCCCCCGCGGCGCTCATTCGACCGTCACGCTCTTCGCGAGGTTCCGCGGCTGGTCGACGTCGCAGCCGCGCTCCACCGCGATGTAGTACGCGAGCAGCTGGAGCGGGATCACCGCGAGGAGCGGCATCAGGGGACCCAGCGTGTGCGGCACGTAGAGCACGTGGTCGGCCTTCGCGGCGACGTGCCGGTCGCCCTCGGACGCGACCGCGATGATCTTCCCGCGGCGCGCGCGGACCTCCTCCATGTTGCTCAGGACCTTCTCGTACGCCGAGTCCTTCGTGCAGATGAAGACGACCGGCATGTTGTCGTCGATCAGCGCGATCGGCCCGTGCTTCATCTCCGCGGCCGGATAGCCCTCCGCGTGGATGTAGGAGATCTCCTTCAGCTTGAGCGCCCCCTCGAGGGCGACCGGGAAGTTCACCCCGCGGCCCAGGTAGAGGAAGTTGTTGTGGTGGGCCATCGCCTTCGCGATCGCGCGCACCTCCTCCGCCCGCGCGAGGATCCGCTCGATCTTGTCGGGGATGCCGTGGAGCTCCCGCGTCAGCTCGGCGCCCAGCTCGGGCGAGAGCTCGCCGAGGCGGCCGAGGTAGAGCGTGAGCAGCGTGAGCGCGGCGACCTGCGACGTGAACGCCTTCGTCGAGGCGACGCCGATCTCGGGGCCGGCGTGGATGTAGACGCCGCCGTCCGACTCCCGCGCGATCGTCGAGCCGACCACGTTGCAGACGCCGAGCACGCGCGCGCCCTTCCGGCGCGCCTCGCGCATCGCCGCGAGCGTGTCGGCCGTCTCGCCCGACTGGCTCACCGCGATCACCACGGTGCCGGGGCGGAGGATCGGATTCCGGTAGCGGAACTCCGAGGCGTACTCCACCTCGACCGGGATCCGCGCGAGCTCCTCGATCAGGTACTCCCCGATCAGGGCCGAGTGCCACGACGTGCCGCACGCGGTGATCACCACGCGCTCGATCGAGCGGAGCTCCCGCTCGGTCATGTTGAGCCCGCCGAGGCGCGCCGTTCCCTCCGCCACCATGAGACGGCCGCGCAGCCCGTTCCGGAGCGACTGCGGCTGCTCGAAGATCTCCTTCAGCATGAAGTGGGCGAAGCCGGCCTTCTCGATCTGCTCGAGATCCCAGTCGACCGTCTCCACCTTCTTCGCGACGGCCACCTCACCGATGGTCGTGGTCTGGACCCCCTCGGGGGTGAGGACCACCATCTC
>JBLMXB010000072.1:0-21267 GCA_050257555.1 Hyphomicrobiales bacterium | reverse complement strand
CGGAGGTGCAGGACGAGATGCTGCGCGTGCTGCGCTTCTGGCTGGACCTCGGGATCGACGGCTTCCGCCTCGACGCGGTGCCGTACCTCTACGAGCAGGAGGGCACGAACTGCGAGAACCTTCCGCAGACGCACGCGTACCTGAAGCGGATCCGTGACGAGGTCGACGCGAACTACCCGGACCGCGTGCTCCTGGCCGAGGCGAACCAGTGGCCCGCCGACGTGGTCGAGTACTTCGGCGACGGCGACGAGTGCCACATGGCCTTCCAGTTCCCGATCATGCCGCGCATGTTCATGGCGCTGCGGCGCGAGGACGCGACGCCGATGTACGAGATCCTCGAGCGCACGCCCTCGATCCCGGAGAACTGCCAGTGGGGCCTCTTCCTGCGCAACCACGACGAGCTCACGCTCGAGATGGTCACCGACGACGAGCGCGACTACATGTACGCCGAGTACGCGAGGGACCCGCGGATGAAGCTCAACCTCGGCATCCGCCGCCGGCTCGCGCCGCTGCTCGACAACGGCCGCGACGAGATCGAGCTGATGAAGGCGATCCTCTTCTCGCTCCCGGGGTCGCCCGTCCTCTACTACGGCGACGAGATCGGGATGGGCGACAACGTCTTCCTCGGCGACCGGAACGGCGTCCGCACGCCGATGCAGTGGACGGGAGGGTGGAACGCGGGGTTCTCCGAGGCCGATCCCGAGCGGCTCTACCACCCGCTGATCCTCAACCCCGTGTACGGCTACCAGGCGGTGAACGTGGCCTCGCAGCGCCGGACCGAGCACTCGCTCCTCAACTGGACGCGGCGGCTCATCCGCATCCGCCGCGCGCACCCGGTCTTCGGGCGCGGCTCGATCGAGTTCCTGCGCCCGGCGAACCATCGCGTGCTCGCGTACACCCGCACGCTCGGCGACGAGCGGATCCTCGTCGTGAACAACCTGAGCAGCTCGGCGCAGGCCGTGGAGCTCGACCTGCGCTCGCTGGCCGGCGCCATTCCGGTCGAGCTGTTCGGCGGGAGCCTCTTCCCGCGCGTCGGCGAGCTCCCCTACATGCTCACGCTGGGACCGTACGCGTTCTACTGGTTCCGGCTGCGGTGGCTCTAGCCGAGGAGCCCCGCGAAGAACCCGAACGAAGGAGGCGTCGTGGCGGAACGGAGCGTCCTGACGGACGACCTCGTCAAGCAGCTGATCGCCGTCGGCCAGGTGGACGTCCTGGTCGCGCTGCCGACGTTCCGGAACGCGGCCACCGTCGCCGACGTCGCCCGCGCGGCGGTGCGCGGCCTCGCGCGCCACTTCCCCCGCGCCCGCACGGCCTTCCTCAACGTGGACGGCGGCTCGAACGACGGCACGCGCGACGTGCTCCTCCGCGCGTCCGGCCCCGACTTGGACCGCGAGGTCTCCGCGCACTCGCTCCGGACGATCCAGCGGATCAGCGCCCCGTACGAGGGGATCCCGGCGAAGGCGACGGCGCTGCGGGCCGTCTTCGCCGCGGTCGACCTCCTCGGAGCGCGGGCCGTCGCGGTCCTCGACGCCGAGGTGGCGGACCCGAGCGACGACTGGGTGCGCGCGCTGGCGGCCCCGGTGCTCACGGACGGGCGCGACTATGTCGCGGCGGCGTACGCGCGCCACCCGCTCGACGGCCCGCTCGTGACGCAGCTCGTGCGCCCGCTGGTGGGCGGCGTCTACGGGCGGCGGATCGCGGAGCCGATCGGCGGCGAGTTCGGCTGCTCGGGCGCGTTCGCGGCGGCGTGGCTCGCCGCGCCCGCGTGGGAGGAGGCGATGGCCCCGCTCGGCGTGGACGCCGCCCTCTCCCTCGCGGCGCTCTCCGGGCCGTTCGAGGTCTGCCAGGCCTCCCTCGGCGCGCGGACGCTCGCCCCGGACGTGCCGCGCCCGCCACTGGCCGACGCGTTCCGCCAGGTCGTGGGCGCCGTCTTCGCCTGCATGGAGACGCAGGCGCCGGTCTGGAGCGCGCGGGACGGCGTGTCGGACGTGCCGTGGGCCGGCGCGGCGCCGGCGGCGGCGGCGGAGACCGTGACGGCCGATCCGGAGCCGCTCCTCGAGGGCTACCGCTCCGGCCTGCGCGACCTGGGCGAGCTGCTCGACCCCGTCCTCTCGGAGGCGACGCTCGCCTCGCTCCGCGACGCGGCGGCGCGCGAAGCCGGCGCGTTCCGCATCGAGGACGAGGTCTGGGCCGCGGCCGTCTACGAGTTCGCGGCGGCGCACCACCACCAGGTGATCCATCGCGACCACCTCGTGCGGGCGCTCGTGCCGCTCTACCTCGGCCGGGCGGCGTCCTTCCTCCTCGAGTGCGCCGGCCGCGACGCCGACTTCGCCGCGGTCCGCCTCGAGGAGCTGACCCGGCGATTCGAGCAGATGAAGCCGCATCTCCTGCGGCGTTGGGAGTCCCCTACCGGAGGTGAGCGATGACCGAGACCGTATCGATGGCGCTCCAGGACGCCTGGAGCAATTTCCTGCAGGGCGTCGAGCACGTGCTGCCGCGCGTCCTCGCGATGGTCAGCATCGTGATCGTCGGGTGGATCGTGGCCGCGCTGCTCGGCTTCGTCACGCGCCACCTGCTCGGATGGGTGAAGTTCAACCTCTTCGCCGAGCGGACCGGCGCCGCCGACCTCCTGAAGAAGACCGAGTTGCCCGCCGCGAACGTGCTGGCCGGGCGCCTCGTCTTCTGGCTCGTCTGGGTCGGCTTCCTGATCTCGGGCGCGGAGGCGCTCGGCTTCTCCGGCATGCACGAGCTGATGACCGGCTTCGCCGGGTTCCTGCCCCGGCTCGGCGCCGCGCTCGTGATCCTCGTCGTCGGGCTCGTGGCGGCGAACTTCGCGTGGCGCGCGACGCTCCTCTCGGCCGTGAACGCGCAGGTCCGCTCGGCCCGGGTGCTGAGCGGCGCGGTCCGGTTCCTGGTGCTCGTGCTCGCGATCGCGATGGCGCTCGACCAGATCGCGGTCGCGCGCTCGGTGGTCGTGACGGCGTTCGCGATCACGTTCGGCGCCGTCATGCTCGGCCTCGCGATCGCGCTCGGCGTCGGCGGCGGCCCGATCGCCGGACGGATGCTCGAGCAGCTCCTCCAGCAGCCGGGATCGAAGGACTCGGACACGGTGTCGCACCTGTGATCGACCGCGCGCTCCTGGGCGGCGCGCTCGCGCGCACGCTCCCCTCGTTCCTGCCGGGGCGGCGCTGGTACGGCGCGAAGGCCCGCGCCCTCGCCTCGGTCGCGCTCGAGGACGCCGCGTGGCTCGGCGCGGACGGCGGCGCGGAGGCCCTGGCCGTGGTCGCGGCCCGGTACGAGGACGGCGGAACGGAGCGCTACGCGCTCCTCGTCGCACTCCGGGACGATCCGCGCGATCTGCCGGTCCTCGGCCGCTACGACGGCACCGACGCCTCCCCCTGGCTGGTCGAGGCGACGGGCGACCCGGCGGCGCTCGCCCTCCTGCTCGCGCGATTCGACGACCCGGGCGACGTCCCGACCAGGGAGGGCGTGCTCCGCATCGGCGACGTCGTGCCCCCCGCCGGCGCGGCGAACGGATGGATGGCGGCCGCGATCGCGGAGGGGCTCCGCCCCCTGGGCGTCGAGCAGAGCAACACGAGCGTCCGCGTCGGACGCCGGCTCGTCTGGAAGCTCCTCCGCCGCGTCGAGTCAGGAGAGAACCCGGAGGTCGAGATCGGGCGCTTCCTCACGACGCGGACGACGTTCCGCGCGGTGCCCGCGCTCCGCGGCTCGGCCACGCTGCTTCGCGCGGGGTCGTCCCCGGTCACGGTCGGGGTGCTCCAAGACTGGATCGAGAACGAGGGGGACGGCTGGAGCTGGACGATCGAGCGTCTCCGCGGGATCCTCGGAGGCGAGGAGCCGGCGGAGCGGCTCGCCGCGGAGATCGCGGGGCTCGGCCGCGTGACCGCCGACTTCCATCTCGCGATCTCCTCCGATCCCGACGTCGCCGGCTTCGCCCCGGAACCCCCTTCCCTGCGGGACTGGGAGTCGCTCCACGCCTCGATCCTCGCGCGGTGCGATCGCGTCGCCGCCTCGCTCGACCGGGCGGAGGCACGCCTCGAGGAGCCCGAGCGGGCGGCGGCCCAGGCGTTCCTCCGCCGTCGGGACGAGCTCGCGTCGCGCCTCCCGGCGCCCGACCGGGCCGACGCGATCCCGTTCCGCGCGATCCGGGTCCACGGCGACTACCACCTGGGGCAGACGCTCAAGGTGTCGTCCGGCTTCCTCCTGATCGATTTCGAGGGCGAGCCGGCGCGTCCGCTCGCGGAGCGCCGCCGGCCGCAGTCGGCGCTCAAGGACGTGGCCGGGATGCTCCGCTCGTTCGACTACGCCTGGGAGGTCGCGCGCGCGGGGCTCGCCGCGCCCGAGACGCCGCCGCCCGACCTCCTGCGCGCGCCTTTCCTGGAATCGTACCGCGCGCGCGTGCTCCGCGCGCCGCTCCCGATCGTCCCCGGGAACCCGGAGCGGTTCCGCGAGTGGATCTCGGTCTACGAGCTCGACAAGGCGCTGTACGAGGTGGAGTACGAGCTGAACCATCGTCCGACGTGGCTCGGCATCCCGCTCCGGGGCGTCCTCGCCACGCTCGACCGGATGGGATCGTGAGGATCGAGCCGGGACAGCCGTATCCGCTCGGCGCCACGTGGGACGGGCTCGGCGTGAACTTCGCCGTCTTCTCGGAGAACGCGACCCGGATCGAGATCGCCCTCTTCGACGGCCCGGACGATCGGGCGGAGCGGACCCGGTTCGAGCTTCGCGAGCAGACCGACATGGTCTGGCACGGGTACGTGCCGGGGATCCGGCCCGGCCAGCTCTACGGGCTCCGCGCGCACGGCGCGTACGATCCGTCCACGGGGCGCCGGTACAACCCGGCGAAGGTCCTGCTCGACCCGTACGCGAAGGCGATCGGCCGCGAGACGCGCTGGGGCGACGAGGACTTCGGCTACGTCGTCGGCGGCGCGCGCGAGGACCTCGACGCCGACCCCCGCGACAACGCCGCGTCCGCGCCGCTCGGCGCGGTGATCGACACCGCGTTCACCTGGGCCGACGACCGGCCCCCGCGGACGCCGTGGCACGACTCCCTCATCTACGAGCTCCACGTGAAGGGCTTCACGCAGCGGCTCCCGGGCGTGCCGGACGCGCTGCGCGGGACGTTCCTCGGCCTCGCGTCGGAGCCGGCGATCCGCCACCTCCTCGATCTCGGCGTCACGGCCGTCGAGCTGATGCCGGTGCACCATCACGTGATGGACCGGCCGCTGGTCGCGCGGGGGCTCACGAACTACTGGGGCTACTCGACGCTCGCGTACTTCGCCCCCGACGCCCGGTACGCCGCGCGCCGCGAACCGGCCGAGCACGTGCGCGAGTTCAAGTCGATGGTGCGCGCGCTCCACGCGGCCGGGATCGAGGTGATCCTCGACGTCGTCTACAACCACACGGCCGAAGGGAACCACTTGGGGCCGACCCTCTCGCTCCGCGGGATCGACAACGCCGCGTACTACCGGCTCGCCGAGGCGGACCGCCGGTTCTACGTCGACTTCACCGGGTGCGGGAACACGCTGAACATGACCCACCCGCGCGTCCTCCAGCTCATCATGGACAGCCTCCGCTACTGGGTGCTCGAGATGCACGTCGACGGCTTCCGCTTCGACCTGGCGAGCGCGCTCGCGCGCGAGCTCTGGGAGGTGGATCGTCTCGGCGCGTTCTTCGACATCATCCACCAGGACCCGGTCCTCTCGCAGGTGAAGCTGATCGCGGAGCCGTGGGACCTGGGCGAGGGGGGGTACCAGGTCGGGAACTTCCCGGTGCTCTGGACCGAGTGGAACGGCCGGTACCGGGACGCGGTGCGGAGCTTCTGGCGCGGCGACCCGGGGCGCGTGCCGGAGCTCGCGACGCGGATCGCCGGGAGCTCCGACCTCTACGCGCACAGCGGGCGCCGCCCGTACGCGAGCATCAACTTCGTCACCGCCCACGACGGCTTCACGCTGCAAGACTTGGTCTCCTACGACCGGAAGCACAACGAGGCGAACCAGGAGGAGAACCGGGACGGGAGCGACCACAACCTGAGCCGGAACTGGGGCGCGGAGGGGCCGAGCGACGATCCGGAGATCGTCGCCACACGCGAGCGCGTGAAGCGGGCGCTCGTCGCGACGCTCCTCTTCTCGCAGGGCGTCCCGATGCTCCGCGGCGGCGACGAGCTCTCGCAGACCCAGGGCGGCAACAACAACGCGTATTGCCAGGACAACGAGACGAGCTGGCTCGACTGGGACCTCGACGACCGGCGCCACGCGTTCCTCGCGTTCGTCCGCGACGCGCTGCGCCTGAGGCGGCGCCATCCGACGTTCCGCCGCCGCCGCTTCCTGCGCGGCGAGCCGATCGCGGACGGCGGGCCGAAGGACGTCACCTGGATCCAGCCGAACGGGCGCGAGATGACCCACCGCGCGTGGCACCAGGCCTCGCTCCGCGGCCTCGGCGCCCTCCTGGTCGATCCGGAGGCGCACGCGTCCGGGGCCGGCGACGACGCCCATCCGACCGACGCGGTGCTCCTCCTGGTCAGCGGGCACGACGCGCCGATCCCGTTCCGGCTGCCGACCGGCGACCCCGAGACGCGGTGGGAGCTGGTCCTCGACACGTCGGTCCCCGCGACCCACCGGCGCCTCGTCCGGCCCGGATTCCGATACGAACTCCCGGCGCGCTCGGTCTCCCTGTTCGAGCGCCGCCGCATCGAAAGGAGCGAACGATGACCTCTCGCGCACGGAACGCCCGTCCCCGGAACACGCCGCCGCCCCGCGCCGTCGTCGCCGCGGTGCGGCCGGAGATCGACGCCGGGGCCGTGCCGATCAAGCGCGTCGTCGGCGAGACGATCGTGGTCGAGGCCGACGCGTTCTCCGACGGGCACGACGCGATCGCGGTCGTGCTCCGCCACCGCGCCGCCGGCGCGCGCCGGTGGGAGGAGACGCCGATGGTGCCGCACGGGAACGACCTCTGGTCGGCGCGGATGACCGTCGCGCACGTGGGCGAGACCGAATACACGGTGGCCGCCTGGGTCGACCGCTTCGGCACGTGGGCGGCCGATCTCCGGAAGAAGGCCGACGCCGGCGTCGTCACCGACCTCGACCTCGCGATCGGCGCGCCGCTGATCCGCGACGCGGCGCGGCGCGCCCCGGCGGCCGATCGAGCGCGGATCCTCCGCTTCGCCCGCGTGGTCGAAGGGGACGCGTCGCTCGTCGAGCGGCTCGAGGCGGCGCTCGATCCGGCGCTCCTGGCCGCCGCGGGCGGCCTCCCCGACCGCGCGCGGGAGGCGGTCTACGGGCGCGTCCTCCGCGTGCGCGTGGACCGGGAGCGCGCGCGCACCGGCGCGTGGTACGAGTTCTTTCCCCGCTCCGCCGGCGGCGACCGGACGCGCGGCGCCACGCTCCGCGAGGCGGAAGCGCGGCTCGACGCGATCGCCGCGATGGGGTTCGACGTCGTCTACCTCCCGCCGATCCACCCGATCGGGACGAGCCACCGGAAGGGGCCGAACAACACGCTCGTCGCCGGTCCCGGCGACCCCGGGAGCCCCTGGGCGATCGGGAACGCCGACGGCGGGCACAAGGCCGTGGCGCCGGAGCTCGGCACGCTCGAGGACTTCGACCGGTTCCGCGAGGCCGCCGAGCGGCGCGGGCTCGAGATCGCGCTCGACATCGCGTTCCAGTGCTCGCCGGACCATCCGTACGTGCGCGAGCACCCGGAGTGGTTCCGCCACCGTCCCGACGGCACGATCCAGTACGCGGAGAACCCACCCAAGAAGTACGAGGACATCGTCCCGTTCGAGTTCGAGGGCGCGGCGTGGCGCGCGCTCTGGGAGGAGCTGAAGAGCGTGATCCTCTTCTGGGCGGAGCGGGGCGTGCGGATCTTCCGGGTCGACAACCCGCACACGAAGCCGTTCGCGTTCTGGGAGTGGCTGATCGCGGCGACGCAGCGGACGTACCCCGATCTCGTCTTCCTCTCGGAGGCGTTCACCCGGCCCAAGGTGATGAAGCGGCTCGCCAAGATCGGATTCACGCAGTCGTACACGTACTTCACGTGGCGGAACACGAAGGCCGAGCTGACCGAGTACTTCACGGAGCTGACGCGGACCGAGGTCCGGGAGTACCTCCGGCCGAACCTCTTCGCGAACACGCCCGACATCCTCCACGAGTACCTCCAGGTCGGAGGCCGCCCGGCGTTCGAGGCCCGCTTCGTCCTGGCGGCCACGCTCGGCGCGAGCTACGGGATCTACGGCCCCCCGTTCGAGCTGGCGGTGGCCGAGGCCCGGCCCGGCACCGAGGAGTACCAGGACTCGGAGAAGTACCAGGTCCGCGTCTGGGACCACGACGCGCCGGGCCATCTCCGCGACGTGATCGCGCGCGTGAACGACGCCCGCCGGCGGCTCGCCGCGCTCCAGGCGAACGACGGCCTCGCGTTCCATCGGACCGACAACGACCAGCTCCTCTGCTACTCGAAGTCGGCGGGAGACGGATCGCCCGCCGTCCTGGTCGTCGTGAACCTCGATCCGCACCATCTCCAGCACGGCTGGGTCGACTTGGCGCTCGACCGCCTCGGCGTCGCCGCGGGGGCGCCGTTCCAGGCGCACGACGTGATCGACGGCACCACGTACCTCTGGGAGGGCGGGCGCAACTACGTCCGCCTCGACCCGGCGGCGCACGCGGCGCACGTCTTCGAGGTGAGGCCGCGCGTGCGGACCGAGCGCGACTTCGACTACTACATGCGCGAGGAGGCGCGCTGACGATGCGGCCGGAGCGCCGGGGAACCCTCACCGATCCGGCTCCGCGGCCGGACGCCGCGCGCCCCTCGCTCGGCGCGATCGTGGAGCCGGACGGCGTCCGGTTCCGCGTCTGGGCGCCGGACGCGCGCCATGTCACGCTCGAGGCGGCGCCGCGCTCCGGCGCGTCCATCACGGCGCGGCTCGCCCCGGAGCCGGACGGCTACCACGCGGGGTTCGTGCCCGGGCTCCGCGCCGGAGACCGCTACCGCTTCCGGGTGGACGGCGCGGGCCCCTTCCCCGATCCGGCCTCGCGCCTCCAGCCCGAGGGCGTCCACGGCCCGTCCGAGATCGTCGATCCCGCCGCGTTCGCCTGGACCGACGATGCCTGGACCGGCGTCCCGCTCGAGGGCCTGGTGCTCTACGAGCTCCACGTCGGCGCCTTCACGCCGGAGGGGACGTTCGCCGCCGCCGCCGCGCGGCTCCCCGACCTCCGGGACCTGGGGGTCACGGCGGTCGAGCTGATGCCGGTCGCCGACTTCCCCGGCGCGCGGAACTGGGGCTACGACGGCGGCGCCCTGTTCGCGCCCGCGCGCGTGTACGGCGCTCCCGACGACCTGCGCCGCTTCGTCGATCGGGCGCACGCGCTCGGCCTCGCGGTGCACGTCGACGTCGTCTACAACCACTTCGGCCCGGACGGCGCGTACGCGCCCGCCTTCTCTTCCCGCTTCTTCTCCGAGCGTCACGCGAGCCCCTGGGGACGCGGCATCAACCTCGACGGGGCGGACGCGGCCGCCGTCCGCGGGTTCTTCATCGAGAACGCGCTCCACTGGATCCGCGACTACCACGCGGACGGGCTTCGCCTCGACGCGACGCACGCGATGGTGGACGAGAGCGGGCGGCATTTCCTGGCCGAGCTCGCCGCCGCGATCGCGGCGTCGCCGGACGCCCGCCGGCGGCGGGCGCTCGTGATCGCGGAGGACGCGCGGAACTGGGACCGGATCGTGCGGCGCGCGGAGGAGGACGGGTTCGGCCTCGACGCGGTCTGGTCGGACGACTTCCACCACCAGGCGCGGCGGCTCCTGGCGGGCGACGACGAGGCCTGGTTCCGCGACTTCTCCGGCAGCGCGGCGGATCTGGCCGGCACGATCGCGCGGGGCTGGTGGTTCACCGGACAGCACGCGTCCTATTTCCGCGGGGCGCGCGGCAGCGACCCGGCGGGGATCCCGCGGAGGCGCTTCGTCTTCTTCCTGCAGAACCACGACCAGATCGGGAACCGCGCCCGGGGCGAGCGCCTGCACCACGCGATCGACCCGGCGGCGTTCCGCGCGGCGACCACGCTCCTCCTCACGGCCCCGGAGACGCCGCTCCTCTTCATGGGCCAGGAGTGGGGCGCGGCGACGCCGTTCCGCTTCTTCACCGACCACGCCGAGCCGCTCGGGTCGCGCGTCTCCGAGGGGCGGCGACGCGAGTTCGCCGCCTTCCGCGAATTCGCCGACCCCGAGGCGCGCGCGGCGATCCCGGATCCGCAGGACCCGGAGACGTTCGCGGCGAGCCGGCTCCGGTGGGAGGAGCGCGATCGCGAGCCGCATGCGTCGCTCCTCCGGCTCACGCGGAGGCTGCTCGCGCTCCGCCGCCACGAGGCGCTCCTCCGGGACGCGCCGGACGCCGCGTTCGACGCGTCGGCGCCCGACGACGGGACGGTCGTGCTGCGGCGCGAGCGGAACGGCGGGGCGATGCTCGTGGTGGCGCGCCTCCGGGGGAGCGGCGCGGTCTCGATCGCGCGGCCGGCGGCGGGCCTCGACGGGCGCGCGCCCGAGGTGCTCTTCACCACCGAGGACGCCGGCGTCGCGTCCGATTCCCTCCCGGTCCGCGTCGAGGGGACCGGGGACCGCGTGCGCGTCGCGTTCGTGCGGCCCGGCGCCGCGATCGTGAGGCTCGCGTGAGCCCGGCGCGGACCCCGGCCGAACGGACCGCGCCGGCCGCCGCGCCCGCGGGGACCCTCGAGCCCGACGGACGGCCCCGGATCCCGTCGAGCACGTACCGCGTGCAGCTCGGCCCCCGGTGCCGCTTCGAGGATCTCGCGCGCCTCGTCCCCTACCTCGGCCGCCTCGGGATCGGCGCGGTCTACACGTCGCCGGTCGTCGCGGCGACGCCGGAGAGCGAGCACGGGTACGACGTCTCGGATCCCAACCGCCTGAGCGACGCGCTCGGCGGGGAGGAGGGATTCCGGGAGCTGGCGCTCGCCGTCCGCGGGCACGGCCTCGGGCTGATCGTCGACTTCGTCCCGAACCACATGGGGGTCGACGTCGCCGTCGCGAACCGCCCGTGGTGGGACGTGCTCGAGAACGGCGTCTGCTCGCCGCACGCCCGCTCGTTCGACATCGACTGGCATCCCGTGAAGCGGGAGCTCGAGGGGAAGGTCCTCCTGCCGATCCTCGGCGACCAGTACGGGCGCGTTCTGGAGCGGGGCGAGCTCTCCCTCGCGTACGACCAGGGCGCGCTCGTCCTCCGCTACTACGAGCGGCGGCTCCCGATCAATCCGCGGCGCGCCCCGCAGGTCTATCGCCTCGGCCTCGAAGCGCTCGCGCGCGACGCCGGAGCTGCCGACGCGTCGCTCCGGGAGTTCCTGAGCATCCTGACGGCCCTCGAGAACCTGCCGTCGATCGTGGAGACCGACCCCGCGCGCATCGCCGAGCGGAGCCGCGAGAAGGAGGTCGCCCGGGAACGGCTCGCCCGCCTGACGGCGCGCGACACGCGCCTCCTGGCCCACGTCCAGGCGGCCGTGCGCGCGGTGAACGGAACGCCGGGCGATCCCGCCTCCTTCGACCGGCTCCACGCGCTGCTCGAGGAGCAGGCGTACCGGCTCGCGTACTGGCGGACCGCGTTCCACGAGATCAACTATCGCCGGTTCTTCGACGTGAACGGGCTCGCGAGCGTGCGGATGGAGGATCCGGCCGTCTTCGACGAGACGCACGCCCTCCTCCTCCGCCTGATCCGGGCCGGCTGGGTGACCGGCGTGCGGATCGACCACCTCGACGGCCTGAGCGACCCGCGGCAGTACCTGGAGCGCCTCCGCCGCGCGATCGCGTCCGGCGTCCCGGACGGCGCACCGGAGGGGTCCGGGCTCGCGCCGGAAGCCGCGACGCCCGCCGGAGCCGCGCCGCGACCGCGCCGCTACGTCGTGGCCGAGAAGATCCTCTCCGAGGGGGAGACGCTCCCCCGCGCCTGGTCGCTCCACGGCACCACCGGCTACGACTTCCTGAACCTGGCGAACGGCCTCTTCATCGACCCGCGCGGCGAGAAGGCGCTCGCCCGCGCGTACGAGCGCGCCACGGGCGACCGCGCGCCGTTCGTCGACGTCGTGTACGAGAGCAAGAAGGTCGTCATGGAGACCACGCTCGCCAGCGAGCTGAACCTGCTCGCGCACGCGCTGAACCGGATCTCCGAGGGGGACCGGCTCTCCCGCGACTTCACGCTCAACAGCCTCCACGACATGCTCCGCGAGGTCGTGGCCTGCCTCCCGGTCTACCGGACGTACGTGACGGCCGACGGCGCCTCCGCCGACGACGAGCGGATCCTCGCCGACGCCGTGGCCCGCGCGCGGCGACGCAATCCGGGCATGGACGAGTCGATCTTCGAGTTCTTCCTCGACGTCGTGCTCGGCCGGTCGGCGGACCGGCTCACGCCCGACGGACGCGCCGCGCGCGTCGAGTTCGTGTCGAAGCTCCAGCAGTACACCGGACCGGTGCAGGCGAAGGGTCTCGAGGACACGGCCTTCTACCGGAACGGGCTCCTCCTCGCGCGGAACGAGGTCGGCGGGAGCCCGCGGCGGTTCGGCCGGGCGCCGGGGGAATTCCACGAGGCGATGCGCGCCCGGCTCCGCGTCGCGGACGCCTCCATGAACGCCACGTCCACCCACGACGCCAAGCGGGGCGAGGACGCCCGGGCGCGTCTCGACGCCCTCCCCGCGCTCGCCGCCGAGTGGAGCCGCGCCGTCTCCCGGTGGAGCCGCATCCACGCGCGGTGCCGGACGCACGTGGACGGCGCGTGGGCGCCCGACCGGCACGACCTCTACTTCTTCTACCAGACGCTCCTCGGCGTCTGGCCGGCCGCCTCCCCCGACGTCGAGTCGCTGATCGAGCGGATGCAGGCGTACATGCGGAAGGCGATCCGCGAGGCGAAGATCCACACGAGCTGGATCAACCAGAACCGCCCGTACGAGCGGGCGGTGGAAGACTTCGTCTCGCAGGCGCTCCGCGGCCGGACGTCGCGCCGGTTCCTCGAGTCGTTCCTGCCGTTCACGTGGCGCGTCGCCCGCGCCGGCGCGGTGCACTCCCTCGCGATGCTGGTCCTCAAGGTGGCGGCCCCGGGCGTCCCCGACTTCTACCAGGGGTCGGAGCTCTGGGACCTGAACCTCGTCGATCCCGACAATCGCCGGCCGGTCGACTACGAGGCGCGCGAGCGGTCGATCGAGACGCTGCGCCCCGCGCTCGGCGACGCGATGCCCCGGGACGAGCGCGCCGCGATGGTCGCGCGCCTCCTCGCCGGCTGGGAGGACGGCCACGTCAAGCTCTACGCCACGGCGCGGCTCCTCCGCGAGCGGCGCGCCCACGATCGGACGTTCCTCGAGGGCGCGTACGAGCCGCTCGAGATCGACGGCGCGGAGGAGGGCGTAGTACTCGCCTTTCTCCGGCGGAGCCGCGAGGCGGCGTACGCTGCGGTCGTCCCGCGGCTCGTCGCCGCGCGCGCGGCCGCGGGCTTCCCGCTCGGCGAGGCCGCGTGGGGCGACGCCCGGGTCCGGTTCCCCGATTGGTGGCGCGGCGCGCGGGCGGTGGACGTGCTGACCGGCGCCGTGCACGTCCCCGGCGGGCACGACCCGCTCCCGCGGGTGCGGCTGGCCGAAATCTTCGGTGAATTCCCCGCCGCGCTCCTCCGCCTGGAGCCGTAGCGTCGATTCCATTACGCGTGATTCTGCGGCACGTTAGCGCCATCCATTCATGTCCCCTAGAATCATGAATCCGTTTTCAATAGAATGAATCGAAATTCACCAATGGGGAACCGACGGCCGGCATCGACGCCCCTCCGGGCGCGTCTCAAGGAAGAGGCTCGCGCCTCGATCCTCGACGCGGCCGAAGCCGTCTTCGCGCGGGAGGGGCTCGCCGAGGGGCGCGTGGAGCACATCGCCCGCGAGGCGGGCTTCGCCGTCGGCACGCTCTACAACTACTTCACCGACCGGAGCGATCTCCTCGCGAGCCTGCTGGCGTCGCGCCGGCGGGAGCTCCTCGAGCGGCTCGACCGCTCGCTCGGCGCGGCACCGCCGTCGTTCGGGGCCCAGCTCGACGCGTTCCTCGACGCCGTGCTGGCCCACGCACGGAGCCATCGCGCGCTCCTCGCGCTGGTGCTCCAGGAGGAGCCGGCGGCAGCGAAGGCGCGCCTCTCGGCGCCCCGGGGCGAGCGGACGTGGGATCAGCTCCTCGTGCGCGCGCAGGCGGTGGTCGCCCGCGGCGTGGCCGAGGGCGCGCTCCGCCGCGAGGACGCGGACCTCTGGCCGGAATTCTTCCTCGCGAGCCTCCGTGCGGTGCTCCGCCGGGAGCTCGCCGATCGCCGCGACGGCCCGCACGACGGCGCCGCCGCGACCCTCAGACGGTTCTTCCTGAACGGAGCGGGACAGCATGCGAACGCTTGAGCCGGCGGCGCCGCCGGACGACACGGCGCCGAGGGGCACGGGGCGCGGGCCTTCCGTCCGTCGCGTCCTCGGAGGCGGACTCCTCGTGATCGCGCTCCTCGCCGGGCTCGCGTGGGGCGTGCGCGCGATCCAGTACGCGCGGGCGCACGAGACGACCGACGACGCGTACGTGGACGGGCACATCATCCCCGTGCTCGCGCGCGTCGAGGGTTACGTGCGCGAGGTCTTCGTGCGCGAGAACCAGCACGTGGCCGCCGGCGCGCCGCTCGTCCACCTCGACGACCGGGAGCTCCGGGCCCGGCTCGCCTCGGCGGACGCCGAGCTCGCGACCGCGCTCGCCGCGACCGGCGGGAGCGGCCAGGCCGCGGCCGACCTGCGCGCCGCGCGCGCCGACGTCCGGCACGACCAGGCCGAGGCCGACCGGGCCGCCTCCGAGCTCACGCGCGACCGCGTGCTCGAGCAGGGGGGCGCGATCAGCCGCCAGGAGCTCGAGACGGCGGAGGCCGCGTCGGCAGCCGCCACCGCCCAGCTCGAAGGATCCCGGGACAAGGTCGCGGCCGCGGAGGCCGCGGTGCGCGCCGCCGCGGGCCGCGTCGACGCGGCGCGCGCCGCCCGCGACGCGGCCGCGCTCCGCCTCTCCTACACCGACATCACGGCCCCCGACTCCGGGGTCGTCTCGAAGAAGCGGGTCGAGGTGGGCCAGCTGGTCGAGCCCGGACAGCCGCTCCTCGCGGTCGTGCCGCTCGGCGACGTCTGGATCGTGGCGAATCTCAAGGAGACGCAGATCCAGCACGTCCGGATCGGTCAGCCCGTCGTGATCCACGCCGACAGCTATCCAGGCCGGACGTTCCAGGGCCACGTGGAAGGGCTCTCCCCCGCGACCGGGTCGAAGTTCTCCCTCCTCCCTCCGGACAACGCGACCGGCAACTTCGTCAAGGTCGTGCAGCGTGTCCCGGTGAAGATCCTCCTCGACGAGGAGAACGACGGCGCGACGCCGCTCCGCCCGGGCATGAGCGTCCACGTCGCCATCCAGACGCGGTCGTGAACGGCCGTCCCGCCCCGCACAAGTGGGTGATCGCGGGGACCGTGCTGATCGGCACGATCATGGCGGTGCTCGACTCGAGCATCGTGAACGTCGCCCTCCCCGACATGAGCGGCTCCCTCGGCGCGACGATCGAGGAGATCACGTGGGTCGTCACCGGGTACATCCTCGCGAACGTCATCATCATGCCGATCATCGGGCTCCTGAGCGCCCGGTTCGGCCGGAAGCGCTTCTACATCGCGAACGTCGTCCTCTTCACGGTCGCCTCGATGCTCTGCGGGGTCTCGAACACGCTGCCCCTGATGGTCGCGTTCCGCGTGCTCCAGGGCATCGGCGGCGGCGTGCTGATCACGATCTCGCAGGCGATCCTGCGCGAGACGTTCCCGGCGGAGGAGCAGGGCCTCGCCATGGGCGTCTACGGCCTCGGCGTCGTGCTCGCGCCCGCGTTCGGTCCGACCCTCGGCGGCTGGCTCACGGACCAGTATTCGTGGCCCTGGATCTTCTACATCAACGTCCCGATCGGCGTCCTCTGCGTGGCCCTGATCGCCCGCTACATCGACGATCCGCCCTACCTCGTGCGGGAGCGCGGCCGGCTCGACGTCTCCGGCCTCGCGCTGATGACGGTGGGGCTCGGCGCGCTCCAGCTCTTCCTCGAGAAGGGCCAGGAGAAGGACTGGTTCGAGTCGCACCTGATCGTGACGCTCGCCGCGGTCGCGGCGGTCGGCCTCGCGCTCTTCGTCTGGCGGGAGCTCACGATCGACCGGCCGGCGGTCGATCTCCGCCTCGCGCGGAACCTCCCGTTCAGCACGGCCACCCTGCTCGGCGGCATCCTCGGGATGGGCCTCTACGGCACGCTCTTCCTCCTCCCGCTCTTCCTCCAGCGCCTCCTCGGGTTCACGGCGATGGATTCGGGCATCGCGCTCATGCCGCGGAGCCTCGCGATGGCGGTCGTCATGCCGGTCAGCGGGCGCCTCTACAACCGCCTCGGCCCGCGGCTCCTCGTCGCCACGGGGCTCGGCGTGAGCGCGATCTCCTTCTACCTGCTGTCGCACCTCACGTCGGACATGAGCGCGTGGGACCTCTTCTGGCCGCAGGTCTGGCAGGGGGTGGGGTTCGGGCTCATCTTCGTCGCGCTGAGCACGGCGGCGCTCGCCACGATCGAGAAGCCGAAGATGACGGCGGCGAGCGGGCTCTACAACGTCGTGCGGCAGGTCTTCGGGAGCGTCGGCATCGCGGTGGCGGCGACGCAGCTCACCGCGAACGCGACCCGGTACCGCGCGGCCCTGGGCGAGCACGTGACCGCCTTCGACTTCGCGACCCGCCAGTGGCTGGCCGGCGCGGCCGCGGGCGTCGGCCGCGCCGCGGGAGACGCCGGCACGCGCGCGCTCGCGCTCCTCGACCTGAACGTCACCCGCCAGGCGATGGTCCTGGCGTACGGACGCGCGTTCCTCCTGGTCGCGCTCCTCTTCCTCGCGTCCGTGCCGCTCGCGCTCCTCCTGCCGGCGCGGTCCCACGCGCACGACGCGTCGCCCGAGGGCCCCGCGGTCGAGGCGTAGCCCGGCGCTCCCCGAGGCCGCTAGGCGACCGCGGGCGGAGCCGCCCCCCCTTCGCCCGGCTGCTTCCGGAGACGCGGCGGCGGCTGGTACCGGCGATCGCGCCCCTTCCAGTCCACGGGCCGCGCCGTCCTCCGATTGATCCACTCGATCACCGCGGCGTACCCGAGGCTCTCCGGGTCGTGGCGGAGGTACTCCGACACGACGCCGATCACGCGGAAGCCTTGCTTGAGCTGGAACGTGAGCGTCGGATCCCGGAGCTCGCCGCGGACGACCGCGACCACGTAGTCCTCCGCGGTCATCCGGTCCGCGACGACGTGATACCCGCGGAGCCGGGCGCCGGCGCGGATCCGGAGCAGGCCGAGCCGGTCGACGAGCTCGCGGCGCGCCTGGTAGAGCGCGGTGCCGACGCCGCGGCGCTGCACGTCGGGGCGGACCAGGACCTCGGCGCCGTACAGCGTGCGGCCGGCGGGGTCGTGGTTCGTGAACATTCCGTGATCCGTGAAGTCGCGCCAGTTGAGCTGCATCTCGTAGTCGGACCAGAGGACGATCAGGCTCGCGGCCATGCCGACGACACGTCCCGACTCCGGCAGGATCGCCACGAACTGCCCCTCGGGAAAGACCCGGAGGTGCGACGCGAGCTGCTCGCGGTTCCACGGAGCCGACTCCGGATAGACGAGCCGGCACGCCTCGATGATGCCGTCGAAGTCCTCCGGCGTCGTCGGCCGGACGATCACCCGGCGCGGGGATCGGCTCACAGCGTGACGACTTCCATCTTGGCCGAGACGTCGGCGGTGTGCTCGCTGTCCCGAAGCGGCAGCACCGTGCCGTTCTTCCGCGAGTCGGCGATCGTGGAGAGATTGAGCTCGCCGATCACCATCATCTCCTGCCCCGCCACGCCCTCCGCCAGGATTCCATCGCGCGAGAAGGCGAAGTCGCTCGGCGTCAGGATCGCCGCCTGCCCGTAGTTGAGGGAGACGGCGGGCACCATCGGGAGCGACCCGACGACCGGCGCGTGCACGACGTAGAGCTGGTTTTCGATCGTCCGCGCGTGCGCGCAGTAGCGGACGCGCAGGAAGCCCTGCCGGTCGTCGGTGCAGCTCGGCACGATCAGCACGTACGCGCCCGCGCGCGCGGCGACCCGGGCCAGCTCCGGGAACTCCACGTCGTAACAGACGAGGATCGCGACGCGGCCGAAGTCGGTCTCCATGATGCGGAGGCCCGGCCGGGGCGAGACGAACCACTCCTCCGACTCGAACCGGGTCATGTGCATCTTCCCCTGCGTCTCGTGCTTCCCGGACGGCGCGAAGAAGAAGGCGTCGTTGTGCACCGTCTCCTCGCCGTCGTCCACGGTCGGGATGGTCCCCGCCGCGATGTAGATCCCGTGATCGCGGGCGAGCCCGCTCATCAGCTCCTTGAACCGCCCGGTCTGCTTCGCGAGATCGCGGATCTGCTGCCGAATCGGCCGCCGGATGTCGCCCAGCGTCAGGAGCTGGACGGTGAAGTACTCGGGGAAGACCATCAGGTGGCACTTGTAGTCCTTCGCCGTCCCCACGAGGGCGCGCACCTGGTCGGCGAACTGGTCGAAGGACGTGACCGGGCGGATGAAGTACTGGAGCGCGGCGACGCGAATTCGGTCCATCGGGGTCCCTCCGGGCTTCGAGCGGTCGAGCGGGTCGGTCCGCCGATCGTACCGTCCGACGCCACGCCTGCCAAGGGGCGCGTGCGCGCGCGGCGCGCCTGGAGTAGAATCGCGCGCATGCGGGGACGCGTCGTGGTGATCACCGGGGCGAGCGGCGGCATCGGCGCCGCGACCGCGCGCCGCGTCGCGGCGCTCGGCGGCCGTCCCGTGCTCGCCGCGCGGCGCGAGGCCGAGCTGGCGCGCGTGGCGGCCGACTGCGGCCCGGACGCGATCGCGATCCGGGCCGACGTCACGTCCCGCGACGACGTCCGCCGCGTCGTCGACGATACGCTCGCGGCGGCGGGCGGCATCGACGTCTGGATCAACAACGCCGGCCGGGGGATCACCCGGCCCGTGCTCGCGCTGACCGACGCCGAGTTCGACGAGATGATGCTCGTGAACGTGAAGTCGGCGCTGTACGGCATCCAGGCCGTCCTGCCCCACTTCATGGAGCGCGGCAAGGGCCACGTGATCAACGTCTCCTCGATGCTCGGCCGCGTCCCGTGGGTCTCGATGCGGTCGGCCTACAGCGCCGCGAAGCACGCGCTGAACGCGCTCACGGCCAACCTCCGGATGGACCTCCGGGTCACGTATCCCGGCATCCACGTGACCACCGTCCTTCCCGGCGTCGTGGCGACCGAATTCGGCCTCCACGCGCTCGGCGGCGGGCCCGATTCGCGCTCCTTCCCGAACGCCCAGCCGGTCGAGGAGGTGGCCGCGGTCCTCGTCGACGCGATCCTCCATCCGCGTCCCGACGTCTACACCCGGCCGGCGCTCCGGGAGATGGCCGCGGCCTACTACGCGACCGACGATCTCGACGCGCTCGAGTCGAAGCCGCCGTTCCTCCCCGCGGCGCCTCGCGGGTGATCCGCCCTCCTCGCGCGTGCGCGCCGCCCGCGCCGACGATCCGGGCGCGGCGCGCATGACCCACGTCCCGCTCCCCGAGGACCGCATCGTCCTCGCGCAGAACCTGAGCGAGCCGGCCTTCGGGAGGGACGCCGACGACCTCTTCTACGTGCGGAGCGCGGACGGCCGGCGGAGCGTCGTCCGGCACGACCTCGCGACCGGCCTCGCGCGCGCGGTCACGACGGAGCCGATGCCGACCGGCGGCGTGGGCTACGGCGGCGCGCTCTTCGCGGTGCGCGGCGAGCGGCTCGTCTACGCCGGGAAGGACGGGCGGCTCCACGCGGTCGATCTCCCCGACGGGCGCCAGCGCCCGATCACCCCCGCGTACGAGGGCGTCGCGGCGCCGGCCGTCTCCCCCTGCGGCCGATTCGTCCTCTTCCTCGCGGAGCACGAGGGACGCTGCGACGTCCGGGCGGCGTCGCTCGACGGCGAGGCCGAGCCGGTCCGGCTCTCCGACGCGCCCTGGTACGCGTTCAATCCGGTCGTCGCCGGGGACGGCGCCCGCGTCGCGTGGATGGAGTGGAGCGAGCACGACATGCCGTGGGACGAGTGCCGGGTCCGGATCGCGCGCCTCGGCGTGCCGCTCGGCGCCGCGCGCGGGCTCGCCGACGTCCGCGTCGCGTCGATCGTCACGGTCGGCGCGCCGCGGGTCAGCGTGGCGTCGCCGCTCTTCGCGCCCGACGGGGCGCGCCTCGCGCTCACCAGCGACGAGAGCGGGTGGCGCTCGCTCTGCTTCGCGTCGCCCGACGGCGCGCGCCTCACGCGGCGCGATCTGGGCGAGGGGGAGATCGGCCGGCCCGACTGGATGCCGGGGGCGCTCCCGTACCGCTTCTCCGAGGACGGCGGGACGCTCTTCGTGGTCCGCCGGCACCGGAGCCGCGACACGCTCTGGCGCGTGCCCGTGGCGGGCGGCGCGGCGCGGGAGCTCCCGACGTCCATGTCGCGGATCGACGCGCTCGCGGTCCGCGGGGAGCGTCTGGCGCTCCTCGGATCGAGCCCGACCGCGCCGACCTACGTCGCGACGCTCGATCTCGCGTCGCGCGTGGAGACCCCGCGCGCGACGTCGGCGGTCGGCGTGATCGCCACCGAGTCGCTCTCGCGTCCCGAGGTCCTCTCCTGGCCGACGGGCGACGGAGCCGACGCGTGGGGGATCCTCTACCCCGCGGCGGGTCCGGAGGCGGCGCGGCGGCCGCGTCCGACCCTCCTCCTGGTGCACGGCGGACCGACCTCGGAGGTCGCGGTCGGCTGGTATCTCGGCCCCTTCCCCGACCCCCAGTACTTCGCGACCCGCGGGTGGCACGTCCTCTGCGTGAACCACCGCGGCGGCACCGGCTACGGCCGCGCGTACCAGGAGGCGCTCCGCGAGCGATGGGGCGACGTGGACCAGGTCGACTACCGCACGGGCGCGGAGCATCTGGTCGCGCGCGGGCTCGCCGATCCCGCGCGCCTCGTGATCGCGGGCGCGAGCGCCGGCGGGTACGCCACGCTGCTCGCGCTCACGCGCGATCCGGAGTTCTGGGCCGCGGGGGTCTCCCTGTTCGGCGTCGGCGACCTCCTCGCGCTCGCCGGCGCGTCCCACCGGTTCGAGAAGAACTACGAGTGGAGCCTGATCGGCCCGCTCCCGGAGACCGAGGCGCGGTGGCGTGAGCGGTCGCCGCTCAC
>JBLMXB010000071.1:0-8575 GCA_050257555.1 Hyphomicrobiales bacterium | reverse complement strand
GACGATCACCCCGCGCGCGGCGGCGATCGCCGGCGTCGCGTCGTCGCTCGCGTTGTCCACGACGATGACCTCGATCGCGCCGGCGTAGTCCTGCGCCGCGAGCGAGTCGAGACAGGCGGGGAGGAGCGCCGCCTCGTTGTAGGCCGGAATGACGACCGAGACGCGCTTCAGGGCGTCCCCCCTCCGAGGCGATGATGGAGCGCGAGATCTCCGCGCACCTCGCGCTGCCAGCCGTGGGCGGCGTTGCGATACTGCTTCATCGCAAGCCGGTAGGCGGGGTTCCCCTCCAGCGTCTCCCGCGACGCGATGGCCCCCTGGAAGACCACCATCGTGCGCCCGTCCTCGATCGGACGGACCGCCACCGCGCAGCGGGCCTCGACGTGGCCCATCAGAATGCGCGCCAGCGGGTGCTTCAGCTCCTTCCACCGGGTCACCAGATCGCCCCGGTCCCGATCGCGCGTGTCGACGTGCCAGTCGTCGGCTTCGAGGCAGCGCTCCGCCGCCTGGACCACGTCGGGCGCCGGCGCGTCGAGCGTGTCGCGGCACGGCTCGGCCAGGGAGACGATCCAGCCGTGCCTCGAGCCGATCGCCCCAGCGGTGTCGGGCGGATCGGGCGTGGCGGCCGGCGGCGCGGGCGCGGCGCCGGTGAGCGCGAGCAGCGAGACGGCGAGGGCGTACGACAGGGACTCGGCGCGGCCGGGCCAGTGTGGCCGCCGCAGGTGCCATGCGAGATGCAACCTTACCTCCGCTCCCCCCGGGGAACGCAGCACGGCTGCCGGGCTGGGACCCGCAGCGACCTCAGGAAGAACCGGCCCCGCCCCCCGGCGGTTCCGGCCGATGCGCCGTCACGACACGATTCGGAACTCGACTCCCTGGTCCCGAAGGAACGCCTGGGCGTCGGGACCCCGTAGATACGCCAGGGTGGAGAGCGTGCCGGCCTCGAGACAGGTCCGGGCGAGCACGGTGATCGCCCGCGGGGGCGACTCGACCGGCCAGCCGGTCCTCGGGTTCAGGATGTGCCCGAGGCGGACGCCCCTCCACATCACGAAGCGGCGCGCGTCGCCCGTCGTCGCGAGGCCCCCCTGCATCAGCTCGACGCGATAGAGGGCCGCGGCGCCGGTCCGGTCGGGATCGTCGACGCCGACGAGCCAGGGGCGGCCCCCGCGGCGGGGCCCGCTGGCGACGAGGTCGCCGCCGAAATTGATCAGATGAGGCCGGTCGGTGGACGCCGCGATGAGCGTCGAGGCGCGGTCGACGGCGTACTCCTTGCCGATCCCGCCCAGGTCGATCTCCATGCCCGCCGGCATCGTGAGCACGCGGTCCTTCCAGGTCACGCGGTGCCATCCGACGTGGCGGAGCACGGCCGCGATCTCGCCGTCGGACGGGATGCGGCTCCCCCCGTCGAACGTCCAGACGCGCCGGAGCGCCCCCGACGTGATGTCGAAGCGTCCCTCCGAGACCTCCGTGCACGTCGCCGCATAGTCGAGGAGTAGGGCCGTCTCCTCGTCCACCGCGATCGGCGCGCCGTCCGCGTGGTTGATGCGGTCGACGACGTTGCCGGAGCGGTACCGGCTGAACTTCGTCTCGATCCGCCAGGCCTCGTCGGCCGCGATCCGGATGGCGCGCTCCGCCTCGTCCGGGTCGTCGGTGTCGATCAGGACCTCGCACGGGCTGGCCATCGCGGCGAAGCGCCCGAGGGTGTAGTCCTCGTGGCGCGTCACCTCGGGGGGGCCCCCCGCGCGCGGCGGGGCGTCGGACGTGAGCGTGCGGGTCGCCATGGTCAGAACCGGACCGAGTACGTGAGGAGGAGCGAGCCGATGTCCACGGGCGGCTGGATGTCGAACTGTTGCTCGTCGCCGAAGTCGCCCGTTTCCTGGCCGTGCCCCCACTGGCGGATGTACTCCCCGCGCAGCGTGAACGTGCCGGGCGTGTTCTGCGGCTTCCAGCCGTACGTGCCGCCGAGCGTGAGCGTCCGGAGGTCGCCGAGCCGCTCGTCCGACGTCGCGTAGCGGGGAAGCGGCGCGCCCTGGACGAGCCCCGCGCGATAGAACGTCGCGCGCGTCTGGAAGTAGTACCGGAGGTGGGGCTGGAAGAACGCGTGGTTCTCGAGGTCGTGGCGCACCTTGAGGTCGATCGTGTGGGAGCGGACCCCCCAATCGTCCCAGTAGTAGCGGTACGACGCGTAGCCGATGTCCTGCGTGAAGTGGTAGACGCCGCTCGCCAGGACGTCGCGGCGATCGCGCGAATCGGGCCGGCTCTCGGTGAGCTGCCCGATCGGGGCCCCCGACGTGGCGTCCACGATGCTCACGACCTTGTACGGATCGGTGAGGTAGCCCCGCTCGCGCGTCCGCGTGGCGTCGAAGCCCACCATCAGGCGCCGCGTCAGGATGCGCGACAGCCCGACCATGTCGGAGCGGACCCGCTTCGGGTTCCATCCCGTGGTGAGGAGCACCGAGCCGTCGCTCAGGGGAGCGCGCGTGCCGCCTCGCGGGAAGACGTCGTCGTCGTTCCGCCCGGCGCCGAGCGTGAGCGTCGTGAGCCGGTGGAGGAAGGAGATCGCCACCGTCCCGTTCAGGCCGCGCGATTGGTAGTCCTTCTCGCGCGAGAAGTGTCCGCCCGCCGTGGTCGTCAGCCACCCGGTGATCGGCAGGAGGTAGTCGACGTCGGCGACGCCGCGCGTGTCGTGGAACCGCTTGGTCGGGATCTCGCCCGCGAGGTGCGTGGAGACGTTCCCGGAAGGCGTCGTCACGGTCTGCATCTCGCCGGTCGGGAGCGCGCCGGTCGGCGAGGCGCCGGTGATCACGTCGATCCCGAGCGCGGCCGAGAGCCGCTGGCCGTTCGAGAAGAGGCGGGTGATCTTGGCGTTCGGCTCGAGCACGGTCGCGCGCTGCGTCTCGCCGTAGAGGAGGCCGGAGGCGTCGAGCTGCCACTTCGGCGCGTCGTCGGCCCGCGCGGGCGTCGCCGACGCCGCGCCCGTGCCGGCCGCGAAGAGGAGGCAGGCGGCCGCGCGGAGCCGATTCCGGACCGTCGCGCTCCGCGGCCCGGAGGTCAGTTGCATCCGCAGCCGCCCCCGCCCGCTTCCTGATCTCCCGTCGAGCCTTCCTTGCTGAAGTAGACGTGGTCGTCCACCGCGCGTTCCATCGGCAGCGGATTGAAGCTCATCTGCTTCTGCGCGAGGAGATCCCGATCCCACGGCTGCACGCGCATGGCGGCGCAGCCCGCCGAGACCGCGGCGAGGGCGACGGCGGCCGCGAGGAGGAGCGCTCGACGGAGGGCGCTCACGACCCGCACGCCTTCTGGATGGCCGCCTCGACGTCGGCGGTGTGCTTGGGATCGAAACCGGAATGGCTGAAGAGGATCGTGCCGGTCGAATCGATCAGGAAGCTCGTCGGCATGCCCCAGACCCGGAACGCCTTCGCGGTGCGTCCGTCGGGATCGAACGCGACCGTGAACGGCGCGGGGTGCTGATCGAGGAAGTCGTCGGCGGGCCCGCGGCTCTTGTCCAGGTCGATGGCCACGATCCGGAACCCCTTGGCGCCGAACCGCTGGTAGATCTGGCTCATCCAGGGGAAGGAGTGCTGGCACGGCCCGCACCAGGAGGCCCAGAAGTCGACCAGCACGACCTTGCCGCGAAGGGAGTCGAGCGACACCGTGCCGTTGCGGGTCGGGAGCGTGAAGGCGGGCGCCCGGGTGCCGGGAGCCGGCGCGGCGGACGCGGGCGGAGCGAGCAGGGCGGCCGCGAGCAGAAGGGCCGAAACGCCCGTGAGGATCGTGGGTTGTCGACTGGCTGGGTCAGGCACCTTCGGTTCCTGCGGCGTCCATGAAACCCTCCGTGGCGATCGGCGCTCCACCGTACAGAACCCGGATCCCCGATGCCCGGTTCCGCGCGCGGGACGCCCCCCGGGGGCATTCCGTTCAGGGACCGTACGTGTCCGGCTTCCAGCCGAGTTTCTTCATCTTCTTGTATAGGTGGCTCCGCTCGAGGCCGAGGCGCGCCGCCGCCTTCGTCATGCTCCCGCCGGCCGCCGACAGGGCGGCCTCGATCCGCGTCCGCTCGAACTCCTGCACGGCCTCGCTCAGCCGGCGCGGCGGCCCCTCGGCGTCGAGCGCCGGCAGGACCGCGCGCACGGGATCGGGACCGATCGCGTCGCCGGGCGTCATGATCACGAGGCGCTCCACCAGGTTTCTGAGCTCGCGGACGTTCCCGGGAAATGGGTAGCGGCGAAGGAGGTCGATCGCGGCCTTGGACCAGCGCTTCGGCCGCCCGGTCGTCTCGCGGGCGATCGCCGCCGTGAAGTGGCCGACGAGCAGCGGCAGGTCCTCGAGGCGCTCGCGGAGCGGCGGCACGCGGATCGGGATCACGGCGAGGCGGAAGTAGAGGTCCTCCCGGAAGCGTCCGTCGTGGACCCGCGCCTCGAGGTCGCGGTTCGTGGCGGCGAGGACGCGCACGTCGACCCGGATCGGACGCGCGCCGCCCACCCGCTGGAGCTCGCCTTCCTGGAGCACGCGGAGGAGCTTCGTCTGCGCGCGCGGGCTCAGATCGCCCACCTCGTCGAGGAAGAGCGTGCCGCCGTGCGCCTCCTCGAACCGCCCCTTGCGCGCCTGCACGGCGCCGGTGAACGCGCCGCGCTCGTGACCGAAGAGCTCGCTCTCGGCCAGCTCCTCCGGGATCGCCGCGCAGTTGACCGCGACGAACGGCCGGTCGCGGCGGGGGCTCGCGTCGTGGAGCGCGCGGGCCACCAGCTCCTTCCCGGTCCCGTTCTCGCCCTGGATCAGGACGCGCGCCGTCGTCGGCCCGGCCTTCTCGATCTCGACCAGGAGCGCGCGCACCGCCGGGGAGCCGCCGACGATCGCGGTCGCCCAGGGGCGCTGGAGCCTCCGGTTCTCGGCGCGGAGCGAGACCGTTTCCGTGGCGTTCCGCAAGAGCACGAGCAGGCGCTCGAGCGAGATCGGCTTCTCCAGGAAGTCGAACGCCCCGAGGCGCGTCGCCTGCACGGCGACGTCGATCGACGCGTGGCCCGACATCATGACGACGACCGTCTCCGGCGACGACTCGCGGATCGCGGCGAGGAGGTCGAGGCCGCTGCCGTCGGGGAACCAGACGTCGAGGAGCGCGACGTCGTACGCGTCGCGCAGCCGCACGCGGGCCTCCGCCGGCGACGCGACCGCGTCCACCTGGTAGCCCTCGCGCTCGAGCGCGCCCGCGAGGCTCGAACGGATGTTCGCTTCGTCGTCGACGAGGAGCAGGGTCGGCACGGTCAGGTCCTCCCGGGCCGGGGAAGGCGGATCCGGAACCGCGTTCCCCCGCCGGGGCGGGAGTCGACGCGGATCGAGCCGCCGTGGTCGTTCACGATGCGCTCGACGATCGTGAGGCCGAGGCCGCTCCCCTCGGCCTTCGTCGTGAATCCGGGGAGGAAGAGCGACGCCTTCGCTTCCTCCGTGAGGCCGGGTCCGTCGTCCGCGACGAGGAGGAGCACGGCGTCCGGCTCCGTCGCGGCCTCGACGGTGACGTGCCCGCCGCCCCGCGTGGCGTCGAGGCCGTTCTGGACCAGGTTCACGAGCGCCTGGCGGATCTGGCCTCCGTCGGCTTCGAGGACGACGTCGCGCGCGGCGCTTCGCACCGCGAGCCGCCCCGCCGCGACGTCCGCGGCGTAGAGCGCCCCGAGGTCGGCGAAGAGGTCGGCGACGCGGACCGGAGCGAGGACGGGCGCCGGCATCCGCGCGAACTCCGCGAACTCGGAGAGGAGCCGCTTCATCGTCGCGACCTCCTCGCCGATCGTGCGCACCGCCTGGTCGAGGATCGCGGGGAAGTCGTCGCGCTTCTGCTCGTAGCTCCGCCTGAGATCCGCGACGGAGACCGCGATCGGCGTGAGCGGGTTCTTGATCTCGTGGGCCACGCGGCGCGCCATCTGGCTCCAGGCGGCCTGACGTTCGCTCACGACGAGCCGCTCGCGGTACGCGAGGAGGTCGCGGCGCATGCGATCGAGCGCCTCGGCCAGCGTCTCCAGCTCCCGCACGCTCTCGAGGGCCAGCGGCTCGTCCCACTCTCCCTGCGCCACGCGATCCGAGAACGCGGCGAGTCGCTCCACGGGGCGCGAGATCTGGGCGGACCAGAGGAAGCCGAGGAGGATCGCGATCCCGAGACCGGCCCCGCCGAGCGCGAGCGACGTCACCCGGAGCGCCGCGATCGTGCGGTCGGAGGACTCGGTCGGCACGAGGCCGGTCACGGTGGCGTACGGGGGGACGCCGATCTCGATCCGGACGCTCCGGCTCAGGAACGAGCGCCCGCCGATCGCGACGCGCGCGACGGTCGTGTCCGCCGCGTCGGGCCCCGGGCGAAGCGCGGCCGCGTCCCGCGCGGGCCCCCCAAGCGTGGTCGCGACCAAGCGGCCCGCGGCGTCCCGCAGCGTCAGCTCCATGCCGCCCGAGCGGCGCAAGCGGCCCAGGAATGCGGCGTCGAGCGCGGTGCCGCCGTCGAGGAGCCCGGCCACGGACCGCTCGTAGAGGATCGGCGCCGTCGCCGCGAGCGCGAGGCCCGGCCCGCCCTCCATCGGACGCAGACGCAGCGGCACGGCGCCCCGCGGCGGCGCGACCGACACCCGCGCCGAGTCGCCCGCGCTCCACGATCCGTTGGAGACGAGCGCGCCGCTCGTGTCGGCGACCTGGAGAAAGTCGAGTCCCAGCAGGAATCGCCGCTGGGCAAGGTAGATCGATAGATCCCGGCTCCCCGAAGCGCGTACGAGGTAGAGGCGGCGGAGCTCCGGGTCGCGCGAGAGGAGGAGCAGCCGGTCGGTGAGGCGCGCGCCGTCCGCGCGCAGGTCCTGGTCGAGCCCGCCGAGCGCCGTGCTCATCCGGTCGGCCGCTTCGGTCCGCACGGTCGTCTCGATCCGGCGCGAGAGGAGGAACATCGAGAGCGCGAGCGGCACGATGGCGACGAGCCCCGCGCCCAGGATGAGCCGCGCGCGAAGGGACCTCATCGTCCGGATCCCCCGGCGCACCGGAAGAGGTTCACGAGCTCGTCGGCGCCGATCGCCTCGATGGCGGCCCGGTCTCCCGATGCGGTGATGATCGGGCAGCGAAGCGCGAACGCGGCGAGCTCGCCGGGCGTGCCGATCGAGTCGGGCGGCTCGTCGAGATACTGGATCGAGACGACGCCGGGGCCCGGTCGCGGCGGTCCCGATGCCATGCCGTGGTTGAGGAAGCGCTCGAGCGGACCGGAGTACGGACCTCGGACCACGTACCCGCGGGGATCGATCGTCGGCGTCGAGGCGTCGCCGGCCGGAGGCGGAAGCGCGATCGGGAGCAGGTCGCCGCGGAAGTACTCCCGGTTGAGCGCGGCGAGGGAGGCACGGAGCTTCGGGCTCCGCGCCATCGACGCGATAGCCGCGGAGTCGCCGCCCGCCCCGATCGTCACGACGCCGCGCGACCGCACTCCCGCGGGGCTCCCGTTCCAGCGCATGGCGTCCCGGATGTGCGTGGACGCCTCGCCCGGCCAGAAGACGCCGGCGTCGAGGTCGCCCCGCTCCAGGGCGATCTCCACGTCGGCTTCGTCGTCGAACAGGCGGACGGTCACGGTATCCGGCCATGGGGCGCCGGTCCCGGAGACGCCCCCGCGTCGGACCAGAACCAGACCCGACGCGGTCGAGTCGGCGAGCCGATACCGGTCGCGGAGGGAGCCCGATCGCTCGACGCCTTCGCAGGACCAGAGCGGCGTCGAGCGCGGCGCCCGAGCGTAGCCGATCCGGATCGCGCGACCGGACGCCGGCGCGGAGCGTTCCGCCCGCACGCGGAGGCGCTCGGGTCGCTTCACGCGATCGAGCGATCCCCACGTGAGGCGCGCGGCGACGATCTCCCGATCGAACTGATCGGAGACCTCGGCTTCCGCGATCTTCTTCGTTCCGTCGAGGAGGGTGAGCCGCGTTCCCGTCGCGACGAACGTCGAGTCGAGGGCGGCCAGGTAGACGCGACCGCCCTGCCACCACACGACCCGCGCCGCGATCGGCTCGCCGCTCGTGGACGAGGGCGCGGCCGACTCCCCTCGAGCGGTCGCCCCGCTCGCGGCGCAGCCGGTGACGCCGAGCACGAGCAACCCGAGCGCAGCGCCCATCCGGATCCAGGCGGGGAGGATCCGGGAGCCCTCCGGGAGCATGCGTCGATCCGCGCTCAATCGAGACCTCCGTGTCCTTCTTGCCACGCCGGCCCAGGCGATTGGGGAACAATCGTTTATCGACACATCGAGCCTGCTTCTCGCGTCGATTCGTGTCAAGTCTGACACGTTCTCTGGACGGTCGTCCGGACGTCGTATCGGCTAATCGAATATACGACAATATGTTGCGCCATCGGCACACGCCTTGATTATGCCCTCGGGTGAACGGCGGGGACGACGCCCGCCGTCCCGAACCTGGCGCGGGGCGCGTGCCGAACGCCAGGCGCTCGAGGGCGCGTCCGGAGGACGCCCTCGAGCGGAACGAGCCGGCCCGGACGGGAGAACGACGATGGAACGGAACGAGCGGAATCACGATCGGCAGCAGACGACGAAGCAGGCGGAAAACGATCGCGGACGGATGGTGCGGGT
>JBLMXB010000070.1:0-7653 GCA_050257555.1 Hyphomicrobiales bacterium | reverse complement strand
GCCCGTGGCCAGGGGCGGCGGTCCCTCGGCCGGCGCTGGAGCGGCCAAGGGCCCGGTCCTGGTTGGCCGCATCACCCAGGTCATCGGCCCGGTCATCGACGTCGAGTTCGACGGCGAGCTGCCCGAGGTCAACAACGCCCTGGTCCTGACCAACCCCTCGATCAGCGACAAGGCCGACAACCTGGTCGCCGAGGTCGCCATGCACCTCGGTGAGCGCACGGTTCGCGCGATCGCGATGGACACGACCGACGGTCTCGTGCGCGGCCTCGAGGTGCGTGACACCGGCGCGCCGATCATGATGCCGGTCGGCAAGTCGGTGCTCGGTCGCATCATGAACGTGATCGGCGAGCCGGTCGACGAGCAGGGCGTGATCGGCTCGACCGAGTTCCGCGCCATTCACCGCAAGGCGCCCGAGTTCACCGACCAGAGCGTCAAGGTCGAGCCCTTCGTGACCGGCATCAAGGTCATCGACCTGCTCGCGCCCTACCGCCGCGGTGGCAAGATCGGCCTGTTTGGTGGCGCCGGCGTGGGCAAGACCGTGTTGCTGATGGAGCTCATCAACAACGTCGGTAAGACCCACGGTGGCTTCTCGGTGTTCGCCGGCGTCGGCGAGCGGACCCGCGAGGGCAACGACCTCTACTTCGAGATGATCGAGTCCGACGTCATCTCGGCCGACTGGAACCACGACACCCGTGCGGTCAGCAAGATCGACACGGACAAGTCCAAGGTCGCGCTCGTCTACGGGCAGATGAACGAGCCCCCGGGTGCCCGCGCCCGCGTGGCCCTCTCGGCGCTCACCCAGGCCGAGTACTTCCGCGACGAGATGGGTCAGGACGTGATGTTGTTCGTCGACAACATCTTCCGCTTCACCCAGGCGGGCTCGGAAGTGTCGGCGTTGCTCGGCCGCATCCCCAGCGCCGTTGGCTACCAGCCGACCGCGCTCGGCATCCGGCCGAGGAGGGCCGAGACCTCGGAGCCCGCCTGCGTGAAGCGGAAGATGTTGTCGACGAAGAAGAGGACGTCCTGGTTCTCCTCGTCGCGGAAGTACTCGGCCATGGTGACGCCCGTGAGCGCCACGCGGAGCCGGGCGCCGGGCGGCTCGTTCATCTGGCCGAACACCATCACGGTCTTGTCGATGACGCCCGACTCCTTCATCTCGAGCCAGAGATCGTTCCCTTCGCGGGTCCGCTCGCCGACCCCCGAGAAGACCGAGAACCCGCCGTGCTCCGTGGCGATGTTCCGGATCAGCTCCTGGAGGATGACGGTCTTGCCGAGGCCGGCGCCGCCGAAGAGGCCGATCTTGCCGCCCTTCGCGTACGGGGCCAGGAGATCGACGACCTTGATCCCGGTCTCGAAGATCCGGGTGACGGTCTCCTGCTCCTCGAAGGCCGGCGGCTGGCGGTGGATCGGGAGCCGCTTCCCGGGATCCGCGACGTCGCCCATCTCGTCGATCGGGCGGCCGAGAAGGTTGAAGACGCGGCCCAGCGTCTGGCGGCCGACCGGGACCGAGATCGGCCCCTTCGTGTCGACCACCGGCATGCCGCGCACGACGCCGTCGGTCGAGGACATGGCGACGCAGCGCACCACCTCGTCCCCGATGTGGAGCGCCACTTCGACGGTGAGGTCGATGTCGCGCTCCGGGTTCTGGATGTGGAGCGCGTTGTTGATCGGCGGCAGGTGTTCCGGCTCGAACCGCACGTCCACCGTCGGTCCGATCACCTGAATCACGTGCCCGATGTTCCCGGTCGTTCCGTTCGTCGTCGCCATGGCCCTTCCTTCTTACTTGAGCGCTTCGGCGCCCGCCACGATCTCGACGATTTCGCGCGTGATCGTGGCCTGGCGCGTCCGATTCATGTGCAGCGTGAGGTTCTGGATCATCTCGTTCGCGTTCTTGGTCGCGGAGCCCATCGCGACCATCCGCGCGCCGTGCTCCGACGCGGCGGATTCGGCGAGCGCCATGTAGAGCCGCATCGCGAGCGTGTACGGCACGATCCGCTCGAGGATCGCCTCGGGCCCCGGCTCGAAGAGGTAGTCCCGCTTCACGGCGCCCGCGCGGCTCTCGCGGCCGAGCGGCAGGTACGTCTCCTGCACGATGGCGCGGCTCAGGGCGCTCTTGTAGTGCGTGTAGATCAGCTCGACCTCGTCGAACTCGCCGGCGACGTACCGGGTCACGAGGTCGCGGCTCAGCTCCTCCGCGTATTTCCACGACGCGGCGTCGCCCAGCTCCGCGTTCGCCAGGCGGATGGGGATCTTCCGTCGCCGGAAGTACGCGACCGCCTTCTTGCCGAGCAGCACCAGCTCCGTGGCCTCCGGCAGGTCGCGCGTTCGGAGCTCGGCCGTCCGGATCAGGTTCGCGTTGAACGCGCCGCAGAGACCGCGGTCGGACGTGATCAGGACGACCACCCGCCGCTTCACCTCGCGACGGACGAACGCCGGATGCGCGGCGTCGCCCGAGGCCACCGCCAGGTTCGCGAGGACCTCGCGGAGCTGCGTCGCGTACGGGCGCGCCGACTCCACGGCGGTCTGGGCCCGGCGGAGCTTCGCCGCCGAGACCATCTCCATGGTCTTCGTGATCTGCGCCGTGCTCCGCACGGAGCGGATGCGGCGGCGGATGTCGCGGAGGGTCGCCACGGCTCGTCTAGAGTCCCTTCGACTTCTTGAACGCGGCCTTGAACGCCTCCAACGCCTTCTTCAGGCGCGGTTCGATCGCGTCCGTCAGCTCGTACTTCGCGCGGAGGTCGTGCATCACGTCCGCGTATTCCTTGTCGAGGTACGCGTAGAACGACTGCTCGAACTCGCGGACCGCCGAGACCGGGAGGTCGTCCAGGTAGCCGTTCGTGCCCGCGTAGATGATCGCCACCTGACGCTCGACCGAGAGCGGCTGGTACTGGCCCTGCTTCAGGATCTCGACCATACGCTCGCCGCGCGTGAGCTGCGCCTGCGTCGCCTTGTCGAGGTCGGAGCCGAACTGCGCGAACGCCGCCAGCTCGCGGTACTGCGCGAGGTCGAGGCGGAGCCGGCCGGCGATCTTCTTCATGGCCTTCGTCTGCGCCTTGCCGCCGACGCGCGAGACCGAGATGCCGACGTTGATCGCGGGACGGATGCCCGCGAAGAAGAGGTCGCTCTCGAGGAAGATCTGCCCGTCGGTGATCGAGATCACGTTCGTCGGGATGTACGCCGAGACGTCGCCCGCCTGGGTCTCGATGATCGGCAGCGCCGTCAGCGACCCGGCCCCGTGCGCGTCGTTCAGCTTCGCCGCGCGCTCGAGGAGACGGGAGTGGAGATAGAACACGTCGCCCGGGTACGCCTCCCGGCCCGGCGGACGCCGGAGCAGGAGCGAGAGCTGCCGGTACGCGGCGGCGTGCTTCGAGAGGTCGTCGTAGATCACCAGCGCGTGCTTCCCCTGGTCGCGGAAGTACTCGCCGATCGAGCATCCGGTGTACGGCGCGACGTACTGGAGCGGCGCCGACTCGCTGGCCCCCGCCGACACGACGGTCGTGTACGCCATCGCGCCGTGGTCCTCGAGGATCTTCACGACCTTCGCGACCGTGAAGTCCTTCTGCCCGACCGCGACGTAGATGCAGTGCAGGTCGCCGCCCTTCTGGTTCAGGATCGTGTCGATCGCGAGGGCGGTCTTGCCGGTCTGCCGGTCGCCGATGATCAGCTCGCGCTGGCCGCGGCCGATCGGGATCATCGAGTCGATCGCCTTGAGCCCCGTCTGGACGGGCTGGTTCACCGGCTGGCGGTCCACCACGCCGGGGGCGCGGCTCTCGAGCGGGCGCGTCTCCTTCGTGACGATCGGCCCCTTGCCGTCGATCGGCTGGCCGATCGCGTTCACCACGCGGCCGACCATCGCGTCGCCGACCGGCACCGACGCGAGCGTCCCGGTGCGGCGCACCGTGTCGCCCTGCTTGATGAGGTCGGCCGAGCCGAACAGCGCCGCGCCGACGTTGTCCTCCTCCAGGTTGAGGACGATGCCCGACACGTCGCCGGGAAAGAGCACCATCTCGCCCGACATCGCGTCGTCGAGACCCCAGATGCGGGCGATCCCGTCCCCGACCTGGAGGACGGTCCCGACGCTCTCCATCTTGAGGCGGGACTGGTAGTGCTCGAGCTCCTGCTCGAGAACCGAACTGACTTCTTCAGGCTTGAACGCCATGCGTCAACCTCTGCCGTGGACCCGCGCGGAGAGGAGCTGGCGCTTGATGCGCCAGAGCTCCGTCGCGAGCGTTCCGTCGATGACGTGATGGTCCAGCGAGACGACCGCGCCGCCGATGAGGCGGGCGTCGACCTCGCGCGTGAGCAACACCTTCAACCCGGTCCGCGCGGCCAGCGCCTTCGTAAGGGCGTCCGCCTGCGCGTCCGATAGGGGTACGGCCGTGCGGACCGTCGCCCGCCCGATCCCCTGCGCCCGCTCCGCGAGCTTGTGGAACTCGTCCCCGATCGAGATCAGGTGGTCGAGCCGGCGCCGACGCAGGAGCACCATCAGGAGGCCGTAGACCGACCGGCAGAGCCGGGGCTTCCAGCCCTCCTCCAGGAAGCGAAGCTTCTCCTGGTGCGGGACGTTCGGCGACTCGAAGAACCGGCGCAGACGCGGATCGCGGGCCGCCAGGCCGGCGACCGTGGCCAGCTCGTCGTGCGCGCGATCGATCTCCCCCTGGCGGGTCGCCAGCTGGAGGAGCGCGCGGGCGTAGCGCCGCGACAGCGTGACCGAGATCACCGCGCGGGCCCGACCTCGGCCAGGAACCCGTCGACGAGCTTCCGGTGCTTCTCGACCGTCAGCTCCTCGTGGATCACCTTCCCGGCGATCTCCATGGCCAGGTTCACGACGTCGTTCTTCAGTGCTTCCTGGGCCTTGTCCCGCTCGATCTGGATCTCCGCGCGGGCACGCTCGATCGACTCCGTGGCCTCCTTGCGCGCGATCTCGCGGATCTCCGCCGCCACGCGCTGGCCCTCCTGGACCGCCTGCTGCACCCGCTCGCGGCTCTCGGATTCGACCTTCTTCAGATGCGCCTCGTACTGCCCCTTCATCTCGGCCACCACGGCCCGCTCCTGCTCGATGCGTTCGAACTCGGCCCGGATGCGCTCCCGGCGCTCCCGCATCGGCGGATAGATGATCGCCGCGAACGCCGCGCGCACGAGCACGAGGAACACGAGGAAGCTGACCGCGTGCGCGAGAAGCTGATTCAGATGAATGAACTGATCCATGCGCCTTCCCCCGTTCGGGGCGGGCGTCCGGCCGCGTCGTCGCGCCGGCGCCGCCTCCGAGCGGTTACTGGATCTTGCCCTGAAGGAAGAACATCGTGACGAACGCGTAGATCGTGAGCGCCTCGATGAAGCCGAAACCGATGATCATGGCGACCTGGATCTTCGGCAGCGCTTCCGGCTGACGGCCCATCGCCTCCATGGCGCCGCGGCCCATGAAGCCGAGGCCGATGCCCGATCCGATGGCCGCGAGGCCGATGCCGATCGGGAGCGCCAAGCCGAGCGTGGCAGCGAAATTCATGACTTCACCTCCTCCGGGTTCTGGGTTCGTTCGGTTCTCAACTCAGTGCGCGTGCGACGCCTCGTCCCCGTGCGCGTGCTCCTCGTGGGGAAGCATCATGTACAGATAGACGGTCGCGAGCAGCGCGAAGATCATCGCCTGCACGATGCTCGTGAGCGTCTGGAGCAGCATGAAAAGCGCCGTGATGCCCGCCAGCGGCGGCACGGCGAGCGCGACCAGGCTCCCCTTGATGCAGAGCGCGGCCACGCCGACGAAGACCACGATCAGCGTGTCCTCGCCGAAGATGTTCCCGAAGAGTCGGCAGGAGAGGCTCACCGGCTTCACCAGCTCGCCCAGGACGTGCACCGGGACCATGACCGGGAGCATCGCGAAGCCCACCGCGTCGCGCGGCGAGCCGGCCAGATGGTCCAGGTAGCCGAGGAGACCGAGGTTCCGGATGCCGGAGTACTGGACGTAGAGGAACGTGATCAGCGCGAGCGCGAGCGTGCAGTCGAGGTTCGCGGTCGACGAGTGGAAGCCGGGCACGATGCCGATCAGGTTCATCACGAGGATGTAGAAGAAGATCGCCATGATGAACGGGAAGTAGCGCTTCGTCTGCTTGCCGAGCATGCCGGCGCAGACGTCCTCCATGCTGTCGACGATCCACTCGACGGCGTTCTGGAGCTCCCCCGGGACGTGCGCCCGCGGCCGCATGGCGATCCACGCGATCACGAGGAAGAGGACGCCCGCGACCCACGCGAAGACGAGCACCTCGTTCTGGAACATCCAGTCGACGACCGGGTTCTTCGGCACCCAGTCGTGCAGGATCGTCACGAAATTGGGGAGGTTCTCCTCCGACTCCTCGTGCTTCCCCTCGGAGACGTGCGACTCGGCCGCGACCTCGGCGCCGAGGCCCTCGGGCGCGTGCGCCGCCATCCGATCCGCCGACGCCGATTCCGCGGGCGCTCCGGCGGAGAGCGTGGCCGGCGCGTCGGACGGCGCCGTCATCGCGGCGGCGGAGGCCGCGGAGCCGCCCTGCGCCTCCTGGGCGGTGGCGCGGACGGGCGCCGCGAATGCGAGGGCGCCCGCGAGGAAGAGAAGCGCGGCGAGCTTGGCCGGGGAACCCGCGGGTCCGGCCGTCGATCGTGCCCGCCGCCATACCGAAGCCGGCCCCGAGCGGAGGGCCAGCATGAGCGACTTGAGGAAGAGCGCCGCGAGGGGAATGGAGAGCCCGAGGACGAGCGCGACGTAGTCGAGGCCGCGCCACCGCGTCAACGCGAACGCGCCGCCGTAGACGAGCGCCACCTTCGCGGTCGCGTGGAGCAGGAGCTTCAGCCGCAGCGGCGCCGCCTCCAGGGGCGTGCGCGCGAGCGACGCCTCTGTGAAGAGTTTCACAAGCTTTTCGAGGAAGAAGAAGTTGAGCGCGGCGAGGAGCTGCCCCGCGGCGATCGCGAGCGCGCTCGCGGGCCGGGACGGCAGGAGGAGCGCGACCAGCGCCAGCGCCATCCACCACGAGGCGGCGAGGGCTCGGTGCAGCAGGTTCGCGTCGTTCTGGCGCGTTCCGAAGTGCAGGGGTCAGTCCTCCCGTTGCGACAGCCGGATGATCTTGATCGTCTCGCGCACCCCGGCCACGAAGCCGAGTCCGAGCAGGATGAAGCTCAGCCAGGGCGTCGTTCGGAACCTCGAATCGAGATATTGCCCGAGGAAGAATCCGACGATGGGCGCCAGCGCGAGAATGAACGGAATCGACGACAGCAGACCGATCTGCCGCCAGGCGGTGACCTTGTTGGGCTCCTTCTCGGTCACACCGGGCCTCCGCGCGTTTCCGCGGCGGTGGCGGATCGCGCCCGTGGGGCGAACCGCATCTGCAGCACGAATCGTGACGTCGACTACGAGCCCGAAAATGTAGCCGAGAGGCGCGGGCGCGGTCAACCGAAAATCGGCGGGAAATCGTGCGTTGCGGGCAGTGGAGGGGCACGGAAACGGGCGGCGCGGGCCGGTCCGCCGGGCGCTCGATGGCGCCGCGCGGCGGCCGCCCGCGGCACGCCCTGGATGAATCGGGCGGGACGCCCCTTCGCCTCCTCGGCTTCACCACACCGCGGCCCCGACTCCGCAGTGCTCTCCCCCTGCAGGGAACGCCCCGCCACACCACCTTATATGGGCCGAGG
>JBLMXB010000069.1:0-36711 GCA_050257555.1 Hyphomicrobiales bacterium | reverse complement strand
TGTCGGCGGTCACGACCCAGGCGCGGATCCGGTCGAGGAGGGAGAGCGGCGGCATCCCCAAGCCCCCCAGCGAGATGGAATCCATGACGGAACCTTCGGCCAACGCCGCCCGGATGTGGAGTGGAAAGTTCCGGCGGGCGGGGTCGCGAAGAAAGTCTTTGTCTATGTTCTAATATTCGCTAACATACGCATATGCGCGTCACGCTCCACCTCGACCTCGACGCCGGAAGCCCGGTCCCCCTCTACCACCAGATCTCCGAGGCGATCCGCTACCGGATCGCGACCGGAGCGCTCCCGAGCGGGACCGTGCTGCCGCCGCTCCGCGAGGCCGCCGCCGAGTGGGGCGCCAACCTCCACACCGTGCGCCGCGCGTACGTCGAGCTGGCGCGCGCGGGGCTCGTCGACACGCAGGTCCCCCGGGGCACCGTGGTGCTGCCGGGCGCCGCGGCGCCCGAGGAGCGCGGCTCGACCCCCTCGCTCGACCGTTTCGCGGAGCGTGTCGAGCGCGAGGCGAGGGAGAAGCACGGGCTCGGCCTCGACCGCCTCATCGACGTGCTCCGGCAGCGGGCCGCCGCCGCGTCACCCTCGGCGTCCCCGTCCCGGGAGCCGACCGTCTACGTGGTCGAGTGCAGCGAGACGCAGAGCGTCGATCTCGCCGCGCAGCTCGCCGAGCGCTGGCGGGTCGACGCCGTCCCATGGCGTCTCGACCGCCCGGCGCCTCCGGGCCGCGGGCCGGTGATCGCGACGTACTTCCACTTCTCGGACATCCGCGCGGTCTGGCCGGGGCGCGTCGCCGACGTGCGGTTCCTCGGCATCCATCCCGATCCCGCGCTCGCCGCGCGCCTCGAGCGCCCCCGCTCGCGCGGCCGGGGCCGAGGCGGACCGGTCACGATCACGTTCTGCGAGCGCGAGGAGTCGATGCTCCACAACATCGCCGTCGACCTCGCCGCGCTCTTCCCTCCCCAGCGATATCGCGTCGTCCCCCGGCTGGTGGCGAAGCCGGCCGCCTGGTTCTCGAAGCATCGCGGCCGCGAGCCCGTCCTCTTCTCGCCGCGCGTCTGGGGGGAGCTGCCGGAGACCCTTCGCGCCGACCCTCGCGCGTTCGAAGCGCGCTACGTCTTCGAGGCCAAGGACCTCGAAGCCATCGGTCCGAGCATGAAATGGAGACCTCGATGAACCGCCCCTCGCTCGTCCTCGTCCTGGCCCTCGCTCTTGCGCTCCTCGCACCGGGACCCACGCCGTCGTCCGCCGTGGCCTCCGCCGCATCGCCCGCCGCCGCGCCGTGCGCCTCCGACCTCGCCGCGCTCCTCGCGCGCTTCGACCAGGCCGTGGCCGCGCGCGACTCGTCGGGCATGATGGCGCTCTGCAGGCCCGCGGACGCGAATGGGGCCGAGCGCCTCGCGCAGCGTTTCCTCCCGTGGCGCGCGCTCGACTCCTTGACGTGCCGGAGCCGCCTCGGTCCCGTCGTCTGCTCCGGCTCGCACGCCGAGGCCGCCGTATTCCGCCGTCTCGAGTGGCGCGAGTACGGACGCGCGCAGACCTGGACCTCGTGGGCCACGACGACGTTCCGCCGGGACGGCGCCGGGTGGGCCATCGACGCCGAGACCGACCGCGACTACGCACGCGCGCGATTCACCGACCTCCAGGTGCGCCTCGATCCCGACAAGGGCACCCTCCGGGGGACCGCCACGGTCCACGTGGGCTTCGAGCTGCCGGGCGAGGACAACCTCCTCCTCGCCCTGAATCGCGGTCTCGAGATCGACTCGATGCGCGACACGGGCGGCGCGACGATGCCGTTTACGAGGGTCGCCGACGCGATCGTCGTCCCGCTCGGCGCGCCCGCGCACAAAGGCGACTCGCTGACCGTGCACGTCGAGTTCAGGGGGACGCCGTTCAACGAGAGCGCCGAGAACCACTACTCGCAGATCAGCGTCGCGCCCGAAGGCTCCTTCGCGAGCTGGGTGACGGAGTGGTACCCCCGCGTCCAGGGCCCGGGATCGAAGTCCCGCGGCCGGATCGTCTTCGACGTGCCCGCGGGCTTGACCGTGGCCGCCAGCGGCCGCCCGAACGGCCGCTCCACCGCGGGGGACCGGGAGCGCCACGTGTTCGACGTCGCGCACCCGCTCGACTTCTCCTTCGCCGCGGCGCGCTATCTGCATGACGAGCGCGTCGTCGACGGCATCACGGTCGGCGCGTTCTTCCTCACCGGCGGCGAGGCGAAGGCCGAGCGCTACCTCGACGCCAGCGCGAGCGCGCTCCGAGTCTCGCGCGATCGCTACGGCATGTACCCGTACGACAGCTACGCCGTCGTCGAGATCCCGAACAAGGCCACCGGCGGGCTCGGCGGTTCGAGCGAGCAGGGGATGAACCTGTTCCCCGTCGGCGTCCTGCCGGACAGCACGGTTCCGTTCGCGCTCCTCGCGCACGAGATCGGTCACAGCTGGTGGGGCAACCTCGTCGAGTCGCCCGGCGCGCTCGACGAGGCGTTCGCCCAGTACACGTCGGCGCTCTGCCTGCGCGACCTCCAGGGCGAGGCGGCGATGCGCCACTTCCTCGTGTGGGGGCAGCCGGAGCTGCCGGGGCAGTGTCAGCTCGGGTACTTCGAGCGCTTCGCGGGACGTCCCGAGAGCGACCGCCCGATCGGCGCTCAGCTCCTCGGCGGCGCCGACAGCGGGCTGCTCCACGACCTCTGCGACACCAAGGGATTCAACGTGCTCGACATGCTGCGCCAGCGGATCGGAGACCGTGCCTTCGTGCAGGGCCTGCGTTCGATGCTGCACGACTTCGCGGGGCGGAAGGCCCAGCTCAGCGACTTCCAGACGGCGTGGGAGAAGGCGAGCGGCCGGAAGCTCGAACGCTTCATGCGGCAGTGGTTCGACCAGACCGGCGCGCCCGAGCTGGCCCTCGAGGACACGGTCGTGACGGCCGGGAAGAAGTATCGCGTCCGGGGGCGGATCCTCCAGCGCCGAGCGCCCTACGACCTGGACGTCGAGGTCGTGGCCGTACTGCCGACGGGGACGAGCGTCCAGCGGATCCACGTCGTGGGGCCGGAGACGCCCGTATCGTTCGTGGTGTCGGCGCGCCCGACCGCGGTCCTGCTCGATCCCGACCACAAGGTGCTTCGCTGGTGCGACGAGTTCGATCGGGACGGGCTCGTCCGGCGGGCGACGCGTCTTCGCGGCGACGGCGAGGAGGCCGAGGCGATCGACACGCTGACGCTGGCGCTCCGCCGCGATCCCGACGAGACCGTCGCCCACTACGAGCTGGGGCTGCTCCATCAATCGGCGGGCCGGCTCGAGGCGGCGGCCGATCAGTATCGGGACGTCACGCGAGCCTTCGACGCGTATCCCGCGTACGCGCCCGCGGTCGCGTGGAGCTTCCTCCACCTGGGCGAGGTGTCCGATCTCCTCGGCCGCCGCGATTCGGCGCTGGCGGCGTACCGACGCGTCCTCGCGTTGCCGAACGAGAGCGGCTCCCACGCGCAGGCGACGGGCTTCCTCGGCGCGCCGTACGTGGCGCCCACCGGCGCTCCCGATTCCCTTCGACTCCGGACGTTCGAGGGGACGTACACATCCGCGGCGGTCGGCTCGCTGGTCGTGAGTCTCCGGCCCTCGGGGATCCTCCAGATCCAGCAGGCGGGCGCGCCCGCGAGCCCGCTCGAGTGGAAGGGAGGCGACGGGTTCGACGTCGTGATGAGGCCCGGCATGAGCGTCGAGTTCACCGACGACGCCGGCGGGCACGCCGCCGCGATGGTCCTCCACATTGGCGCCCACGACATCCGGATGCCGCGCACGCCGTAGCCCGACGGGGGTCTCGAGATTCGTGGCAGGGGACCCTTGACAACTGCACAAATGTGCACTATCGTTTCCTGCGTATGCCGAAACGTCCAAGCGCCCCCGGGGCCCGGCGCAAGAGGCCCCCCAAGCGACGCGCCCCCTCCGAGGACGCGATCCTCGCCTACATCGGCGAGACGCTCCGCGACCGCGGCCGGCCCCCTACGCTCCGCGAAATCGGCGACGCGTTCGGGATCGCCTCCACGAACGGGGTCCGCTACTACCTCGCCCGCCTCGAGCAGGCGGGGAAGATCCATCGCGACCGCTTCACGTCGCGGGGCATCGAGCTGGCCGAGCCGCCGGCGGAGCCGCCGCGCTCGCGGCGCGATGCCGACCTCTACGAGATTCCGCTCCTTGGACGTGTGGCCGCCGGCGCGCCGATCCTTGCAGAAGAGAACATCGAGGACGTGCTCATCGTGGACGGCGCGCTCGTGCGGCCCGGCAAACACTTCGCGCTCCGCGTGCGCGGGGACAGCATGAAGAACGCGGGGATCTTCGACGGTGACACGGTGATCGTGAAGCACGACGCCACGATCCGCTCCGGCGACATCGCGGTCGTGGTGATCGGCGAGGAGGCCACCGTGAAGCGCTACTTCCCTCGGAAGGACAAGCTCCTCCTCCTCCCCGAGAACGACGAGTTCGAGCCCATCGAGGTCACCCCCGACGACCCCGAGATCCGCGTCGCGGGGAAGGTGGTCGGGGTCTTCCGGAAGCTGGAGAGCTAACTAGGAATCCCGTCGCTTCCGACGAGCAGAATCCGGCGTGGCCGACATCCGGCTTAGTGATTTTCCTCAATATATTGAATAAGTGAAGTGGCCCCCCCATGGGGCGACTTGTCGTCGCCGAGCAGTTAATAACAAATTCTTGACTAGCTGGAAATATTGATTAAGTTGTTGTTATTAATCAATCCGCTTAGTAACGCGCGCGGCTACTCTCTATTTGATTATTGTACAGATATTTGCAGGATTGGGAGGTCATCTCGTGAATCGGACAACCGGTAGGTATGAGCGAGTGACCACCGCCGATGAACCGTTCTCGGCATTCGTTCCGCTCCCATTGCCGCCGCAGGATCCGCCGGTCGATCTGGGGGGGCCGGTCGCCAGACGTCTCCACCTCGCGACTGAGTCGCTCGCGCGACTCGAGGCCACGGGTGTCCGTGTGCCATCGCTCGAATGGTTCCTCTATGGGTTCGTCCGGAAGGAAGCGGTCATCTCGTCACAGATCGAGGGCACGCAGGCCACGCTCGTCGACCTCTTTCGAGCCGACGCAGGCCAGGCGGATCTCTCCGATTCCGACGTGCAGGAAGTATGCAACTACGTCGCCGCCCTCGAATACGGGCGCCGGCAGATCGCGGCGGAGGGCGGCCTTCCACTCTCGATGCGTCTTCTCAATCAGGTGCACTTGCGCCTCATGCGAAACACGCGCGGCGGGCACAAGGCGCCGGGGGAGACCCGAAAATCGCAGAACTGGATCGGCGGGTCCCGACCTGGAAACGCCACGTTCGTGCCTCCGCCGCCGGAGCGCGTCGAGGGGTTGCTCTCCGACCTCGAGCGGTACTTACACGCCGACGATCCGATTCCGCCCCTCGTGCGCGCGGGACTCGCGCACGTGCAGTTCGAGACGATCCACCCCTACCTCGACGGAAACGGCAGGGTGGGTCGCCTGCTCGTGACACTCCTGCTCGAGCACTGGGGACTTCTCTCGAAGCCGCTCCTCTATCTGAGCCTCCATTTCAAGCGTCACCGCGCCGAGTACTACCGCCGGCTCGACGCGGTACGGACGGACGGCGACTGGGAAGGCTGGCTCGACTTCTTCCTGGACGGCGTCGCGACGATCGGCGACGAGGCGTCGGAGGCGATCACCGATCTCGCGAAGTTGGTCGACCGGGATCGGAAGCGCGTGCTGGAGATTCCCGGCCGATCCAGCGCGGCGATTCGACTCTTCGGTCTCCTACCGCAGCACCCGATCGTCACGGCCAAGTCGGTCTCCGAGCTCCTCGACGTGAGCACGCCCACGGCCGGGCGCGTGCTCGACCTCCTGGTCGGAGCACAAGTGCTCGCAGAAGCGAGCGGACGCCGGCGGGACCGCTGGTTCCTGTACCGGCGCTACGTGGAGCGTCTGGCGAGGGAATCCAGCTAACGCTCGCGGACCCGGCGCCCCGATTCACCTCCGTATCCCGGGCGATACCGCTCCGTGGTTCCGTCTCGTGCCGGGGCGCCGGGCGCAGCGTCGGCCCCGCGCCGAAGCCCCACGCACGGCGCAGCTTATTCGGTACATCGCTCCCAGCTGCCCGCGCGACGCCGTCAGGCACGCCCCATGCCCTCCATCCAGGTCGGCCGCGCTCCGGCGCGGCCGACCGCCGTCGCCACCCGCGCCAGACCTGGTGCGGTGGACGCGCCGGGCTTATCGTTCCGCCTGGGGGGAAGGATCATGGTTCGCCGCTGGCTCTCCGCGCTCTGCTCGCTCGCGGTCGTCGCGCCGCTGGCCGTCGACGTCCGCGCGCCCGATCCCGACAGCTCCGCCACCAGCCTCAAGGTCGCGTTCGGCGCCGGCTCCTACGCGTACGTCACGCGCGGCTGCGAGGGGCAGGTCATCGACCGCTACCAGCGCCGGTTCCGCGACGCCGGCGTCGAGGTGAAGCACCGATTCGACGGACCCGTCGAAGTCGGCAGCCGCGTGCACCTGCTTCGCCGTTTCCCCGAGTACGAGAAGAACACCCTCGTCTGGAATCCGAATGTCTCCGTCGAGGGAGGCAAGATCGGGTTCGGGCTCGGCGTGAACCTCAATCGCGGGAAGACGCCGTATGTCGACCGCGACTTCGAGATCTCCCCGGTCACGGGCCACCTGCGGCTCGGCTCGCTCCGATCGGTCTACTTCTCGATGCACGTGTTCGAGGACGTGCCAATCGCTTCGGGCGGCGGCCCGGTGCGCATGGGGCTCGGATTCGACGTGCCGCGGGTGATGGACGGGTGGGTCGGCATGGGAACGCCGCCGCCGTACGACAAGCCGGGCTTCGTCGCGAAGGCCGACGTCCACGTGACCCGGTTCCTCGACCTGAACTTCGCGGGTCGCCTCGGCGGCTCGGAAGGCCTGACCGAGAACTCGGGTTCGGTCGGGATCACGATCGTCGATCGCCGCGTGAAGCGGAAGTAGCGCCGGCGCGCGCGGGACGCCGGCGCGCGCGGGACGCCGGCGCCCGCGGGACCCCACGCGCCCGACACTGGCGCCCGCGCCCGACACTGGCGCCCGCGCCCGCCGGGCGCTATCCTCCCCGCCGTCCCGCATGCCGACCCACGACGCCGACATCGCGCTCCTGACCGATCCCCGCTTCGCCGCGCCCGAAGCCGCGCCCGGGGACTGGTATCGGGCGAACATCCTCCTCGAGGACCGGCTCCTCGCAGACGCGCTCCGGACCCACGGGCTCTCCGCCAAGCGCGTCGACTGGTCCGACCCGGGCGTCGACTGGACGCGCTTCCGCGCGGCCGTCTTCCGCACGACGTGGGACTACTTCGACCGCTTCGACGAGTTCACCGCGTGGCTCGAGCGCGCCGAGCGCGCGACGCGGCTCATCAACACGCCGTCGATCGTCCGCTGGAACATGGACAAGCACTACTTCGCCGACCTCGAGGGGTGCGGCATCCCGGTCGTCGCGTCCCGGTACATCGCGCGGGGCGCCACGCGGCCGCTCGCGCAGGAGATGGAGGAGGCCGGCTGGGCCGACGCGATCGTGAAGCCGTGCGTCTCGGGGGGCGCCCGCGACACGTTCCGCATCGACAGGGACGGAGCCGTCGCGCTCGAGCCGAGGTTCCGGACGCTCGTCGCGGAGAAATCGTTCCTCCTCCAGCCGTTCATGCGCGACATCGTGACGACCGGCGAGGACACGGTGGTCGTGCTCGGAGGCCACGTCACGCACGCGGTGCGGAAGAAGGCGAAGGCCGGCGACTTCCGCGTGCAGGACGACCACGGCGGGACCGTGCACGCGCACGAGGCGGCGCCCGATCAGGTCGCGCTGGCGGAGCGCGCCATGGCGGCCGTCGACCGGTTCGCCGACACGGCGCCGGTCTACGGCCGCGTGGACATGGTGCGGGACGACGACGGCCGGCTCGCGGTCATGGAGCTCGAGCTGCTCGAGCCCGAGCTATGGATGCGGACGCATCCGCCGGCGGCCGTGGTCCTGGGCGAGGCGCTGGCGCGGACCCTCGCGGGCTAGGCGGTCGACGCCGGCAGCGGACGCAGCGAGCCCCGGGGGATCAGCCAGCGCGCGAGGCCCCACGCCGAGACCGCGAAGAGGACGTGCGGGACGAGCATCGCGAGCGGCACGAGCGGGCTCACGCGCGTCCCGTAGAAGCCCCAGCCCGCCAACGGGCAGAAGACGAAGAGCGCCGTGAGCCAGAGCCAGAGGGCGAGGACGCACGCGTCGGCGAACGTGCGTCGCCGGTAGATCACCACGAACATCACCGTCCAGAACGTGATCCATACGGTGTGGAGGAAGATGCCGACGCCCAGCTCGGTCGTCGGCCCGAAGATCGACCGGACGAACGCGAGCGGGAGCGCCTCCGGGAACGGCGACAGGCCGGACTGCTGCCACGCCAGCATCACGATCGCCAGGAACAGCGATCCCAGGAGCCCCATCAGGACCGCCTTCGCGTAGTCCCTCGTCTCCATCCAACGATTCATCATGGCGACACCCTTTCCGGCGTCACGGGGTCGCTGGGGGAGACACGGCCGTGAGGCGTTCCGATCGATGGTATTCTTGGATTCGCATGACGCGACCGTTTCCACGCCGAATCCCGCATGTGTGGCGTTTCGCCACGGTCCCCGTCCTGGCGGCCTGTCTCGCCCTGCCGCCAGCCGGCGCGTCCGCGCAGACCGACTGTTTCGAAACCGTGCGCCAGGCTCCGGATTCGGCGGCCGCAGCCGCCGCGATCTGGGGCGCAGGCGCCTCCGACTGTTGGTACACCCTCCACGTCCAGGCGGTTCGCGTCACCGATTCGTGCGCCGGGCAGCGGGCGGCCGCGATCGATCCGACCCAGGTCGCCGCCTGGATCGCCAAGGCGAACGAGGTCTACGCGGCGGCCCGCATCCGCTTCGAGTTCGACCCCACGCCCAAGACCGGCGACTGGTCGGCGCTCAGCTCCGATGACGTGAACGACCTCGAGGCCGAGCGGCCTGGGGATCCGACGTGGGAGCACGGGAAGGCGGCGGCGAACGAGCTGGCCGCGCGCTTCCCGCGCAAGGTGCTCGTCCTCTTCCGCCACGGTCCGGACGACCGCCCGACCGGCGGCGGGTTCTCGAGCACGACGTACGATTTCGTCGTGCTGCCCGGATACCAGACGACGAGCCTCTGCGGCGCGACCACGAATCCCTACCTCTTCGCGCACGAGCTGGGCCACTACTTCGGGCTCCAGCACACGTTCCGCCCGTTCCCGACGAAGGCCGCCGCGGCCGCGGCGTTCGAGCGCGCGGGCAAGAACCCCAAGTTCTTCGACGGCGACGGCCTGGCCGAGACGCCCCCCGAGCCCTACATCGAGGAGCTGCAGTGCGGGACCGACACCTCGGTGACGCTCGACGGGGTGCGCTTCTCGCTCCTCCGCGACAACATCATGTCGTACTACGCGAGCCCCACGAAGACGCTCGACCCGAAGCAGGTCTCGATCGTGCGCTGGTGGCTGGCGCGCCGCTTCGGAAACGCGCTATCGGGCCGCGGGCCGTATGTGCCCGACGACCGGGTCGACTACCAGTTCGTCGCCGTGCCCAACGGGAAGACGCTCAGCACGCCCGGCGCCAAAGGGAACGGCGCGATCGTCTTCCAGGCGGACTGGACCGGCGCCGCGGGGCAGATGTGGCGCTTCGTGCCGCTCGTCGCGGCCGATGCCGGCTGGTACGAGATCGTGTCGGCCGATGGGGGGAAGTGCCTCACGATCGCGGAGGGGAGCGGCGCCGAAGGGGCGCGGCTCGTGGTCTGGGACTGGCTGGGCGCCGACAATCAGAAGTGGCGTCTCCTTTCCGAGCCAAACGGGCAGCTAAGGATCGAGGCGAAGCACAGCCTCAAGGTGCTGACGCTCGCGCCCGGGCCGCAGGGGGACGGCGCGCCGATCATGCAGGCGACCGACCAGGGCCGGCCGGACCAGCGCTGGCTCCTCCTGCCGGCGCGCTGAGCCGCGGCTCTCGGCGGCGCTGCGCCGCCGCGGTCGCGCCCTACACCTCCGGTGTGATCAGCTGATACATCACGGGCGTCACGATGCGCGCCAGGAGCGTGCTCGAGACGAGCCCGCCGATGATCACCCACGCGAGCGGCGCGTACATGGCGCTTCCCTGGATCGCGATCGGAAGGAGCCCGCCGATCGCCGTCATGCTGGTAAGCACGATCGGGAGGAAGCGGATCTCGCCGGCCTTCCGGATCGCCTCGTCGAGCGGGACGCCCTGCGCGCGCATCTGGTTCGTGAGGTCCACGAGCAGGATCGACGTCTTGATCTCGATCCCGATCAGCGCCACGAACCCGATCGTCGCGGTGAACGAGAGCGTCCACCCCGTCACCCAGAGCGCCAGGATGCCGCCCGCGATCCCGAGCGGGATGACCGACGCCACGATCAGCACCGACCGGAACGTCCGGAACTCGAGCACGAGGATCGCGAGGATGCCGAAGAGCGCGACCAGGATCGCGCCGCCGATCCCGCCGAAGCTCTCCTTCCGGCTCTCGATCTCGCCGGCCGCCACGATGTGGTAGCCGGTGGGGAGAGACACCGACGCGAGCCGCGCGAGCGCGTCGTTCGTGACGCGGTCGGTGTTGAAGCCGCTCCGGACGTTCGCCGTCACCGTGACGCAGCGGGTCCGGTTGTAGCGCTGCATCTCGGGCACCGCCCGCTCGAACCGCACGTCGGCGACCTGCGCGAGCGGCGTGAGCCGGCCGCTCGTCGAGGCGACGTAGACCCGCTGCAGGTCGGCCGGGCTCGGCCTCCCGTCGTGCGGCAGCCGGACCACGACCGGGCGCTCGTCGCCGCTCTCCTCGCGGAGCGTGCCCGCGTCGAGCCCGGCCAGGCCGAGCCGCACCGTGCGGTCGATCTCGTCGGTCGGGATCCCGAGGAGCCCCGCCTTCTCGCGGTCGATCCGCACGCGGAGGTCGGTCCCGGCGAGGCGCACGGGGTTCGTGACGTACTGCGTCCCGGGCGTCGCCTCGAGCACCGCCGTGACGCGCGCGGCGATCGCGCTCAGCGAATCCGTCGACGGCCCCTCGATCCGGAGCGCGATGGGCGCGTCGATCGGGGGCCCGTTCTCGAACTCCCGCACCGCGATCTCGGCTCCGGGGTACGAGGCCAGCGTATCCCGCAGCGTGTCGAGCATCGCCGGGGTCCGGTGCGCGTCGTAGTCGCGGAGGAGCACGAAGAGCTGCCCGGCGCGCGGGCTGTCCACGCGCGGATAGATGTTGTAGTAGACGACCGGGTTGTCGTGGCCGACCGACGTGTAGATCGCCCTCACCTCCGGCCGCCTCGCGATCACGCGCTCCGCGAAGCGCGCCGCCGAGTCGGTCACCGCGATCGAGGAGCCCTCGGGCGCCGTGATGTCCACGTGGACCTGCGGCGTCTCCGCCTTGGGGAAGAGCGAGAAGCCGACCACCGGGATCATCGCGACCGAGAGCACCACGATCCCCGCCGCGATCGCGATCGTCGCCCGCGGGTGCTTGAGCGCGCGGTCGAGCAGCGGCGCGTACGTGCGGTGGATCCCGCGGTCGAAGGCGCGGAGCGCGCGGTTCCCCTCGCCCGTCACCTCCTTCCGGAAGAAGAGGCTCGCGAGCCACGGGATGATCGTCAGCGAGACGAGGAGCGACGCCACCACCGAGTAGACGACCGCCATCGGGAGGGAGCGGATGTACTTGCCGGGGTTTCCCGGCAGGAAGATGAGCGGCACGAACGCGAAGAGGAGCGTCGCCGTCGCGCCGAGCACCGCGACCCAGATCTGGCCCGTCGCGCTCACCGCGGCCTCGACCGGAGCCTGGCCCTCGCGCCGGTGGCGCGTGATGTTCTCGACCACGACGATCGAGTCGTCCACGAGGAGCCCGAGCGCGATCACCATGCCGACGATCGTCATCTGGTTCAGCGAGTAGCCGGTCCACTCGAGCGCGACGAGCCCGATCGAGAGCGAGAGCGGGATCGAGATCATCACGATCGACGCGGCGCGGAGCCCGAGCGGCAGGAGCGTGAGCGCCACGAGCGCGATCGCGATCAGGAAGTCCTCGGTCAGCCGGTTCAGCCGGTGCGAGACGTTGGCCGCCTGATCGAAGCCGCGCTTCAGGACGACGTTCCCCGGCAGCTCCTTCTCGAAGGCGTCGAGCGCGCCGTAGATCCCGTCGCGCACGGTCTGCACGGTCACGCCCGCCTGCTGGTTCGCCGTGACGAACACGGCGCGGTGCCCGTCGAAGCGCGCGCGGTACGTGGAGTCCGCGGACGCCCACGAGACCGACGCGACGTCGCCGACGTGGACGAGGCGGCCCTGGCCGCCCCGGATCACCGTGTTCCGGATCTGGTCTAGGTTCTCGTAGCTGCCCGAGGAATGGACGCTGTAGATCCGCCGCCCCGACTCGACGGAGCCGGAGGGGACGTCGCTGCTCTCGCCCTGGATGGCGCCGAGGAGGAGCCCGACCGGGAGCCGCAGCTCGGCCAGGCGGCCTAAGTCCACGTCCACGTGGACCTGCCGCGCGGGGGCGCCCCAGCGCTCGGCGCGCCGGACGCCCGGCACGGCCGTGAGCCTGTCTTGAAGCGCCTCGGCGAGCGAGTCGAGCGTCGCGTACGACGCCGTCGCGGAGACGAGCGCCACCTCGGCGATGTTCACGTTCAGCGTCGTCGAGCGCTTCACCTCGAGGCGCGTCAGCTCGGACGGGAGCTCCGGGCGGAGCGCGTTCACCTCGCGCACGACCTCGTCGTACTTCTTGTCCGGGTCCTGATCGGCCTCGAACTCGATGTACGTCGACGCGACGCCGTCCCGCATCTCGCTGTTCAGCCGCTTCACGTTGTCCAGCTCGTGCAGCCGGTCCTCGATCTTCTTCACGACCAGCCGCTCGAGGTCGGTCGGGCTTGCGCCGGGGAAGACCGCGATGATCGAGTAGCCGGGGAACTCGAGCGGCGGATCCTCGTAGCGCGGGATCGTTCTCCACGACACGAACCCGAGCACGGCGAGCATCGCGAAGAGGATGACCGTGAACTGCCAGTGGCGTACGGAGAAGCTGGTGAGCTTCACGGACGGACCTCCACGCGCCGTCCGTCGTCCAGATAGGCGGCGCCGCTCGTAATCACCCGGCTCGTGCCGCTCAGCCCCGACGCGATCGCGATGCGATCCCCGTCGAGGTACGCGATCGTCACGGGGCGCCGCACCGCGGTGCGGCCGTCGCCGGCGAGCGTGTAGACGATGCCGCTCGCACCGTTCGCCTCGAGCACCGCGTCGGCGGGGACGAGCGCCACGGTCTGGTCGGCGGCGGGGCGGATCTCGACCGTGCCGACGAGCCCGCTCGCGAGGAGGGGGGCGCCGCGGGCCGCGTCCGCGCCGCGTCCGGCGCCGGGGGCGAGCCCCACGCCGGCGCCGCCGTCGAGCGCGACCTCGACGCGGTACGTTCCGGTCATCGGATCGGCGGCGGCCGCGATCTCGCGGACGTGGCCGTGGAACTCGCGGCCGGGGAACGCGTCGAACCGGGCCACGGCGGGATCGCCGCGGCGGATCCGCACGACGTCGCGATCGGCGAGCCACGCGCGCACGACCTGCCCCCGCGCCCGGCTCCCGAGCACGAGCACCGTCGAGCCCGACTCGACCAGCTCGCCCGGCTCCGCCTGGCGCCGGAGGATCACGCCGCCCGACGGGGCCACGATCTCCGCGTGGCGGCGGTTGAACTCGGCGGCGTCGAGCGCGGCCCGCGCGGCGTCGCGCGCCGTCTCCGCGTCCTCCACCTGCGCGAGCGTGGCGACGCTGTCGGCGAAGAGCCGCTGGGCGCGGGCGTAGTCGCGATCGGCCTTGTCGGCGCCGGCGCGGGCCCGCGTCACGGCGGGATCGACGTCGCCCATGTCGAGGCTCGCGAGGAGCTGTCCGGCGCGGACGGTCTGGCCCTCGTCCACAAGCACGCGGGCGACGACGCCCCCGACCTTGAACGAGAGCGCGATGTCGTCCTTCGGGCCGAGCGTTCCGGCGGCCGTCACCGGGACGGCGACCTTGCCGAGCGAGACCGGCTCGACGCGGACCGGCACGGGGCGATCGGCGCCGCCGGTCTCGGCGCCTCCGTGCGAGCAGCCGGACGCGGCGAGCGCGGTGGCCGTCGCGAGGGCCAGGGCGAGGTGAAGGGGCGGGCGGTTCATCGTGAGGCTCCTTTCCCGAGTTCGATGTCACGCAGCGCCGCGGCGCGCTCCAGATCGACGCGGCGGAGGGCGTAGCGATAGGCGGTGAGCACACGGTTCAATTGCGCGTTCGTGAGCGACGCGCGCGCGTCCACCAGCTCGTACGGGCTCGCGGCGCCTTCCTCGTACCGCCGGCGCGTGAGCGTGAACGTGCGCGACGCCGCCTCGAGGCGGACGTCGGCGGTCGCGATCGCGTCGTGCGCGACGACGGCCGCCTGGTACGCGGTGCGGATCTCGAGCGCGACCTTGTCCTCGAGGTCCTTGCGCGCGAGCTTCGCGCGCGCGGCCTCGTAGCCGGCGGCGGAGCGACGCGCGAGGTCGCCGCCTCCGTTGAAGACGCTCCACGTGAGCGCGAGCGACGCGGTCCAGATGTGGTCCGCGTCCTGGAACGTGACGTCGTTCCCCTGGTAGCCGTAGTCGAGGACGCCCGCCACGCTCGGGAGGAGCCCGGTCGTCGCGGCGCGCTTCGCGGCCTCGGCCGTGCGGACGCCGGCGTCCACCTGGCGAAGCTCCTCGCGCCCGGCGAGGCCGCGGCGCACCGCGTCGTCCACGGTCACGCCGAGCGGCACGTCGAAGAGGCTGTCGGGGATGTCCTCGACCGGCGCGTCGAGCGGGCGCTGGAGCACGAGGTTGAACGCGCGCGTCGCCGCCTGGCTCCGCTCGCGCGCCTCGGCCAGCTCCTGCTCCACCTCGGCCCGCTCCGCGCGCGCCCGCTGCACCGCCTCGGGCGTCGCCGTGCCGGCCGCGAGGAGACGCTCGGACACGCGCTCGTTCTCGCGCACGATCGTCAGCGTCGCCTCGTAGATCCCGACCACCCGCCGCGCCGACGCCTGCTGCAGGTAGGCGGTCTGCGCCTCCGCCGCGACCTGGCGCGCCGCGGTCGCGAGCGCCATCCTCTGTCCGTCGTGCCGCGCGCTCGCCACGGCCAGGTTCGCGCGGAGCGGCTCGTTGATGAGCGGCTGCACCAGGCGGAGGTGCGACTCGTAGCGGTAGGGGAACGTCAGGTCGATGTTCGTCGGGAACGCGTTCGTCCCCGTCAACTGGTTCAGCGCCGCGTACGCCGGGTTCACCAGATCGCCGATGTTCACGACGTTCTCGAAGTGCGACCGGCGCGCCTCGATCGAGATGTCGGGAAGGAGGAGCGCGCGTGCCGCGCGCACGTCGGCGGCCGCGCGCCGCTCGGCCATCCGCTCCTGGCCGAGACCGAGGTTCGCGTGGAGCGCCTCGGCGACGATGCCGGCGAGGGGGTCGGCCATGGAGGCAGGGGCGATCGCCGCGGGGGCGCCCGCCGCCGCCGAGTCGGCCTGCGCGTGCGCGGGCGCCGGCAGCGTCGCCGCCGCGACCGTGAGCGCCAGGAGCGTGATGGTGAGTCTTCGTAGCATGGTCACCTCATGTAACGGCGTTAAGTTGCTCGCCAAAAAAAATCAGCGGTCGAGCGGGATCTTCGACGGATCCCGGAGAATGCCGCGGAGCATCATCTGCATGCCGCGGATCGCCACGTCGTGCGCGTCGCGCCACGGCACCCACTGCTCGTGCCCCTTCGTGATGCGGATCGAGATGAAGCCGTGCACGCCGCCCCAGAGGATCTGCGCCAGCTCGTCGGCGTCCTGGATCTCCGCGACGAACGCGCCCCGGTCGATCGCCTCCTGGCACGCGGCGCGGAGGAACGCGTACGCGTCCCGCTCCGGGATGCCGCGATGCTCCGCGAGGTACTCGCCGGAGAGCTCCGTGAACGGGATCACCGTCATGAACATGAAGCGGTACTGGCTCGGATAGAGCTCCGCGAAGCGGAGGTACGCCTGTCCGACGGCGAGGATCCGCTCCACCGGATCGGCCGTCGCCACCGATGCGTTGAAGTGCTGCGCGAGCCGCGCGAAGTCCTGGTCGCAGAGCTCCGTCAGGAGCGCGCTCTTGTTCTTGAAGTGGTGGTAGATCGCGGTCGGCGTGTAGCCGATCCGCTTCGCGATCGCGCGCATCGTGACGGCGTCGTATCCCTCGTGGGCGAACATCTCGCGGGCCGCCGCGAGGATCTTCTCCCGCGTGTCCAGCTGCTCTTGGATCCGGCGCTCCTGGGTCGGGGTCATCGTCCTGCCTCGTGGTCCTGGTCTCGGTTCGGTCTCGCCGCCTCACGCCTGCTCCCTGGCGGCGTTTCTATTTAACAATGTTAAGTTAACATCGTTAACTTGTCAAGGGGTAATTCGGACTTTTCTCGCCGGAGCAGGAAAACGCCTACAAAGCGCCGGTTCGTTTCTTGCTATTTGCCAATTTCACTTCGATTTATTGCTCCCGAAACTGCCGGCCTGCATCTAGAGGAAGACCATGATTCCGACCCTGGCGCCCCCCGATCCCGAAGCCCTGGCGGAGGTTCTCTCCGAAATCGCCGAGACCGCCTCCGAGACGCTCGAGCTCCAGGACGTGTTCGGCCGGATCGCCAACTCGGTACGCCGGCTGATCCCCTTCGAGCACATGGGCGTCGTCAGGATCAAAGGGGGCCGGTGGGCGATCAAGCACGCGACGACGTTCCCGATCGGGGCCGACGCGGACTGTCCGGCGGCGGTCCGCGGCGAATCTCCGGGCCCCGACGACGACCTGTCCTGCCTCGAGCCGTGCGCGCTCACGGCCTGGTCGCCGCGGATGCGGCCGCGCCCCGGGCCGATGCCGCGGATCGATGACGCGCCGCAGGTGCTCGACGCCGGCTTCGAGGGGGATGCCGCGATCCTGCGCGCCGGCGTGCGCTCCGCGCTCTGGGAGCCCTTCCGCAAGGGAGATCCCTTCCGGGGCGGGGTCTGGCTCTGCTCGAGCCGTGCGTACGCGTTTGCCGACGAGCATCAGGAGATGCTCCGCCCGATCGCGGCGCTCCTCGGCACCGCGGTCGAGCACTGGCGTATCTGGGACGCCGAGCAGAGGCGACGCGACCGGATCGACCGTCTCGAGGCGCTCGTCGGAACCCTCGCGGAGTCGCTCGACGTGCGCGACGTGTTCGACCGGATCTCGGCGGCGGCCAAGCCCGTCCTGGCGCACGACGTTCTGGTGCTGACGGAGCTGACGCTCCAGGACCGGGCGATCACGGTGATCGCGCAGTCCGGCGACCTGGATCTCCGGAATCCGCCCGGGCGCGTGATGCTCTCCCGAAACGAGATCGAGCGACGAGCCGTCGACTTCGAGCTCCTGCGCGACATCCCGACGGAGCTGGATCCGGGGACCGAGCGCGACCGGATCCTGCTCGGGAGCGGGATGCGGTCCATGCTCCGCGTTCCGGTTCGGCTGGGGGGCGCGACGCACGGGAACCTCGTCTTCTTCCACCGTGAGCCCGCGCGCTATGACGAAGGGGACGTGGACGTCGCGTCGCGCCTGGCCGATCGGATCGCGCTGATGCTCTCGCATCAGCGCCTGGCCGAGGAGGCGAGGATCGCCGCCGAGGCGCGGGAGCGCGTCGTGCGTCTCGAGGAGACCGTCGAGGCGCTCGTGCAGGAAGTCGCGGCGCGCGGCCGTGGGCGGATCGTCGGCGACTCGCGCCCGTGGAAGGACGCCCTGCTCGCGGTGGGGCGCGTCGCGCCGAGCGACACGACGGTGCTCATCACGGGCGAGTCGGGAACGGGCAAGGAAGTGATCGCCAACCTGACGCACCAGGGATCGCCCCGGAGCGGGAAGCCGTTCGTCGCCATCAACTGCGCGGCGCTGCCGGAGGAGCTGCTCGAGTCCGAGCTGTTCGGCCACGAAAAGGGCGCGTTCACCGGCGCGGTCGCGACCAAGATCGGGAGGATCGAGCAGGCGGCCGGAGGCACCCTCTTCCTCGACGAGATCGGCGAGATGAGCCCGCAGGTGCAGGCGAAGCTCCTCCGCGTGCTGGAGGAGCGCGAGTTCCAGCGCCTCGGCGGCGTCCGCACGATCAAGGCCGACGTGCGGATCATCGCCGCGACGAACCGCGATCTCGCGGGCGCCATCGAGCGCGGGGCCTTCCGCGAGGACCTGTTCTACCGGCTGAACGTGTTCCAGATCCACATTCCGCCGGTCCGCGAGAGGCCGGAGGACATCCTGCCGCTGTCCGAGATCTTCCTCGATGATCTCGGACGCTCGATCGGACGTCCCGCCGCGGGAATCTCCCGGGACGCGCGCGAGTGGCTCCTCACGTATCCGTGGCCGGGCAACGTGCGCGAGCTCCGGAACGCGATCGAGCGCGCGATCCTGCTCTGCGACGGCGGCTTGATCACGCGCGAGCACCTCCCCGCGCCGCCGCCGCGGCTCACGGGCGCGCTCTCGGGCTCCGCCGGGCCCGCCCGCGCGCCGGAAGCGTCGCCCGCGACGAACGGATCGCGCCCGACCTCCGACATGAACCTCGGGTCCATGGAGCGCGACCTCGTCACGCAAGCGTTGACGCGCGCCGGCGGCAACAAGTCGGCGGCGGCGCGAATCCTGGGGCTCTCGCGCGCCCAGCTCTATTCCCGCCTCGATCGATACGGGCTCCGCTAGCCCGTCGCGCGCCGTGCGCGCTCCGGTGTCGATCCATCGACACCCCTCCTGCGGCTCCATCGACAACCTGTAGATCCCACCACGATCACCTCGCCTTCGGCGTGAAGCGCGTCCGCGGCCAGGCGCGCTCGTAACTCCACGCGCCGCGCGAGGTCGCGCGCGCCTCGCGCGCCGGTCCCTCCGTTGGCACGCCGCTTGAGATAGCCCCTCCCGCGACGAAGGCGGCACGGCACCGGCGAACACGTCGCCGGGGCGCGGGCCCCGCAACCATCGGGAAGGGATCAGGGATGAGTCAGCTCAACGTCGAGCGAACGATCGGCCGGTTGGTCACCGACGAGGTGACACGGATCAGGTTCACGAACGACCCGGGGGCCGCGCTCCGGGAGCTGGTCGAGAACGGGGTGGCCCTGACGGAGGGCGAGCGACGGTCCCTCGCCTCCCTCGACCCCGAGGCGATCAGCCGATTTGCGCGCTCGGTCGATCCGCGACTGCAGCGGAGCGACCTGAAAGGAGGAGGATCCACATGACCCGCCACGTTCTTCGGCTCGCGATCGCGGCCACGGCGCTGGCCGCCATGGCGGCGGCGGCGTCCCCGGCCGTCGGGGCCGAGCACGCGCTCAGCCTGGACGACGCGATCGGAATGGCGCTCCAAAGGAACGACGACATCCGGATCGACCGCGAGTCGGCCGGCGCCGCCGCGGCGACGGTCACGGCCGCGAACGGCGCGTACGACCCCACCGTCGAGCTGGACGGCTCGTGGCTCCGGTCGACGCGGCCCGTCACGTACCTCGGAGCGGGCGGCGTGCCGACGCTCGTGGCCCCGGAGGACCGCACGACCGACGTGACGCTCCTGGTCCGTCAGTTCCTGCCGACGGGCGGGGCGATCACCGCACGGGCCGGCGGATCGCGCGCCAGCACGGACGACGCCTTCTCCCTGCTCTCGCCGGAGTACGACACGCGCGTGGGGCTGGAGCTGCGCCAGCCGATCCTCCGCGACCGCGCGACCGACGCGTCGCGAACGGCGATTCGCGTCGCCGCCGCCGGGCGAACGGGGGCGACGGCATCGTTGCGGACGACCCTCGAGCAGACGGTGGCGTCGGTGGAGCGCGCGTACTGGACGCTCGTGGCCGCGCGGCGTGACGTCCTCGTCCAGAGGGAATCGGTCCGGCTCGCCGAGGAGCAGTTGGGGGAGACGCAGTCGCGCGTATCCACCGGCGCCGCGCCGCGCACCGAGCTCGCCCAGCCTCGGGCCGAGCTGGAGCGCCGCCGCGGGGAGATGCTCGCCGCGGGGGAGGCGAGCGCCCGCGCGGAGAACGCGCTCAAGGTGCTCGTGCTCGACGGCGAGGCCGATCCGCTCTGGGCCGATTCGCTGGCCCCGGCCGATCGCGCGGAGACGACGACCGATTCGGTCGACGTCGGCGATGCCGTCCACGAGGCGCTCCAGAACCGTCCGGAGCTCGCGGTGGCGCAGGCGATCGTGACGCGGCGCCATGCCGAGACGGCGCTGGCCAAGGACGGGATCTGGCCGCGCCTCGACGTCGTGCTCTCGTACGACCGCTACGGGCTGGCCGGCGACCGGAACGCGGCCGCGCCCGCCGGATCGCTGCCGCCGGGCCTCGAGGGAGGCCTGGGCGACGCGTTCGGCTCGATCGGCGACGGCGAGTACGACGCCGCGCGCGTGGCGCTCGTCCTGGGGTTGCCGCTGGGCAACCGCGAGGCGCGCGGGAATGCCGCCGCGGCACGGCACGTCGAGCGCCAGGCCGAGGTCGCGCTCGTGCGACTCCGCAAGACGATCCGGGCCGAGGTGCTCGACGCCGCCGCCGGGCTCGACGCCGCCCGCCAGCGGATCGAGGCGGCCCGGTCGGCCCGCGAGGCGGCCGAAGTGCAGCTCGACGCCGAGCGGGACCGGTACGCGACCGGCCTCTCCACCAACTTCCTCGTGCTCACGCGACAGAACGACCTTTCGCGCGCGCGGCTCGAGGAGATCTCCGCTCTGACCGACTACCGGACGGCGCGCACCGAGATGGCGCGGGCCACCGGGACGCTGCTCGAGCGACACCACATCGACGTCGGACCTCCGGCGCGATAAGGAGCCAACCATGAAGAAGAAGCTGCTGCTCACGCTGACCGGACTGCTCCTCTTCGTCGTCGCGGTCGGCATCGTGAAGTTCCTGGAGATCCGGGCGGCGATCGCGCAGTACGCGTCGTACCAGCCGCCGCCCGACGCGGTGACGACCGTCGTGGCGCGCCAGACGCGGTGGACGGCGACGATCGACGCCGTCGGGACCGTCGACGCGGTGCACGGCGTCACCGTGAGCGCGGATCTCCCGGGGATCGTGCAGAGCATCGCCTTCGAGTCTGGGCGCCGGGTCCGGGAAGGCGACGTCCTGGTCCGGCTCGACACCCGCCAGGAGCGGGCGCAGCTCGAGGCGGCGCAGGCACAGCGGGACCTCACGCGCCTCGACCTCGAACGGTCGCGACAGCTCCTCGAGAAGGGGGTCGTGTCCCAGGCGGAGTACGACCAGCGCGACGCGGCGGCGAAGCAGGCGGCCGCCCGCGTCGGCGAGATCGAGGCGACCATCGCGCGGAAGCAGATCCGCGCTCCGTTCTCGGGCGTCCTCGGCATCCGCCAGGTGAACGTCGGCGAGTACCTGGACGGGGGCGCGCCGGTCGTTCCGCTCCAGTCGATGGATCCGGTCTACGTGGACTTCGCGGTGCCCCAGCAGGACGCGCGCGATCTCCGGGTCGGAACCGAGATCCGGGTGTCCGGCGACAGCCTGGCGGCCGCCCCTCCACCGGGGCGCGTCACGGCGATCAATTCGGTCGTCGACGAGGCGACGCGGAACGTCCAGGTGCAGGCGACGATCCGGAATCCGGGCCGCGCGCTGCGACCCGGCATGTACGTGCAGGTCGAGGCGCCCCTCGGCGCGAGCCGGCCCGTCGTGGCGTTGCCCGCCAGCGCCGTCAAGTACGCGCCGTACGGAAACTCGATCTTCGTCGTGAAGGATCTTCGGGGGCCGGACGGCAGGACGTACCGCGGGGTGGAGCAGCGGTTCGTGAAGCTCGGCGCCGGCCGCGGCGACCAGGTCTCGGTCGTCTCGGGTCTCGCGCCCGGCGAGGAAGTCGTGACGTCCGGCGTCTTCAAACTCCGGAACGGCGCGCATGTCGTCGTCAACAACGCGGTCAAACCGTCCGACAGTCCCACGCCCAACCCGGAGGACAGCTGATGCGCCTGACCGACGTCTTCGTCCGGAGGCCCGTGCTGGCGATGGTCGTCAGCCTCGCGATCCTGATCGCGGGCCTGCAGTCGATCCGGTCGCTCAGCGTCCGGCAGTATCCGCGGAGCGACGTGGCCGTCGTGACCGTCACCACCGCCTACGTCGGCGCGAGCGCCGACCTGGTGCGCGGGTTCATCACCACGCCGCTCGAGCGCGTCATCGCGAGCGCCGACGGCATCGACTACCTCGAGTCCTCGAGCGCGCAGGGCCTGAGCACGATCACGGCGCACCTCGTGCTCAACTACGACACGAACGCCGCGCTGACGCAGATCCAGGCGAAGATCGCCCAGGTGCGGAACGACCTGCCGCCCGAGGCCGAGGCGCCCGTGGTCGAGGTCGCGACCGCGGACAACCGTTTCGCCGCGCTGTACCTCGGCTTCTCGTCGAAGGATCTCGATCAGAACCAGATCACCGACTACCTGACGCGCGTCGTGCAGCCCAAGCTGAGCGCGATCCAGGGCGTGCAGCGCGCCGACATCCTCGGCGCGCGCACGTTCGCCATGCGGATCTGGCTCAAGCCCGACCGGATGGCGGCGCGAGGGATCACGCCGTCCGACGTCCGGGACGCGCTCGCGCAGAACAACTACCTGTCGACGCTGGGCCGGACCAAGGGGTCCATGGTGTCGGTGAACCTCGTGGCGAACACCGACCTCAAGACCCCCGAGGAGTTCCGCCGCCTCGTGGTCAAGGAGAAGGACGGGGACGTCGTGCGGCTCGGCGACATCGCGAGCGTGGTGCTCGGCGCCGAGGACTACGACCAGGACGTCCGCTTCGACGGCCAGGACGCCACGTTCATGGGCATCTGGGTCCTGCCGACCGCCAACACGCTGGAAGTGATCCAGCGCGTGCGCGAGGCGATCCCCGGCATCCGCGCGGAGCTCCCGGCCGGCATGAAGGTCGGGGTCCCCTACGACTCGACCGAATACATCCAGGACGCGCTCCACGAGGTGCTGAAGACCCTCGTCGAGACGCTCCTGATCGTGATCCTCGTGATCTTCCTCTTCCTCGGCTCGTTCCGCGCCGTGATCATCCCCGTCGTGGCGATCCCGGTCTCGCTGGTCGGGGCGGTCTTCCTGATGCTCGTGATGGGGTTCACGATCAACCTCCTCACGCTCCTCGCGATCGTCCTCTCGGTGGGGCTCGTCGTCGACGACGCGATCGTGATGGTCGAGAACATCGAGCGCCACCTTCGCGAGGGCGCGAGCCCGTTCCGCGCGGCGATCGACGGCGCGCGCGAGCTGGTCGGCCCGGTCATCGCGATGACGATCACGCTCGCCGCGGTCTACACCCCCGTGGCGCTCCAGGGCGGGCTCACGGGCGCCCTCTTCCGGGAATTCGCGTTCACCCTCGCCGGCGCGGTCCTCGTGTCCGGGATCGTGGCGCTCACCCTCTCGCCGATGATGGGCTCGAAGCTCCTCCGGGCGGGGGACGACGAGCGGGGCTACGCCGGGTGGATCAACCGGCGGTTCGACCGCGTGCGGGAGGCGTACCAGCGCGGGCTGGCCGGGACGCTCCGGTACCGGCCGGCGGTCTACCTGATCTGGGCCGGGGTGGTGGCGCTGATCGTGCCGTTCTACCTCTTCTCCCAGCACGAGCTGGCGCCCAAGGAGGACCAGAGCGTCGTGTTCGGGATCATCCAGGCGGCGCCGAACTCCACGCTCGATCAGACGAAGCTCTACACGTCCCAGGTGAACGACGTCTACCAGTCGCTCCCCGAGACCAAGAACACGTTCCAGATCACGTTCCCGACGGGCGGGTTCGGCGGCATGGTCACCAAGCCGTGGGGCGAGCGGAAGCGGAGCACCGAGGCGCTCCAGGTCGCGGCGTCCGCGAAGCTCGCGAAGATCCCCGGAATCCGGGTGATCTCCACGGTCCCGCCGCCGCTGCCCGGCGGAGGGAACTTCCCGGTCGACTTCGTGATCGCGTCCACGGCGGAGCCCGAGCGGCTGACCGCGATCGCCGACACGCTGGTCGCGCGGGCCTACCGGAGCGGGCTCTTCATGTTCGCCGACACGGACGTGAAGTTCGACCAGCCGCAGACGGAAGTGGTCTTCGACCGGGACAAGGTCCGCTCGCAGGGAGTGGAGATGAGCGAAGCCGGCCGCGACCTCTCCACACTGCTGGGCGGCAATTACGTGAATCGGTTCAGCATCCAGGGACGGAGCTACAAGGTGATCCCGCAGGTCGAACGGAGCCGGCGGCTCACGCCGGATCAGCTCGAGAACATCTACGTCAAGGGCACGAACGGGCGTCTGGTCCCGCTCTCGACGTTCGCGTCGCTGCGGTCGTCCACGCAGCCGCGGGAGCTGAAGCGGTTCCAGCAGCTCAACGCGGTGCGGATCCAGGGCGTGGTGCCGCCGGGCGTCTCGCTCGATCAGGCGCTCACGTACCTCGAGGACCAGGCGCGGCCGATCCTGCCGCAGGGATTCTCGATCGACTACGCCGGCGAGTCGCGCCAGCTGCGCCATGAAGGGAGCAAGTTCCTCGGGACGTTCCTGCTCTCGGGGATCCTCATCTTCCTGGTGCTCGCGGCCCAGTTCGAGAGCTTCCGCGACCCGTTCGTCATCCTCGCGGGATCGGCGCCGCTGGCCGTGTGCGGCGCGCTCCTCTTCTCGTTCCTCGGCTTCACCAGCCTGAACATCTACAGCCAGGTCGGCCTCATCACCCTGGTGGGATTGGTGTCGAAGAACGGGATCCTCATCGTCCAGTTCGCGAACCATCTCCGCGAGACCGGACGGGAGAAGCTGGAGTCGGTCATCGAGGCGGCGGGCACGCGGCTCCGGCCGATCCTCATGACCACGGCGGCGACGGTGTTCGGCCACCTTCCGCTGGTGTTCGCGCACGGCCCCGGCGCCGGCGCGCGGAACAGCATCGGGATCATGCTGGTGAGCGGCATGGTCATCGGCACGGCGTTCACCCTGTTGGTCGTCCCCGCGATCTACATGCTCGTCGCCGGCGCGCATCGTCCGGTGACGGTCCGTGACGAGGCGCCGGAGGCGGCTCCCGAGGCGCCGCTCGGCGCCCCGGCGCCCGAAACCACCTGACCGCGGAGGCGGGCCCCGCCCGCCTCCGCCTCACGTAGGGGAGGTGTCCCATGAACAAGCTCGATCGAATCGTGGTCGGAACGATCCGCGCGACCGGGGGCTTCCAGGTGCTCGTCGGTCTCCTCTTCTGGTTCGGCTGGACGCTCGCGCTCATTCCGGTGCACATGCTGGTCGGCGCGCTCTTCGTGCTCGCCCTGCTCCTGCTCGCGGCACGCGGGCTCCGATTCCGGACGTCGCGCGGCCTTGCCGCGCTGACGGCCGGATGGAGCGTTCTCGTGCTCGCGTTCGGCATGGCCCAGGCGCAGATCCTGCCCGGGAGCCATCACTGGATCGTCCGGACGCTTCATCTGGCGTTCGGGATCGCCGCCATGGGGATCGCCGACGCGCTGCGGAGGCGGATGGCCGTCGCCGGAGCGACACGGCGGGTCGCGGTCCCGGCGGGCCTCGGCGCTTCGCCCCGCGCGGAGTGACGGCGGCGCGGCGGGCTCGGAGAGGGCTCGGGCGGGCGGGCGCTCAGCGATGCGCCTGCCCCCTCCGCACGAGCCACGCCCCCGCGAGGCAGATCGCCGCTCCCACCACCGAGAGGATCGCGACCCGCTCCCCCCGCACGACGATGCCGAGCGCGAGCGACACCGGCGGGATCAGGTAGATCGTCGCCGACGCCTTCGTCGCGCCGAGGCGTCCCGCGGCCATCGCCGCGAGCGCGTACGCGACGCCGGTGCCGAGCGCCCCCAACGCGAGGAGGGAAAGCAGCGGCCCCGGCGTCCACCGCGCCGCCAGCAGGTCCGGCAGCCCGAGCGGTGCCGTCAGCACGAGCGCCAGCGCCTGCGCGCGCCAGATCACCGGGAGCGCGCCGTAGCGCTGCTGGAGCGGGCGCGCCAGGTTGTACGAGAGACCGTACGAGACGATCGCGGCGAGCACCATCGCGACGCCGGCGGCGCTGCTCCCCCCTTGGTGCACCGCGGGCAATCCGACGAGGACGGTCCCGACCGCGCCGACCGCGAGGCCGAGCGCGATCGCGCGCGACGGGGGCCGGCGCGCGAGCACCGACGCCACGAACGCGACCGAGATCGGCGTCGCGCCGTTCAGCATGCCGGTGAGCGCCGAGGAGATCCGCTGCTCGGCGAAGGGGAACATGTTGAGCGGGAAGGCGAGCCAGATCACGCCGAGGAGCGCGATCCATCCCCACGCCTCGCGCGGGACGCGCCGGCGCGCCGCCGGCACGAGGCCGAGCGTCGCGAAGCCGACCAGGATCCGGAAGAACGTGACGCCGAAGGGTCCGATCGCGCGGAGCCCCTCGGCGATGAAGAGGAACGAGGCGCCCCAGATCGTGCCGGGGCCGAGGAGGAGGAGCCAGCCCAGGACGCTCCCGTCGTGGGGTTCGGCGCTCGAGGCTCGGCTCGCGGGATTCATGGGCGCCGATTCTCGCACGCGGGGGAGCCCGGAGTCTCGCGGCGATTATTCGCTGTCCCGCAACGAGTTGGCCTCCCCTTGACAACTGCACAAATGTGCAGTATCGTACTCTTCGTCGCCGGGCCGCGAGGGATCGCGGCGGGCGGCGGATCGGACTCCGCCGAAGCGGGGATGGCAGGTGGGCGTGTCTCGGAGGCTTGGCTGATGCTTCATGCGCATTCGTTCCCATCACAGAACAGCGGGTACTTCATGATCGAATCCGTCCACGACCCCATCGAGGTCATCGCCCTCTTCACCGGCGGCGCGCTGAAGCCGGTCCGCTTCCGCTGGAAGAACAAGTCGGTGAAGATCGAGCGCGTCACCGGCGACTGGATCCGCCACGAGGGGCAGAACCGGATCCACTACTTCGCGCTCCTGGCCGACAACAAGGACTACTACGAGATCTGCTACGACACGCGCGAGATGACCTGGCAGCTCACGCGGGTCTGGATGGAGGGGTAGGGGAGAGGGCGCCGGCACCCTCCACGCCGCGGCCCAATCCACGCGGCTCCCCTGGTCCCCCCACCCGGATTACCGAAGGACGACGAGTCGGCCCGAGGCCACGCCCTCCCGCGCTTCGACCCGATAGAAGTAGATTCCCGACGCGAGCCGCCGGCCGGCTCGGTCCCGCGGCTCGACCGGCACCCGGTGGATTCCGGCATCGGAGACCGCCGACTCCCAGACGCGCCGGACGAGGCGCCCGTGCGCGTCGAACAGCGAGACGCGCGCCGCCCCCGCCGATTCCGTCACGAACTCCAGCGTTCCGCCGGCCGACCCGAGCGGGTTCGGCGAGAACGACGCGGCGAGCGGCCCGCCGGTCGCGATCACCGCGACCGTGAGCGCGGCGCGGAACTCGCCCCCGCCGAGGACCGTCCCGACGAACGTCACCGGCACGCTCTGGTTCCCCTGCAGGTTCGCGAAGAGAGCGCGGAGGTCCTCCTTCGCGAAGCAGGCGGTCAGCTCGTCCACGCCGTTCCCGTCCCGGTCGACGAGGCTCGTGCTCTTGCCCCCCATCGCACGGATCGCGTCGACGGTCCCGGTGCCCGGCGAGCGCATCTCGAGCGTCCCCAGGTCCACCGACACCGGGTCGAAGGAGCCGCCGACCGGCTCGATCTGGACGCACCACTGCGGCTTCCCCGCCTGGAGGCGGATCATTCGATTGCCCCCGGCCGTGAACGCCCGCGCCTCGTAGCGGTTCACGATCTCCGCGGTCGTCGTGGTCACGTCGGTCAGGGGGCCGTCGGACACGGTGAGCGCGACGGGGAACGTGCCGAGGTAGGGATAGAGATGGGACGGCGTCGCGCCGACGCCCGTCTCGTCGTCGCCGAAATTCCACGTGTACGTCAACGCGTCGCCGTCGGGGTCGGCCGAGCCCGAGCCGTCGAACGCGACCGGCACGTCGAGGTACGACGTGTACGGTCCTCCGGCGTCCGCCACGGGAGGCCGGTTCACGTTCGCGACGCTGATCGTCGTCGAAGCGCTCACGGCGCCTCCCGCCGTGCCGTGCGCCGTGAACGTCACGACGTGCGAGCCCGCCTGGTCGTATCCGGGCGTCCACGCAAAGGTCCCCGTGCCGTCAGCGTGGTCCGTGAACGTCGCGCCGAGCGGGGCGTTCGACGCGGTCAGCGTCGCGACGCCGTCGGGATCGTGGCTCGAGACGTCGAACATAAGGGGCGATCCCTCGCTCGCCGTCTTCGCGGCGGGCGCGGTCACCGAGAGCTCGTCGGGGATGGCCGCAAGGGACCGGATCGTCGCCGCGGCCGATCGAAGTGCCGAGATGGAGGCGAGCCGGTCGGATCCCTGGCCGACGACGATCGCGATCATGATCTCCTGGACGCTCCCCGGCGCCATCCGGAACGGTCCCGACGAGACCTGGATGCGGCAGTCCGCCGCGTACGTGTCGACCCAGCCCGTGCCCGTGACCGGGTCGCCGCTCAGCATGAACGTCGTGACCGGCAGGAGCGGGTTGCCGAAGGGGTAGATGGGCTGGCCGTCCCGCAGGAGCCCGCGCATGTAGTTGTACGACTCGTAGGAAGACGAGGGATCGGTGCCGTTGATGTATTTCGTGAACGCCGTCATCCCCAGCGTGTCGGCCGCCCCCGGCGAACGCTCGGCCACGGGCCCGCGGAGCAGCAGGATCCCGACCGCGGGTGGGGTCGCGCCGTACAGCTGGTCGGCGTTGTCGGCGTTGTAGGCGTAGCCGAGCGAGAGGGTCGTGTCGCATCCCGCGAGGTCGTCGGAGTAGTCCCCGACGTCGGGATCGGCCCAGGCCGAGACGTAGCCGTTCTCGATCGTGTTCGAGCCCTTGTTCGCGATCGTCCAGCGGATGAAGATCGTGTTCCCGAGCACTCCCGAGCGGTTGAACGCGAAGACGGTCTGCTTCACCTCGAGCCCGAGCGGCGTGGCCGATCCCGCCTGGACCGTGTGCGCGTTCGGGTCGGCATCGTTGAAGACGCTCCAGAGGGTGGCGTCGCCGAGCAGCAGCGCGTTCCCGAACGCGTCCGTCGGGCCGCCCTGCGCGATGTAATCGGCGAGGTCGCTTCCGGTGAGCGGGTTGGACCGGTCGAAGCGGAAGTTCTTGAAGCTCGGCTGGTCCGGCTGGAACGTCCCGTTCAGCATGGGCCCCGGGACGTATTCCTGAGCGTACTCGCCGACCGTGACCCGCGTGGTCCCGCCCACCTTTCCCCCGATCCAGAGCCCCGCCGCGAAGATCGCGGTCTTCGTCGTGCCCCGGGGATAGATGAGCCCGGCATTCCCGGTGAGGAGGTTGTATCCGAAGGACCCGTGATTCGTCACGAACATGTCCAGATTGTTGACGTCCATGTGATCGTTGTTGTCAAAGATGGCCGGGGCCCGGCTCGGGCCGCCCGAGCGTCCGACGGTCATCCCCGCGCCGCCGGGCGCGGCGCTCGCGGCGCCCGAAGGCGCCGCGAGGCACGCCACCGCGAGGCACACGACCGCGAGCGCGACCGACGCGCGTCGCATCCCCGGCCGTGGGATCTCCGCCGTCTTCATTTCAGCACCGTGAAGCGGCCCGTCTGTTCGCCCTCGACGGCCTCGATGCGATAGAAGTAGACGCCGGACGCGAGCGGGGCTCCGTCCTCGCGCCGTCCGGCGATGCGCACGTCGTGGTAGCCTGCCGGCACGTTCGCCTGGTCGAGCAGGCGGCTCACGAGGCGCCCGCGGACGTCGTACACCGCGACGCGCACCGGGCCGTCTCGCTCCGTCCGGAACGTGAGCACGGCGTCCGGATTCAGCGGGTTGGGCGAGATCGTGGCGGCGAGGGCACCGCCGCCCGCGCTCACCGTGACGTCCATGCGCGCCCGGAAAATGCCCCCGGTATAGAGCGCCCCCTCGAACGTCACCGTGACCGTCGACTTCCCGTGCAGGTTCGCGAAGAGGAGGCGCAGGTCGTCCTTCGTGAAGCAGGCCGTGATCTCGGCCACGCCGTTCCCGTCGCTGTCGCCGGTCGAGGCGCCCTTGCCCGCGATCGCGTGGATCTCCCCGACCGTGCCGGTTCCGTCCGATTTCATCACGATCGAGCCCAGGTCCACGGTCACGTTGCTGTAGGAGCGGCCCACGGGCTCCAGCTCGGCGCACCAGGTCGGTTTGCCGGAGGAGAGGCGGATACTCCGGTTGCCGCCGTCCGTGAACGCGCGGGCCTCGAAGATGCCCTGCACCGTCGCGGTCGTGATCGCGAGGTCGGTCGCCACCCCGTCCGAGACCGTGAGCGCCACGCCGTACACGCCGATCGACGCGTACGTGTGCATCACCTCCACGCCCACGCCGCTCTTCCCGTCGCCGAAGATCCACGCGTACGTGAGCGGATCGCCGTCCGGATCGGAGGACGCATGGCCGTCGAACGAGATGGGGGCACCGGCGAATCCGACGTACGGGCCTCCGGGATCCGCGTGCGGCGGGCGATTCACGTCGAGAACGGTGATCTTCGTGGTGGCGGATCCGGCGATCACGTTCGTCGCCGTGAACACGATCGCGTAGGGAGCGGCACGCGCGGACTGATACGACGGCGTCCACGAGAACGTCCCCGTGGTCGGCTCGGCTCCCACGGCCAGCATCGCGTCGTTGCCGAGAGGCAGCGCGGAGGCGTCCATCGTCAGCGAGGCGATGGCGGGGCCGTCCGGATCCGACGCGTTGACCGTGAACGAGATCGGAGTCCCTTCCGGGCCGGTGAGCTGCCGCGGCGCCGCCACGACCGGCGGGTGGTCGACCGCCGGGGCACAACCGTTCAGGAACACGGAGACGGAGCCTCCGTAGTAGTTCGCCACGGCGAAATCGGGTCGCAGATCGTCGTTCCAGTCGGCCGACGCGATGCCGTAGGGACCGGAACCCGTCGCGAAGTCCGTGCGGGCGCCGAACGAGCCGGTGCCCGAGCCGAGCAGCACCGATACCGTGTACGAATCGAGGTTCGCGACCGCGAGATCGAGGTGCCCGTCGCCGTTCCAATCCTCGATGGCGATCTGTCTCGGCCCGCCGCCCGTCGCGAAGGTCCGGGGCGACGCGAGCGCGCCGTTGCCCGTCCCGTAATAGACGGTGACGGAGCTGGAGTACGCGTTGGAGACGACCACGTCGGCCGTGCCGTTCCCGTCGAGATCGCGGGCCGCGACGCCCAGCGGTTCCGACCCGACCGGGTAGTCCGTTCGCGATCCCAGGGAACCCGAGCCGTTGTTGCGGAAGACGGAGATCGTGTTGGCGCCGGCGTTCGTGACGATCAGGTCGGGCGCCCCGTCGCCGTTCAGGTCCGCCGTCGTGAGCGCCCACGCCCCGCTCCCGGCGGCGACCGTGGTCGGCGCCTGGAACGTGCCGTTTCCGACGCCCCGGAGGATGCGTGCCACGTTGTACTGAGGATCGGCCAGGAGGATGTCCCGCTTTCCGTCGCCGTTGATGTCCGCGGTCACGAGGCTCCGGGCGGCGGTCACGGCAATGCTCGTCCCGGCTCCGAAGCCCCCCATGCCGTCGCCGAGGAAGACGACGACGCGGTCGGCCGAGCCGTCGAGGATCGCGATGTCCGGATGCTCGTCGCCGTTGAAGTCATCGATCGCCCCCGAGGCGGGCGAGTACCCGGCGTCGAGCAGCGTGAGCGCGTCGAACGATCCGTCGCCGTGGCCCAGGGCGAACCCCGCCTGGCCGCCGTTCGGCATCTCCACGAGCAGATCGGCGATTCCGTCTTCGTTCAGATCGCCGGCCTGGACCTCGATCACGCCGGAACCGAACGAGACGTCGAGACGCGCGAAGGAGCCCGCGCCGCACGACGGAGGGAAGTTGCCCGCGACCACGGTGATCGTGAACGACTTCGTGTCCGTGAGCCCGTTGGAGTAGGCGACCAGGGTGACCGTCGCCGTGCCGACGTCGTTCGATCCCGGCGCGGCCGTCACCAGGGCGCTGACGGTGCCGTACCCATAACTGGATCCGATGGTCACCCACGACGGTCCCGACTGCTTGCTGATGTACATGTAGGTGTTGTCGGGATCGGTCGCCGTGACCGTCTGCGTCGCCACCTCCCCCGCCTCCACCGTCATGTCCGCGGGCTGGTTCAGCACCGGCGGATTGTCGGGCGGATAGACCGTGATGTAGAACGTGCGCTGCGCGCTCAGGGCGCCGTCCGAGACGCGGACCGTGCCCGTGGTCGACCCGATGTCGGAGATCGTCGGATCCAGCTGGATGAGGCCGGTGCCGGACCCCGAGCCGGGCGTCACCGTCATGACCGTCATGTAGGTCGGACCGATCACCTTCGAGAACGTGAGAGGGTCGGCGTCGGCGTCCTGCCCGTAGATGGTCTGGGTGGCCGTGTGTCCGGCCGATGCCGTCATGTCGTTCACGTAGCTGAGCGTCGGCGCGGTATCCGCGAGCACGACGATCTGGAACGACTTCTCGTCCGTGAGCAGGTCGTCGCCCACCGCGACCGTGGCCGCGAACAGCCCCAGGTCGCTCCCGCTCGGGGCGACGTGGGCGTTGCCGTAGGCGGTTCCGCTTCCGGGATCGGTCGTCGTGACGGTGAGAAACGCCGGCCCGAACGACTTGCTGAACGCGAGCGGATCGCCGTCGGCGTCGGTCGCCGTCAGCGTCTGGTCCTGGGTCCTGCCGGCGCGGAGGGTCATGTCCGAGGGCTGCGCCAGGACCGGCGCCGTGTCGCCGCCCACCACCGTGATCGAGAACGACCGGTTCGTCGTCAGTGAGCCGTCGCTGACGCCGACACTGGCGGGGCTCGTGCCGCCCGAGAGCAGTCCCGGCTCGAGATGGATGTTCCCCGTCGCGCTCCCGGAACCGGGGTCCGTGGTCGTCACGGACATGTACGGCGGGCCCGCCGACTTGTAGAAGTTCAGCGGGTCGCCGTCGGCATCGGTGGCGTGAACCGCCTGGTCCGCGGTCTCGCCGGCGTTCACGGTCATGTTCGAGACGGCGTCGAGCACCGGCGCGGCGCCGCTCACGGCCGCGGCGCGCGCCGAGGGCGAGGAAGCGAGCGCGACCTCGTCCGTCGCCGCGAGGGCCGGAGCGGCGACCGTGGCGGCGAGGAGGACGAGAACGAGGGACGTAGAGACGATGAGCGGAACCCGCATGACTGGTTTCCTCCTGGTTCGGCTCGAGCGCCGAACCTCGTGACGACGATGCGATGGTGCGCTGGGGAGCGCGCCGCACCACGATGGGAGAAACGAGCGGGACACGATTGCCTCGGCGGAGCACGCGGGGGTGGCGTGGCGCCGGTGTACGAACGGGGGGAGTCTGGAATGCCGCGACCGGGTGGCTCAGCCGGCGGCTGGGAGGTGCCGCGCGGGCTGCGGTCGTCTTCGCTCGGAGTCCCCCCGGGTCCGAGCGGTCAAGAAGGATCGATTGCCGGACACATTATACACCCGCGGGCGCGACGCCGCCAGACGGAAAGCCCCGTCAGGCGGGATCGTCCCGGAAGAACCCCCATGTCTCGAGCGCGTCGTCGACTCGCGTGTGACCCACGATGCGATAGCCGAAGTGCTCGTACAGCGTCACGTTTCGCGGCAGCTCGGTCGTGAGCGAGACGCCGATCGAGGCGGGATCGACACGCGACATCTCGTGCACGGCGTCGAGGAGCGGGCGCGCGAGGCCTCGCCCGTGGTGGGAGCGTCGCACGCCGATCATGTTCAGGTGGTATTGCGGCTCGGGAATCGCGAACGCCTTCCAGACCTCGCCCAGGCGCTCGTAGCGTTCCTTCGCTCCGGGCCCGATCTCGCGCCAGAGCGCATCGCGCCGCTCCGCGAACTCGGGGGGCATCTCCCGGTCGCCTGGCGGCGTGATCGTCGCGGCGGCGACCGCGCGCCCCTCCTCCTCGACGACGAGGATCGGATCGCCGCGCAGCGCGCGCGCGGTCACGAAGAGGCCGGACAGCGCGCGGTGGTGCCGCTCGAAGTCGGGTCCCGAGTCGCGCAGGATGAAGCGCATGACGGGGTAGTCGTGGAAGGCGTCGCAGAGGACGTCGATCGCCTCGGGGACGCGATCGGGAGGGATGCGGACGACCGCCCCGGCTTGAAAACCGGGCGGGCGAGGTCCATGCTCGTTCATCACCCAGCGAGTTCCCCCCGCGCGGAAGCCGGCCCTCCGCGTCTTCGACGACTGTAGCACCGCCCGTCCGGGCGATCCTACGCGGTTCTGGAGATGAGATGAACCGAACCCTGCTCGCCGTCGGTCTCCTGCTCGCGACCCTGTCCGCGCCCGCCGCGCCCGCCGCGCACGCGGCGGCACCGCACGCCGCCGCGACGCCGACGACGGTGTCCCCCGATCCCTATCTCTGGCTCGAGGACGTCTCCGGGAAGCGCGCGCTCGACTGGGCGAAGGAGCAGAACCAGAGGACCGACTCCGCGCTGACCACCTCGAAGGACTTCGCCGACCTGAAGTCGAAGCTCCTCGAAGTGCTCGATTCCGAGGCGAGGCTCCCGGTCATCGGGAAGGACGGTGATCGCTACACCAACCTCTGGCAGGACGCCGATCACCCGCGCGGCCTCTGGCGCCGGACGACGCTCGAGGAGTACCGGAAGGCAGACCCGGCCTGGGAAACCGTGCTCGACCTCGACGCGCTGGGCGCGGCGGAGCACCGGCACTGGGTGATGAGCGCTTCGACGACGCTCCGGCCGGACGGGGACCGCTGTCTCCTCTCGCTCTCGCCGGGCGGGACCGACGCCGCGGCCATTCGCGAGTTCGACCTCGTCACGAAGGAGTTCGTGCCCGGCGGGTTCTCGCTGCCGGTATCGAAGAGCGGAGCCGTCTGGATCGACCGGGATCACGTGTTCGTGGCCGACGCGACCGACTCGTCGACGATGACGACGTCCGGGTACCCGCGCGTCGTCAAGGAGTGGACGCGCGGCACGCCGTTCTCCGCGGCGAAGACCGTGTTCGAAGGGCGGCCGAGCGACGTGGACGTGTTCGCGATCCACTACGCGCTCCCCGGGTTCGAGCGCGATCTGATCGTCGAGGACAGCACGTTCTTCACGACCGCGGTCTACCTGCGCGAGCCCTCGGGCCTCGTGCGGATCGAGAAGCCCGTCGACGCCACCGTCGATCTCTTCCGCGACCGGCTGCTGCTCCGCCTCCGGTCCGATTGGACGGTCGGGGACTCGACGTACCCGGCCGGCGCGCTCGTCGCGTCGAAGCTCGACGACTATCTCGCGGGGAAGCGGGAGATCACGGTGCTCTACCGGCCCGCCCCGCGCCGCTCGCTCTCGTCGTACGCGACGACGCCGGACGCGATCCTCATCGAGGAGATGGACGACGTGAAGAGCCGCGCGTACGCGCTCCGCTACGACGACGGCCGCTTCGACCGCGTCGAGATCCCGGGGCTCCCCGACATCGGCCGGGTGCGCGTGAGCCCGGTCGATCCGCTCCGCTGCGATTCCATCTGGGTGAACGTCACGGGCTTCCTCACGCCGCCCACGCTCGCCGTCGGCGTGCTGGGGGGCGGCGCGCCGGACGTGCTGAAGCGCTCTCCAGCCTTCTTCGACGCGAGCAAGGAGACGGTGAGCCAGCACGAGGCCGTCTCGAAGGACGGAACGCACGTGCCGTACTTCGAGGTGGATCCCGTCGGCTTGAAGCACGACGGCTCCGCCCCCGTCCTCCTCACCGGGTACGGCGGCTTCGAGCTCTCGATGCTCCCGTCCTACTCCGGACTCCGGGGACGCGCGTGGCTCTCGCGCGGCGGCGTCTACGTGCTCGCGAACATCCGGGGCGGCGGCGAGTTCGGGCCGGCGTGGCACGAGGCGGCGCTGCATGCCGACCGCGTCCGCGCGTACGAGGACTTCATCGCGGTCGGCGAAGACCTCGTCCGCCGCGGCGTCACGCGGCCGTCGCGTCTCGGGATCGTCGGCGGATCGAACGGCGGGCTCCTCGTCGGGAACGTCATGACGATGAAGCCGAAGCTGTTCGGCGCCGTCGTCTGCTCGTCGCCGCTCCTCGACATGGAGCGCTACACGAAGCTCTCGGCGGGACAGTCGTGGGTGGCCGAGTACGGTGATCCGGCGGTGCCGGCCGACCTGCCCGGACTCCGCACGATCTCTCCCTACCGGAACGTGAAGGCGGGCGTCACGTATCCGCCCATCCTCCTCACCAGCTCGACCAAGGACGATCGCGTGAACCCGGCGCATGCGCGGAAGATGGCGGCGAAGATGGAAGCGCAGGGACACGACGTGCTCTACTTCGAGAACATCGAAGGGGGGCACGCCGGTGCGAGCGTCAACGACGGGCGCGCGTATCTCTACGCGCTCACCTACGAGTTCCTCTGGGACCGCCTCATGCGCGGCGCGCGCGGCGCGCCGGCGCCGGCCGTCGCGCCCGCCCCGTAGCGGAAGCAGCCGGCCTGGTGGTCGTCCACGAGGCCGACCGCCTGCATGAACGCGTAGCAGATCGTCGAGCCGACGAAGCGGAAGCCGCGCTTCCGAAGGTCCTTGCTGAGCGCGTCCGACACCGGCGTGCGCGCGGGGACGTCGCGAAGCGACCGCCGCCGCCCCTGGATCGGCCGTCCGTCCACGAACCGCCAGACGTACGCGTCGAAGCTGCCGAACTCGCGCTGCACCTCGAGGAACGCCTTCGCGTTCGCGACGGTGGATTCGATCTTGAGCCGGTTCCGGACGATCCCCTCGTCCTTCATCAGCGCGGCGCGACGCCTCGCGTCGAAGCGCGCGACCTTCCGCGGGTCGAATCCGGCGAACGCCTTTCGGTAGTTCTCCCGCTTCCGCAAGATCGTGCTCCACGAGAGCCCGGCCTGGGCGCCCTCGAGCGTCAGGAA
>JBLMXB010000068.1:0-12185 GCA_050257555.1 Hyphomicrobiales bacterium | reverse complement strand
CGTAGACGTAGATGCTCTGATAGTCGGTCGTGCGCGACTTCGTGTACGCGAGCCAGCGGCCGTCGGGGCTCCACTCGTACTCGCGGATCGGCTCCTGGATGCTCTGATCGACGCGGACCGGCGTGCCGCCCGCCGCGGGGATCACGTAGAGGGTCTGCATCTGGTCGGCGACCGCGACCCACTTCCCGTCGGGGGAGATCTTCGGGGGGAAGTACCAGCCGCTCGTGCCGGCAGGCTTCACGACCTGGGGCTTGCCGCGCCCCCACGCGTCGCGGATCCGGATCTCCTGCTCGCCAGGCTCGTCGGTCACGTAGACGAGCCGCTTGCCGTCGGCGTCGAAGGAGGCCCAGCTCTCCCGCGCGCCGCTCCCGCCGGTGACCGGCAGGGTCACGCCCTTCTTCACCGGGACCGAGAAGATCTCGCCGCGCGTCGTGACGGCGACGCGGTCGCCGTCCTTCGTGAGATCGAACCACGTGAGGTTGGTCGCCGCTTCCGGATAGCGCGAGCGGGTCAGCACGCGATCCCCGGCGAGGGTGACGTCGACCTTGTGCTCCGTGCCGTCCTTCGGATCGAACACGTGGATGTCGGACCCGAGCGTGAAGACGATCCGTCCATCGGGGGCCATGCCGGGCTGGCGGGCATCCCAGTCCTTGAAGTCGGTATGGCGCTTCGTATCGCTGCCGTCCGGCTTCATCGACCAGATGTTCACGGTGCCGCCCTTGTCGCAGAGGTACCAGATGAGGCCGTCGTGCCACATCGGGAACGAGTTGGGGCCGTCGAACGTCGTCACCTTCTTGAAATCGGCCTTCTCGGGGGAGCCGACCCAGATCTGCGGCGCCGTTCCGCCGCGATACCGCTTCCAGGTGTGCCCTTCCCAGGACGAGCGCGTGAACGCCCAGAGCCCCGACTTAGGATCGATGCCGAGCCGGTACGCCCAGCCGATCGGCACTCGCTCGGGATCCCCGCCGTCCGCCGGCACGCGCCAGATCTCGGGCGTGTACTGCGCGCTCGCCCGGTTGCTCCGGAAGAGCACGTACTTCCCGTCCGGCGTCCAGCCGATCACGTTGTCCACAGCCGGATGCCACGTCAGCCGCTTCGGGATCCCGCCCTCGGCCGGGATCACGAAGACGTCGACGTTTCCGTCGTACTGGCCGCTGAAGGCGATTCGGGTGCCGTCCGGAGAGAAGCGGGCGTAGTGCTCGTCGCCCGGATGCGTCGTCAGGCGCCGCGCGACGCCGCCCTTGTCGGAGACGATCCAGAGATCCGATTCCGCGCTGAAGACGATGCGGTCGCCGTTGATGTCGGGGTAACGGTAGTACGCGGGAGGCGCGGCCGTGGCCGCGGTCGGCGGTGCCGGAGCGGCCGGCGCGCCCGGAGCGATCGCCGCCACCAGGGCGACGCACGCGAGTGCGGTTCGCAGGTTCATGGGACCCTCAGTGTTTCGATTGGAGTGCGGATGCGGGGCGGGATCGCGGGCGCGGGCGGGGTGTGTGGGTCCGGCTCCGATCCAGTCCGTCCGGGCAGTATACGACATCGAGGCCGATCGCGGTTTCGACGGCGATCGGGCGCCCGCGCCCCGGTCCCGGAACCGCTCTCGTCCCGCCGGGGTAGGACCATGACGTGCGAGCCGACCGGAGGTGCGCCATCCGCAGTCCGCGGGGCCCGCGCGCTCGGTGCCGATGAAGCTCGGATCACGCCTCATCGTCTCGCTCGCGATTCCGCTGACCGTGCTCATCCTCGTCCTCGGTCTGCTCGATCAGGCGGGGAACCGGGAACGATCGCGCGACGAGGTGGCCCGCGAGGGCCGCGCCATCGCACGCGCGGTGCAGATCGCGATGCAGTTCGCCCTGCGCGACCGCCAGCCCGAGGACGTGCGCGCGCTGATCGACCGGATCGCCGGATACGAGCACGTGCTCGGGCTCCGCCTCTTCAATGCCGACGGATCGCTCGCGTACGAGTCGGGCACGCTTCGCGGCCAGCCGATGCCCGACTCCACATCGCTCCGGGACGTGCTCGCGCGCCACACGAGCTACGAAGCACGGCTCGTCGAGCGCGACGGTCCCAAGGTGACGTACCTCGTCCCGCTCGTTTCCCGCGCCGGCACCCTCTTCGGCGCGGTCGAAGTCTTCCAGCTCGAGTCGTTCGTCACGCAGGAGGCCCGGGTGCGCCGCACGTCGATCGCCCTCCTCGCCGGCTCCACGCTGCTCGTCGTCGTGCTGATCCTGATGGTCGCGGTGCGCTGGAACGTGACCCGACCGATCGAGACGCTCGCCCAGAGCTTCCGGGAGGTCGGCGCCGGCGGGCCCTCGAGGCGCGTTCCGATCCGCCGCCACGACGAGCTGGGGCGCCTCACCGAGGAGTTCAACGCGATGTGCGACCGGCTCGAGACGGCCCGGCGTTCGCTCCTCGAGGCGCAGGAGGAGCAGCGGCGCATGGAGGCGCGCCTCCGCGAGGCGGAGCGGCTCGCGGCGATCGGGAAGCTGGCCGCCGGGCTCGCGCACGAGGTCGGCACGCCGCTCAACGTCATCAGCGGGCGCACGGAGGCGCTGCTCCGCCGCGGCGTCGGCGGCGAGGCGGGCGCGCGCCACCTGGAGGTGATCTCCGGGCAGATCGATCGGATCGCGCGGATCGTCCGCGGCATGCTCGACTTCGGAACCCCCCGCCGGCCGGTGCTGGCGCCGACCGATCTCGGCGAGGTGCTCGGGAACGTGCTCGAGCTCCTCGAAGGACGGTTCGAGGAGCGGGGCATCGCCGTCGGCTTCACCGCCGGCGATCCGCTCCCGGCCGTCCTGGCCGACGCCGACCAGCTCCAGGAGGTCTTCCTCAACATGGCGGTGAACGCGGTCGACGCGATGCCGCGTGGCGGCGCCCTCTCGATCGAGCTCGGCGCGGAGACGAGGCGCCCCGACCGCGCCGCGGGGGACGGCGTCGCGTCCGACGCGCCACGTCGCTACGTCTCGATCGCGATCGCGGACACGGGGGACGGCATTCCGGCCGAGAACCTCGGGCGCATCTTCGATCCGTTCTTCACCACGAAGGAAGTGGGCCAGGGGACCGGCCTCGGCCTCTCGGTCGCGTACGGGATCGTCCAGGAGCACGGCGGATGGATCGACGTCACGAGCGAGGTGGGACGGGGGACCCGCGTCACGGTGCACCTGCCCGAGCAGGGAGCGGAGCGGACCGGGACCCCGGAACGGGCGGACGCGCCGTTCGAGGAAGGAGCGGCGTGAGCGCGCGACGGAAGGCCGAGCCGCGCGGCTCGATCCTGGTCGTCGAGGACGACGTGGAGATGCGGAGCCTCCTCGAGGACGAGCTTCGCGAGGCGAGCTTCGACGTGCGGACGGCCGGCGACGGCTCCGAGGCGCTCGAGGTGCTGACGCGCGCGGAAGTGGACGTCGTCGTGACGGACCTCCAGATGCCGGGGCTCCGCGGCCAGGACCTCCTCGCCGAGGTCCGCGTGCGCGAGCCCGAGCTTCCGGTCGTGATCATCACGGCGTTCGGGAGCATCGAGTCGGCCGTGCTCGCGATGCAGACCGGGGCCTACCATTACATCCCCAAGCCGTTCCGCATGGAGCAGCTCCTCCTCACCGTGGAGAACGCGCTCCGGGAGCGGCGTCTGCTCCAAGACCTGGAGCGGCGCCGCGGCGTGAGCGCGCAGGGACGCACCGCGCTGGTCGCGGAGTCGCCCTCGATGCGCCGCGTGCTCGAGACGATCGGGCGCGCGGCCGCTGTGGACACGCCGTTCCTCCTCTTGGGCGAGAGCGGCACGGGGAAGGAGATGCTCGCCCGCGCGCTCCACGCGGAGAGCCCGCGGCGCGAGCATCCGTTCCTCGCGATCAACTGCGCCGCCATTCCCGAGACGCTGCTCGAGAGCCAGCTCTTCGGGTACCGCCGCGGCGCCTTCACCGATGCGCGCGAGGACCGCCGCGGTCTCTTCCAGGCGGCCGAGGGGGGAACGATCTTCCTCGACGAGATCGGCGACATGCCGCTCCTGCTCCAGGGAAAGCTCCTCCGCGTGCTCCAGGAGCGCGAAGTGCACCCGCTCGGCGCCGCGGCCCCCGTGCGCGTCGACGTCCGGATCGTCGCCGCGACGCACCGCGACCTCGAAACGCTCGCGGCGTCGGACCGCTTCCGTCGCGACCTCTACTACCGGCTGAACGTGATCGGGGTGCGCATCCCGCCGCTCCGGGAGCGCCCCGAGGATCTGATCCCGCTCGCCGCGCACTTCCTGGAGAAGCACGGCGCGCGTCTCCACCGCGAGGGGGCGACGCTCCTGCCCGAGGCACTCGCGCTCCTTCGCGCCTACCCGTGGCCCGGCAACGTGCGCGAGCTCGAGAACGTGATCGAGCGCGCCCTGGTCCTCGGGCGGAAGGACGCGATCGGCCCCGAAGATCTCCCCGCGACGCTGCGCGGGACCGCGGGCGCGGTCACGACCGGCGGCGTCCCCCCCGCGTCGCTCGCCGAGATGGAGCGCGAGCACATCCTTCGCACGCTTCGCGCGGCGGGAGGCAATCGCGCCGCCGCGGCCCGCATCCTCGCCCTCGATCGGAAGACGCTCTACCGCAAGCTCAAGCTGTACGGCATCCAGAGCTGATCCCGCGCGCGGGCGTGGAGTGTGGCGTTCCGCCCCACGTTCCGCTAACGCGGCCCCGCGGCGTCGATTGCGTCGAACGAGCCTCATGGCCGTGGCGATTTGGGACCGCGCCGCGCCTCCGCCGCGGGCAAGCCGCGCCACCGCAGGCGAAGGCGCGACAGCGCGTTACGACGATTCGCGCGACTGGCACGGCGCTCGCAATGTCTGGGTCCACGAAGCGGCCGCGGAGCCGGTGCCACGCGGCCCACGAACTCTCGAAGGAAACTCGAGACCGAAAGGAGTGATGAATCGATGCATGCCACCACCAAGGGCCAGTCCCGCGCCGCGCAGTTTCGCAACTCCCGCCTCGCCGAAATGGAATGGAACGCGATCGACGAGCCGGGATGCTACCTGGTGATCGAGACGGGTGACCTCGCGCGCATTCCGCAGGAAGCGCTCGCGCCGGGGCACTCGCCGCTCGTGACGCTGACCTCCCAGAAGGAGGCCCGTGTCGCGCGCTTGTCGGACAATCCCGCGGAGCCGATCTCCGTGCTTCGCGCGATCGCCGCCGACAACGATTACTTCGTCGCGTTCTGACCCGGATCGGGACTCCCCCCTCACCGATCCGAGACCATACGGGGGCGGGCGAGCCGCGCCGGTGCCGGCGATAGTCCGCCCCCCGTACCTCCCTAGGCGCCGAACGGCGCAGCGGCCCCCACTCCCGGGCCGCTCCAACCATCGGGGACCCTGCGCGCTCCAAACAGCGTAGGGTCCCCCCGTCCTTTCGACCGAAACCCCGATCCCGAACCACGGGCGCGGCATCGCTGCGCCGGCGTCCGGCCGCCCGCGCCGGAAGCACTCGAGGGCATGCCCGATGAAGCGCACGCGCGCGCTCCTCCCGCTCGCCACGCTGACGCTCGTTCTCGCCGCGGCCCCGGCGACCGCCCAATCCCAGGCCACGTTCCACGGGAACGTCGCCCGGACCGGCGTCTACGCGGGCCCCGTTCCCCGGGACGGCGCCCGGGTCGCCTGGCGGTTCAAGGCGGGCGGACCTTTCGTGGCGTCGCCGGCCGTCGCCGGCGGCGTGGTCTACGCGCCCAGCCTCGACGCACATCTCTACGCGATCGACCAGGAGACCGGCCAGCAGAAGTGGGTCTTCGCGTCCCGCATGCCGATCGCCTCCTCGCCCGCCGTGGACGGCGGCGCCGTCTACTTCGTCTCGTCGGCGGGACCGCTCGTCGCGCTCGACGCGGCGAGCGGAGCGGTGCGCTGGGCGTTCTCCGCCGAGTACGAGCGGAAGTTCCAGGCGAAGAACCTCCACGGCTACCCACCGGCGGAGCAGACGATTCCCGACGCCTGGGACGTCTACACGTCGTCGCCGGCCGTGGCCGACGGGCGCGTCTACTTCGGGAGCGGCGACGGCAACGTCTACGCCGTGGACGCCGCGACCGGGGTCCTCCAATGGAAGTTCCAGACGGGCGACGTGGTGCACGCCGCGCCGGCGGTCGCCCGGGGCGTGGTCTACATCGGGAGCTGGGACGGCCGCCTCTACGCGCTCGACGCGGCCACGGGACGGCTCCGCTGGTCCTTCCAGGGAGGCGAGGATCCGGTGACCCACAACCAGGTCGGCTTCCAGTCCTCGCCTGCCGTCGCCGACGGCGTCGTCTACGTCGGCTGCCGCGACGCGCACGTCTACGCGATCGACGCGGCCACCGGGCGGAAGCGCTGGGACTACCCGACCAGCAAGTCGTGGGTGAACGCCACGCCCGCCGTGCGGGACGGCCTCGTCTACGCCGGCACCTCGGACAGCGCCCGCCTCTTCGCGCTCGACGCGAAGACGGGCCGTCTCCGGTTCAACTTCGACGCGAAGGCGTACGTCTTCTCCTCGCCCGCGCTGGCCGGCGACCGGATGCTCGCCGGGTGTCACAACGGGACGCTCTACGCGCTCGACGCGCGCACCGGCGCGCCCGCCTGGTCGTTCCGGACCGACGCGTCGCGCGCGGACTCGCTCCACGTGCTCGAGTCGGACGGGAGCCTCCGCCGCGCGGCGTTCGCGCCCTTCTTCGGCGACTTCGAGGACATGGCGCTCGACTTCTATCGCTTCGCCTCGGTCGGCGGGATCCTCGCCTCTCCGGTGGTGGACGGGGGGACGATCTTCGTGGCGAGCCTGGACGGGACCCTCTATGCGTTGCGCTGATCCAAGTGCCTGGATGGAAATGAGTTGCGCGCTCCGCGTCGAAGCGCCCGACGCGCCGAGCGCGGCACCGGAGACGCCGCGGCCAGACTGACGTAACCTTGTGGGGACGGGGGCCGTAGTGGGAACGCTACGCGGAACCGATCCCCCCTGGCATGGACTCGCGAGAGACTGGAGGCCGTTGGGCAATGGCACTGAAGAAGAAACCCCTACTGATCGGCGCGGCGATCGTCGTCGTGGTGGCCGCCGTCAGCGGCATGGCGCTCCGCGGGCGCGGCGACAAGACGCCGGTGGTCCAGACGGCCAAGGTGAGCCGGCAGAAGATCGTGCAGAAGGTGAGCGCCACCGGGAAGATCGAGCCGAAGACCAAGGTCGACATCAGCGCGGACGTGAGCGCGAAGATCGTCCAGCTCCCGATCGTGGAAGGGCAGTGGGTGAACAAGGGCGCGCTCCTCGTCGGGCTCGACCGCGAGCGGTACGTGGCGTCGGTCGAGAGCGCGACCGCGAACGTCAGCTCCACCGAGGCGAACGCGACGCTCGTGAAGGAGAACATGACGCGCGCCGAGAACGAGTACAAGCGCTCCAAGGAGCTCCGCGCGTCCGGACTCGAGTCGCAGTCCGACTTCGAGTCGAAGCAGGCCGACTACCAGGTCGAGGCCGCGCGGTACAAGTCGGCGCTCGACCAGGTGTCGCAGGCGAAGGCGACGCTGAAACAGGCGCGCGACGATCTCTCCAAGACGACGATCTACGCGCCGATGTCCGGCACGATCAGCGACCTGAACAAGGAGAAGGGCGAGATCGCGCTCGGCTCCCAGTTCCAGAAGGACGTGATCCTCACGGTCGCCGACCTCACGAAGATGGAAGCGCAGGTCAACGTCGACGAGAACGACATCATGTCGATCGCGCTCGGCCAGCCCGCGGAGATCCAGGTCGACGCGCTCCCGAACCAGACGCTGAAGGGGATCGTCTCGGAGATCGCGAGCAGCGCCAACGCCTCGGGCACGGGCACCACGGAGCAGAAGACCGAGTTCGAGGTGAAGATCGCCATCGTCGATCCGCCCGCCTCGCTTAGGCCGGGGATGACGGCGAGCGCCGACATCATCACGAAGACGAACGACAGCGCCCTCAGCGTGCCGATCCAGAGCGTCGCCGTCCGCACGGTGGACCAGCTCGCCATGAAGGGCGAGAAGCGGAAGGACGCGGCCGGCACGTACGAGCCCGGCAAGGACGGGTTCGTGGAGATCGTGTTCGCGATCGAGAACGGGAAGGCGATCGCGAAGCAGGTGAAGACGGGGATCCAGAGCGACCAGCTGATCGAGATCACGGACGGACTCAAGGAAGGCGACGAGATCGTCACCGGCAGCTACCGGATGATCTCGAAGGACCTCGAAAACGGCGCGGTGGTCACGATCGACAACAAGAAGAAGCCGGCCGGCGGCGAGGCGATGGCGGAGGGCGGCGGCCGCAATGGCTAGACGGCCCGCCAAGGGCGGCGCGCCGAACGGCTCCGCGCCGACCCTGCTCCTCCAGGAAGTCGTGAAGACGTACGTCATGGGGGCCGAGACCGTGCGCGCGCTGAACGGCGTGTCGCTCGAGATCCGGAAGAACGAGTACGTCGCCGTCATGGGCCCGTCGGGCTCCGGGAAGTCGACGCTGATGAACCTGATCGGCTGCCTCGACGTGCCGACGTCCGGGACGTACGCGCTCGAGGGTCAGATGGTCGCGACGATGACCGAGCCGGAGCTGGCCGAGGTGCGGAACCGGAGGATCGGGTTCGTCTTCCAGACGTTCAACCTGATCCCGCGCGCCGACATCCTCCACAACGTCGAGCTCCCCCTGATCTACGGGGGCGTCGGTCCGGTCGAGCGACGCGCGCGGGCGCGGCACGCGCTCGAGCGGGTCGGGCTCGCCGACCGCCTGAAACACCGTCCCAACGAGCTCTCCGGCGGGCAGCGGCAGCGCGTCGCGATCGCCCGGGCGCTCGTCCACAACCCGTCGATCATCCTCGCCGACGAGCCGACCGGGAACCTCGACACCAAGACCGGCGACGACATCATGGACATGCTCGACGAGCTGCACGCCGCCGGCCAGACGATCATCCTCGTCACGCACGAGGAGTACATCGCCGAGCGCGCGCGCCGGATCGTCCGGCTCCGCGACGGCGTGATCGAGAGCGACGAGCGGACCGTGCGCGGGAACGGCCACGCGCTCGGGGCGGACGCCGCGCACGTCGCCGCGCACGCCGCCGTCGCGGCGGACGTGGTCGCGGCGGCGATCCCGGGAGCCGGCCTCGGCGCGGGCGCGAGCCCGGGCCTCGGAGCGCACCCGGAATGAAGCAGACGGTCGACCTCGGCGAGTCGCTCCGGATCGCCATCGGCGCCATCCGCGCCAACAAGGCGCGCGGCGTGCTCACGACCCTCGGGATCATCATCGGGATCCTGGCGGTCGTGCTCACCATGACGGCCGCGAACGGGCTCCAGAACCGCTTCCGGGAGAGCTTCTCGGCGGTCGGGGCCGACGTGATCTACGTCTCGCGGATGCCGTGGGTCGTGATGAACGACTTCTTCATGTTCCGGAACCGCCCGAACATCGACCTCAAGGAGGCCGACGCGCTGACGCAGAACCTCCAGGGGCGGGCGCTCGTGAACCCGTCGATCGCGGGACGCGAGGACATGAAGTTCCGCTCCGAGAAGATGGAGGGCGTCAACGTCATCGGCACGACGGAGAAGCAATCGCTCCTCTCGAGCGCGCAGCCCACGCTGGGGCGCTTCCTCCTGCCGTTCGACGTCCGGTACAAGAAGAACGTCTGCGTGATCGGCACCGACGTGCGCGAGGGGCTGTTCGGGACCGCGAACCCGATGTTCCAGGAGATCCGGATCGGCCGCACCGACTTCCGCGTGATCGGCGTCATGGAGAAGCAGGGGGGCGCCTTCATGGGCGGCCCGAACTTCGACCGCCAGGTCTACGTGCCGATCTCCTCGTACGTGAAGGCGTTCGGCGGGCTCCACGGCCGCCAGGACGTGAACATCGCCGTCAAGGCGCCGCCCAACACGTCCCTGACCGACCTCCAGTACGTCGTGACGGGGGAGATGCGGAAGATCCGGAAGCTCCGGCCGACCGAGCCCGACAACTTCTCGCTGAACAAGCTCGACACGCTCGTGACCGGCTTCAATAACACGATGGGCGTCGTGCTCCTCGTGGGGCTCATGGTCACGAGCATCTCCCTCTTCGTCGGCGCTGTAGGCGTGATGAACATCATGTTCGTCTCCGTCACGGAGCGGACGCGCGAGATCGGCATCCGGAAGGCGATCGGGGCGACGCGGCGGAGCATCCTGCTCCAGTTCCTCTTCGAATCGTCCGCCATCTGCCTCCTCGGCGGCGCCATCGGGATCGTGCTCGCCGCGGTCCTGACCCAGGTCCTGAACGCGTCGGTCATGCCGGCGCAGCTCTCGATCCCGATCCTCGTCCTCGCCGTGATGGTGTCCATCGGCGTCGGCGTCCTGGCGGGTGTGGTGCCGGCCTACCGCGGGGCGCGGCTCGACCCCATCGAGTCGCTTCGCTATGAATAGCCCCGCGCGTCCTGGAGGGTCCCGTGCGTCCGCTTGACGCGTTCTTCATGTCGCTCGGCGCGATCGTCTCGAACAAGCTCCGCTCCACGCTGACCCTCGTCGGCATCGTCGCCGGCGTGGCGTCGATCATCGCCGTCATGACCGCGATCTCGGTGATCCAGAAGACCATGGAACGCGAGATGAGCGTGCTGGGCACCCAGGTCTTCCAGGTCCAGAAGTGGCCGGCCGGCGGCTTCCACGGCGACGCGGAGCGCCGCAAGGCGATGAAGCGCCCGCCGCTCACGCTCGAGAACGCCCAGGCGATCCGGGATCACGTGAAGGACGTCGACATCGTCGGATCCGAGATCTGGGACTTCGGATTCACGGCTTCGTACAAGGGCAACACGACGAACCCGAACCTCTCGATCTGCGGGGGGACGCCCGAGTACGCGCCCAACAACACCCACTACGTCGGCCTCGGCCGGAACCTCTCGCCGATCGACCTGCGGAGCGCGCGGAAGGTGGCCGTGATCGGGTACGCGATCGCGAAGAAGCTCTACCCGTTCGTCGACCCGATCGGGAAGGACATCCGGGTCGACGGGCGCAAGTACCAGGTCATCGGCGTCTTCGACGAGAAGAAGTCCGCGTTCGGTGGCAACTTCGACAACTACGTGCTGATCCCGGTCACGACGTTCGTGAACACGTACGGGAAGTTCCAGCGCGACGGGTTCGAGCGGTCGGTGAACATCACGGTGCACGCGAAGTCGCCGGCGCTGGTCCAGGACGCCCTGGAGGAGACCCGGCAGGTGCTTCGCCGCGACCGCGGACTGAAGCCGGGGCAGGAGGACAACTTCGAGTTCTTCAGCAGCCAGAGCCTCATCACCCAGTTCAACAAGATGAGCATGGGCGTGAAGCTCGCCGCGTTCGTGATCGGGATCATCGCGCTCCTCGTGGCGGGCATCGGGATCATGAACATCATGCTCGTCGCGGTGACCGAGCGGACGCGCGAGATCGGGATCCGGAAGGCGCTCGGCGCGAAGCCGATGGGGATCCTGGGGCAGTTCCTCCTCGAGGCCGTGATCCTCTGCAACATCGGCGGGCTCGTCGGGGTCGCCGTGGGATTCGGACTCGGGAACCTGGTCGTGATCTTCACCCACTTCGACGTGAACGTGCCGATGGAGTGGGCGGTGATCGGACTCCTCTTCTGCAGCGCCGTCGGCGTCGGCTTCGGGCTCCTCCCGGCCGTGCGCGCGGCGCGGCTCAACCCGATCGAGGCGCTCCGCTACGAATGACGAATCGGCGCCGCCCCCGAGGGAGCGGCGCCGACTCGCGCGCCCGCTTCGATGCTCCTGCCGTCATCCGCCGACAGACGTCAGCGCCTCCGGCCCTTCGTGCTCGGTCCCACGTACGTCCGGGTCCGGCTCGTGCCGTAGTCCGGATACGCGTGCCCGCCGTACCGCTCGTAGCTGCGGTACCGGGGCGTGTACCCGTGGGAGTACCCGCCGTAGCCGTAGTACCGGCCGCCGTAGTACCGGGGAGTGTACCCGTACGTGCCGTAGTAGGGGCCGTAGGTCCCGTAGTACCAGGAGTACGGGCGGTAGTAGTCGAACCCGAGGTAGACCCGCGGCGAGTGGTAGTAGTCATCGCCGTAGTATCCGCCGTAGTACTCGTCCCGCGGCTCGTACTGATCCTCGGTCCGCAGCATCGCCGAGATGACCTCGTCGGAGACGTCCGCCTCCATGAGGGAGTGGATCTGCTTCGCCTCGAGGTGGAACCGCTTCCCGCTGTGTTCGATCTTCTGGATGATGAGGGAATCGGCGACGCCGTCCCGGTGCATCTTGACGACGTCCTTCCAGCCGAACGCCCAGGC
>JBLMXB010000067.1:0-21256 GCA_050257555.1 Hyphomicrobiales bacterium | reverse complement strand
AGACGATGCAGAAGGCGGGCGTCGTCGACCGGCCCGACATCCAGTTCCTGAAGAGCTAGGGTCGCGCACCAGGAGGACACCCGACGTGCCCGGTTCCACGCCCCGCTCCTCCGCGCCCCTCTCCGAGACCCTTCCCGGCACGTGGGAACTGGTGTCGAGGATCGACGTCGCCGATTCCGGTGAACGTCGCGCCGAGCCCTCGCTCGGAGAGGACCCCGTGGCGCTCCTGATCTACGACCGCGCGGGCCACTTCGCCGCGCAGTTCATGAAACGGGATCGCACCGCGCCGCCCGCCGAGGCATCGGCGGGCGGGCGCAACAATAGCCGCGCGATCGGGGGGTACGACGCGTACTTCGGCACGTACTCCATCGACGACGCGGCCGGCACGGTCACGCAGCGGCTGCTCGGCGCCCTCGCGCCCGAGAACGTCGGCCACGTGCTGACGCGCGGCATGACGGTCGAGGGCGACCGGCTCACGATCGCGCTTCGCACGACGGGGCCCGACGGCGTGGACGTGACGCGCACCCTCGTCTGGAAGCGGGTCGGCTAGCAATGACGCCCCGGACCGACGATCTCTACCAGCTTCCCGCGGACCTGCCGGTCCCCGTGGACGACGGCGCCGCGCGCCATCTGGTCGGAGCGGCGGTTCCGGCGATCGCGCTCCCCTCGACGCGCGGCGGCTCCGTGGACCTGCAGGCGCACTCCGGTCGGACGATCGTCTACGGGTACCCGCGGACGGGTCTCCCCGACCGGGATCCCCCGGAGGGCTGGGATCGGATCCCGGGCGCTCGGGGCTGCACACCGCAGTCGTGCGCGTTTCGGGATCACAATGCCGAGATCGAGGCGCTCGGGGCCCGGGTGTTCGGCCTGAGCACGCAGACGACCGAGTACCAGAGGGAGGTCGTGGAGCGCCTCCACCTCCCCTTTCCGCTCTTGAGCGACGCGTCGTTCCGGCTGGCCGACGCCATGAAGTTGCCTACGTTCGAGATCGCGTCCCAGCGGCTGCTCAAGCGGCTGACGCTCGTGATCCGGGACGGAGCCGTGGAACACGTGATCTATCCCGTCTTCCCGCCCGACCGGAACGCGTCGGACGTCGTGGCCTGGCTGGAAGCGCATCGCGGCTGAGGGAGGATCGGCGCATGCCCGTCCGCATCGTGAGGTTGGGGAGCCCCCGCGTCCCCGGGGAGGGGCCGCGCCTCGGCACGGTCCGCCGTCCGCCACGGGGCGTGCGCAAGGAGGAGATCGCCTCGCGCGACTTCTACGACGTCTGGTTCCCGAACCTGGCGCCGAGCGAGGCGCTCCTGAAGCAGGCGCACGGCGCGCAGGTCGCGGCCGACGCGCGCGCGTGGGCCGCCTTCCGGAGGAAGTACCTGGCGGAGATGAAGTCACCGACCGCGCGGCGCGACCTCGACCTCCTCGCGACGATGTCGCATCATACGAGCTTCTCGGTCGGCTGCTACTGCGAGGACGAGAGCCGCTGTCATCGCTCGATCCTCCGCGAGCTGTTGCTCCAGCACGGCGCCGACCTTCGGTAGCGGAGCGCCGTGTCGAGGCGTGGGGACTTCGCCGGTCGGGGTCCGCACGGTCGTTCGCCAAAGGGGGAACCATGAAGCTCGAGCTGAAACGGATCGCACCGCTTCGCGCGGCGAACGTCGCCGCGCTCGTCTACGGTCTCCTGACCTGCGTGTTCGCCATCCTCTTCGCCCCGTTCTTCCTCCTGATGGGCCTCGTCTCCCAGAACCATGGCGGCGCCGCCTTCGGACCGCTCTTCGCGCTGGGAATGATGGTGCTCTATCCGATCATCGGCGTCGTCGTGGGGTGGCTGACCGGGCTCTTCGGCGCCTGGTTCTACAATCTGGTGATCCGCATCAGCGGTGGGCTCCTCTTCGACCTCGACGAGGTCCGGGACGCCGCCGCAGGAACCTGATCGGCCATGGGCGCGCGACGACGGTTGAGCCTCCCCGAAGAGGTCCTGCTCCTCGCGCTGCGCGACCGGAAGGGCACGGTGGTCACGACGTACCTCGAGGTCGCTTTGGCGGGCGCCATGCTGGCCGAGCTGCTCCTCGATGGTCGGATCGCGGTCGAGCCGTCGAAGAAGGCGATCGTGAACGTGCTCGATCCGAAGCCGACGGGCGATGCCGTGCTCGACGAGGGGCTCGAGCGCCTGATACGCTCCGCGCGTCGCGCCTCGCTGAGGACCTGGGTGACGCGGCTGTACGGGATCAAGGAGCTTCGCCACAAGATCGCGCGCCGTCTGTGCGAGCGCGGAATCCTGCGGGCGGACGAGGAGACGATCCTGCTCCTGTTCAAGCGGCGCGTCTATCCGGAGCTCGACCCGATCCCCGAGATGGAGATCCTCGATCGCCTTCGGGCCGCGATCTTCACCGACGCCGAGCGGATCGACGCGCGCACGGTCGTGCTGATCGCGCTCGCCCATCCCGCCGGACTCCTCGACGAGGCCTTCGGACGCAAGGAAGTCCGATCGCGAAGGAAGCGCATCGAGCGGATCGTGAACGGCGAGCTGTTCGGCGCCGCGACGAGGGAGGTCATCGAGGCGTGCCAGGCCGCGGTGATGGTCGCCGTCATCGTCCCGTCGATCGCGGCCTCCGCGGCGCATCGCTGAACCGGAAGCCGCGAGGCGACTCGGGCGACCAGAAGGAGACGCCCCATGCCGATCGTTCGCATCGAGCACGCCGTGCCAGACTTCGAGAAGTGGAAGACCGCGTTCGACCGGGATCCCGCCGACCGGAAGGGCTCGGGCGTCCGGCGCTACCACGTGCTCCGGGCGGCCGACGACCCGCGGTTCGTGATGATCGACCTCGAGCTCGACACGATGGAGGAGGCGACGGCGTTCCTGCGCACCATGGAGCGGATCTGGACCGGGCCGGGCGCCTCCGTCATGCGGAGCCCGCGCGCGCGGATCGTCGAGCTCGTGGAGTCCGTGGAGGTCGAGTGACGCGCGCCACGGCGCCTCGGGTCCGCCTGGAGGCGCCGTCCGCCGCCCGGCGCGCCGCGTTCCTCGCCGCCGTCGCGCGGAGCCGGCGGCTCCACGGGCCGTGGGTGTCCCCACCCTCGACTCCCGATCGGTTTCGCGCCTACCTCCGTCGATCGCGCCGGCCCACGCATGCCAGCTACTTCGTCGTCACGCGCGACGGCGACGAGCTGGCGGGCGTCGTGGACATCAGCGAGATCGTCCGCGGGATCTTCCGGAGCGGCTACCTCGGCTACTACGCGTTCGCGCCGCACGCCGGACGCGGATTGATGGCGGAGGGCCTCGCGCTCGTGGTCCGGGACGCGTTCCGGCGGCTCGGACTCCACCGTCTCGAGGCGAACGTCCAACCCGGGAACCGCGACTCGATCCGCCTCGTGAAGCGCCTCGGCTTCCGGCGCGAGGGATTCTCCCCGCGCTATCTCAAGATCGGCGGACGATGGCGCGACCACGAGCGCTGGACCGTCCTGGCCGACGCGCGACGAGGGGGGCTGGCGCGCCGCGCGACGCGGGGGTAGTCTTCCCCTGCCGTCCCGCGCCGCTTCGCGCGACGCGTCCACCACCAACCGAAGGGGGATTCCCATGCGTCGCATACTGCCGTTCCTCTTCTGCTCCCTCCTCGCGCTTCCCGTCACCGTCTTCGCCCAGGACACGGGCGCGGGCGCGGCACCGGAAGCGCCCCGCGCCATTCCCGGGATCACCGCTCCCGATTCCTTCCCCGACGCCTGCGTCAGCTGCCACGTCAACATGCCCGACCGGAAGATGGACGCCCGCCTGAGCACGGCGCTCACCGGGTGGGCCACGTCGGTGGATCCGAAGCTCCTGGCCAAGGCGCAGGCGACGATGCCGGAGGGCGTGACGCTGAAGGGGACGCACCCCGAGTCGAAGACCGCGACCGAGAACGTTCCGAAGAAGTGCATCACGTGCCACACGGCACGGAAGTCGGCGCCGCCGTTCGCGAACATGATCCACCTCATCCACCTGACCGGAGGCGCCGAGAATCACTTCCTGACCGAGTTCCAGGGACAGTGCACGTTCTGTCACAAGCTGGACGAGAAGACCGGCGCCTGGTCCGTCCCGACCGGCCCCGAGAAGTAGCACGACGCGCCGACTCGACCACCTGATCCTCGCCACGCCGCGCGTCGCGGAGACGATGGCGTGGATCGAGTCGAAGCTCGGCGTCCGGCCGGCGGCCGGGGGACGACATCCGGACTGGGGAACGCGGAACGCGCTGCTGCCGCTCCCAGGCGGCGCGTATCTCGAGATCATCGGGCCCGACGGCTCCCGACCGTCGGGCCCGCTTCCGTCGCTCTTCGGCATCGCGGCGCTGACGTCGCCCCGTCTCGTCACCTGGGCCGCGAAGGGATCGCGACTCGCCGAGCTGGCCGCGCGGGCGCGAGCGAGCGGCCTCGACTTGGGCGACGTCCGCAGCGGGAGCCGGGTGCGCCCCGACGGCGTGCGCCTCTCCTGGTCGCTGACCGACCCCTTCGCGGATCGCGAAGGCGGCCTGATCCCGTTCTTCATCGATTGGGGTACGAGCCCGCACCCGGCCGGCGGGGCCGCCGACGTCGTGCTCGAGGAGCTCCGCGCGGAGCACCCCGATCCGGCCCGGATCCGCGGCCTCCTCGCGTCCTTCGATCTCGATCTCCCCGTCGCCGAGGGGCCGCGGCCACGACTCCTCGCCGCGCTCCGCGGCCCGCGCGGCGGGCTCGCGCTCGACGACGAGCCGTTCCGCGGCCCCGCCTCCGCCGGCCGGACCGTCCTCGAGACGGAGCGCCTCCGTCTCCGCGAGTACCGACTCGACGACGAGGCCGCCTTGGCCGAGGTCTTCGCCGATCCCGACGCCCGCGCCTTCTATCCCGAGATGGCGGACCGGGCGAACGTGCGGGCCTGGATCGCGTGGAATCTCCGCCGCTACCACGGGTTCGGCTTCGGTCTCTGGGCCATGGAGGAGAAGGAGTCGGGCCGCCTCATCGGCGACTGCGGCCTCTCCTACCAGGACGTCGAGGACGAGCCCGTGCTCGAGATCGGGTACCACGTGCGCGCGGCGGAGCGCCGGAAGGGCTACGCGCTCGAGGCGGCGCGGGCATGCCTCGACCACGGATTCGAGCGCACGTCGCGCGACGTGATCGGATCGATCGTCCGCCCCGCGAACGTCGCCTCGCGCGCGGTCGCCTCGCGCCTGCACGAGTCCTGTCGCGAGTTCCGGAAGGGCGGCCGGCCGGCGCTCCTCTACTTCACCACGAGGAGCGGCTGGAGCGCGCGACGGCGACGGACGTGATCGCCGGCGGCGCGGGCCGCCGCGCGGGCTACGCCGGCTTCGCCCGCCCGCTCAGCTCCGCCAGGCGGCGGAGCCGCGCCGCGCGCTCGGCGGTGAGCGCGCCGGGCGCGATCCGGAAGTCCCAATTGCCGTCGGCGCTCGACGGGCGGTTCATGCGCGCCTCGCTCCTGAGACCGAGCGGGTCCTGCACCGGCACGATCGCGCGGTCGGCGGCCGACACGTAGAGCGCCCGGATCATGCCCCACTCGACGTCGCCCGCGTCGCCGCCCACGTAGTCGATCACGCGGGCGCGTCCCGCGTCGTCCCGGGCGTCGAACCAGCCGCGCGTCGTGTCGTTGTCGTGCGTTCCGGTGTACGCGACGCAGTGCGACGGAAACCGGTGCGGCGCGTGATCGCTGTTCCACGAGTCGAAGCCGAAGTGCATCACGCGCATGCCGGGGAGCCCGGTGTCGCGGAGGAGCTCCGGCACGTCCGGCGTCACCTCGCCCAGGTCCTCGGCCACCAGCGGGAGGTCGCCGAGCGCCGCGCGCAGCGCGTCGAAGAGACGCATGCGCGGGCCCGGAATCCATCGCCCGCCGGCCGCGGTCTCGTCGCCCGCGGGGATCGACCAGTACGACGCGAATCCGCGGAAGTGGTCGATCCGAAGGAGATCGCACTTCGCGCGCTCGGCGCGGATGCGGCGGATCCACCAGGAGAATCCGTCCGCCTCCATCCGGTCCCAGCGGTAGAGCGGGTTGCCCCAGAGCTGCCCGGTCGCGCTGAAGTAGTCGGGCGGCACGCCGGCGACCGCGGTCGGCCGGAGGTGGTCGTCGAGCTCGAACAGGCGGGGATTCACCCAGACGTCGGCGCTGTCGAGCGCGACGTAGATCGGCGCGTCGCCGAGGATCGTGATCCCGCGGCGCGCCGCCTCGCCCCGGACGCGGCCCCACTGCCGCGCGAAGAGGAACTGCGCGTACGCGTGGAAGTCCATCTCGTCGCGCAGCTCTTCGCGCGCGCGCGCGATCGCGCCCGCCTCGCGGTGCTTGATCGGGTCCGGCCATTCGGGCCACGAGGCGTCGTCGTGTCGTTCCTTGAGCGCGGCGAAGAGCGCCCAGTCCTCGAGCCAGTCGGACTGCTCGGGCGCCGCGCGGAACGCATCGAACGCGCCACGCGCTTCCCCGCTCGCCGAGGCGCGGAACCGGTCGAACGACGCGCGTAGGACGGCCTGCTTCCAGGCGCACACCGGTCCGAACGCCACGCGCCCGTCCGGGAAGGAAGGCACGCCGGCGATCATCTCCCGCGGCAGGAGCCCCTCCCCGGCCAGCGCGTCGGGCGAGATCAGGTTCGGGTTCCCGGCGAACGCCGAGAGCCCCACGTACGGGGAGTTCTCGAAGCCGGTCGGGCAGAGCGGGAGGACCTGCCAGATCGTCTGCCCGGCCGCCGCCGCCCAGTCGAGGAACCGGTCGGCCGCCTCGCCCAGATCGCCGATGCCGTGGCGCCCCGGCAACGACGTGGGGTGCAGCAGGATCCCCGCGGCGCGCGGTGTCAAGCGCGCCCCGTCCCCGCCCGAAGAATTCGCTTCGCCGTCCGCATGGTGGTAGTTTACAAGCATTCAATGCACCCTGACCACGATGCCTCTCGATGCAGAACGAGGGGCGGGGCGATGAGCCGGTGACCCCCCCGCTCCCTGCCATGCCGGCCCCCCTCGGTCGCCTGACCGAGCTGGCCCAGAACATCTGGTGGAGCTGGAACGCGGACGCGCGCGAGCTCTTCCGCCGGCTCGACGCCACCCTCTGGCGCGAGACCCGCCACAATCCGGTCCGCCTCCTGCAGGAGATCGCCCGCGAGCACCTCGAGGAGGCGGCGCGCGACCGCGAGATCCTCCGCCTCTACGACGCGGTCATCGCCGCGTTCGACCGCGCGCTCATGGGACGCGAGAGCTGGTGCTCGCGGACGCATCCGGACCTCGCGTCCGGCCTCGTCGGATTCTTCTCCGCCGAGTACGGGCTCCACAACTCGCTTCCGCTCTACGCGGGCGGCCTCGGCGTGCTGGCCGGGGACATCGCGAAGGAGGCGAGCGACCTCGGGATCCCGATGGTCGGGATCGGATTCATGTATCCCCAGGGCTACTTCCGCCAGCGCGTGAACGCGGAGGGCCGTCAGGAGGAGATGTACGAGCAGATCGACCGCGATCGCGTGCCGGTCGAGCACGTCGTCGCGAACGACGGCAGCCGGCTCACGGTCTCGCTCGCGCTCCCCGACCGCGTGGTGCACGTCGCCTCGTGGCGGGTTCGGATCGGATGCACGACGCTCTACCTGCTCGACACCGACATCGACGAGAACGCGCCGTGGGACCGCGAGCTGACCGGGCGCCTCTACGGCGGCGACCAGAACGTCCGCATCCTGCAGGAGATCGTGCTCGGGATCGGCGGCGTGCGCCTCCTCCGCGCGCTCGGACTCCAGCCGACGGTCTGGCACGGGAACGAGGGGCACACGGCGTTCATGATGCTCGAGCGAGCGCGGGAGCACCTCGAGGCGGGGCTCGAGTTCGACGAGGCGGTGGAGTCGGTGCGCTCGAACACGATCTTCACGACGCACACGCCGGTCCCGGCCGGGCACGACGCGTTCCCGTTCTCGACGGTGGAGTCGCACCTGTCGCGCCTCGACGGCTACGGGCCGTGGCTCGACGCGCTCCGGACGCGCCTCCTGGGACTCGCGGCGCACGATCCGGGCGGCGGCCCGGCCTTCAACATGACCGTGCTGGCGATGCACCTCTCGGGACGGGTGAACGCGGTCAGCCGCCGCCACGGCGAGGTCTCGCGCGCGATGTGGACGTCGCTCTGGCCCGGGCTCCCGGAGGAGCAGGTGCCGATCCGCGCGATCACGAACGGCGTCCACGTCCCGACCTGGATCGGCCCCGACGCCGACCGCCTCTACCGCGACCGCCTGGGCGAGGCGTGGATGGATCGCCACGACGACCCGGCCCTCTGGGCGCGGGCGCAGGCGATTCCCGACGAGGAGATCTGGCGGATGCGGCGCGCGCAGAAGGCCGGGCTCTTCCAGTACCTCCGCGAGCGGACGCGCCAGCGCTGGTCGGGCGACCGCATCGACCCGGGACAGACGATCGCGTTCGGGTCGCTCTTCGACCCCGACGCGTTCACGATCGCGTTCGCGCGACGGTTCGCCACGTACAAGCGGGCGGACCTGATCCTCCGCGACCCGGAGCGGCTCCGCCGCATCGTGACCGACGCGCGCCGCCCCGTGCAGCTCGTCTTCGCCGGCAAGGCCCATCCCGCGGACGAGCAGGGGAAGCTCCTCCTGCAGGCGGTCTACCACGCGGCCCGCGACCCGATGTTCGCCGGGCGGATCGCGGTGCTCGAGGACTACGACATGCACGCCGCGCACTGGCTGGTCGAGGGCGCCGACCTCTGGCTCAACAACCCGCGCGCGCCGCTCGAGGCGAGCGGCACGAGCGGCATGAAGGCGGGGCTGAACGGCGTCCCGAGCCTCAGCATCCTCGACGGCTGGTGGGTGGAGGGGTACGACGGCGGGAACGGCTGGGCGATCGGCGCCGACGACGCGGCCGCCGATCCGACGACGCCCGAGGACCCCGCCGCGCGCGACGCGCGCGACGCGTCGGCGATCTACGATCTCCTCGAATCGAAGGTCGTGCCGCTCTTCTACGAGCGCGGCGCCGACGACGTCCCGCACGGGTGGATCCGGGTCGTGCGGCACGCCGTCCAGACGATCGCTCCTGCGTTCTCCGCCCGCCGGATGATGAAGGAGTACGCGGCGCACATGTACGTCCCCGCACTGCGCCCGGACACCGACCCGATTCCCCGGATCGCGGGCTCCTGACGGCCGGGGCCCCGCGCCCCCCGAATTGCGGTAGAGTTTCCCTCCGATGCACCTCCACGTCGAAGCCGCCGATTTCCTGACGATCGGCCTCCTGGTCGTCCTCGAAGCGCTCCTGAGCGCCGACAACGCGCTGGTGCTGGCGGTGCTCGTGCTCCCGCTCCCCCGCGAGTCGCAGAACAAGGCCCTCCGGTACGGCATCGTCGGCGCGTTCTTCTTCCGGATCGTCGCCACGATCTTCGCCGTCCACCTGATCTCCTGGTCGTGGATCAAGCTGGTCGGCGGCCTCTACCTCCTCTACCTTCCTCTCAAGCACTTCACGCACCGGGAGGGCGGGGGCGAAGGCGCCCCGATCCCGAAGACCGCAGGGCGGATCCTCGGCCTCTCCGTCTTCTGGAGCACCGTGGTGCGCGTGGAGCTGACCGACGTCGTCTTCGCCATCGACTCGATCCTGGTGGCGGTGGCGATGTCGCCGAAGCTCTGGGTCGTGATCAGCGGCGGGCTGCTCGGCATCCTGGCGATGCGGCTCCTGATCGGGCAGCTCCTCGGATTCGTCCGCCGCTATCCCGCGATCGTCCACGGGGCGTACGTGATCGTGGCGTGGGTCGGGATCAAGCTCCTCGTCGAGTACGCCCACGCCATGCACTGGATCCAATTCGAATTCCCGCGCTGGCTCGCGATCGGCGCGGTGTTCGTCCTTTTCGGTTTGAGCGCGCTCTACGCGCGAAGAAAGGCGCGGTCATGAAGGGATTCCTCCGGTCCTCCGCGGCGGCGGCCCTCGCCGCCTTCTTGCTCGCGACGGCCCCGCCCGCCGCGCGCGCCGGCGACGTCGCCGACGAGCCGCTCCGTCCGTACGAGGCGGCCTCCGATCTCCTCGCCACCACCCCCTCCACCGACGACGGCGCGATCGGCGCGATCCTGAACCCCGCCCAGTGGGGGGTGCTCGAGCGGCCGGAGCTCTCCTTCTTCTGGTCGGACGCGAACGCGGCGCCGCACCGGCTCGACAACTGGGGCTTCGCCGCCGGCGGGCCCCTCGGCGTCTCCATGCGGCGCATCGAGACGCGGACGTCCCTCGGCGTCCGTCGCGTCGTCGACTGGCAGATCGGATCGGGGAGCGGGAACGGCGCGCACTACGGCGGCGTGGCGTTCGGCTTCTCCGGGGCCGGCAAGGGCGCGTTCGGCCGCTCCAACTACGTGTCGCTCGGGAGCATCGAGCGGCCCACGCGCTGGCTCTCGTACGGCACGACGGCGCAGCTCGCGCTCGCCGGCAAGGCGATGCAGGGCGTGGCCGACGTCGGCGTCCGCCCGCTCGGCGATCCGCGGCTCCTCCTCTTCGCCGACTACGCGCTCCGGCGCGACCAGCGGTGGAACGACGGCGCGCTCGCGGGGGGCGTCGCGGCGCGCCCGGTGCCGGGCCTCACGGCGGCACTCCGCTGGGGAAAGGACGACCGGCTCCAGGTGACGCTCGGCCTCGCGCTCGGACGAAGCGCGTTCCGCGCGACGCCCTCCTACGACCGCGACGGGCACCGGGGCGTCACGCAGTACGTCCTCCGCGGCAGCCCGCCCGAGCCGGGCGTCGACCTCGACGCGCGGTTCCATCGCGCGCGCCGCACGATGGGGCTCGACCTGAACGGCCGCGCCGTCTACCAGTCGTACCGGTTCTTCGACGACGACGCGATCCCGCTCCTCGGGCTGCTCGAGGAGCTCGAGCTGGCCCGCCGCGATCCCACGGTCGGCGGCGTGGCGCTCCACCTCTCGGGATTCCGCGGGAACATCGAATCGGCGTGGGAGATCCGCTCGAAGCTGCTCGAGATCCGCGCGGCCGGGAAGCGGGTCGCGGTCGCGTGCGACGACCTGACCGCGCCGACGCTCCTGATCACGACCGCGGCCGACCGGATCGTCATGGACCCGCAGGCGTCCCTGATCTACCCGGGCGTCGCGGTGTCGCGCACGTACCTGAAGAACCTGCTCCACAAGCTCGGCCTCGGGTTCGAGGAGTGGCGCTTCTACAAGTACAAGTCGGCGATGGAGGTGCTCTCGCGTGACTCGATGTCGCCGGCCGACCGCGAGCAGTGGGACGCGATCGCACGCGCCGAGTACGACGAGATCGCGCGCGCGTTCGTCGCGAGCGGCCGCGCCACCCGCGAGGAGTTCGACCGCGTCGTGAACGAGGAGCCGTACGTCGCGGCGTCCCGCCTCCTCGAGCTCCACTGGATCGACCGGATCGGCCGCTGGGAGGACCTCGAGGACTGGATCGCCGCGGACGGCCGCGGGCGAAAGCCCGAGGACCCCGGGACGATCGCGGAGCGCCGGTGGCGCCCCGATCCGACGTGGGGACGCGTGCCCACGATCGCCGTCGTCTACCTGGTCGGCGATTGCGCGATGGACTCGGGGATCCGCGCGCGCGAGACGTCGAAGATCCTCCGCGACCTCCGCGAGGACCCGGGGATCGACGCGGTCGTGCTCCGGGTCGACTCGCCGGGCGGCGACCCCCTGGCGTCCGACCTCGTGGCGAACGAGACGCGGAAGTACCACGACGCGAGGAAGCCGATCCTCGTGACGCAGGGGCGGGTCGCGGGGAGCGGCGGCTACTGGATCAGCATGGACGGCGACCAGATCGCCACGTCCCCGTTCACGCTGACCGGATCGATCGGCATCATCGGAGGCTGGGTCTGGAACGACGGGTTCGGCAAGAAGACGGGCCTCACGTCGGACCGCGTGGCGGTCGGGAAGAGCGCCGATCTCTTCGGGGGCCTCGACATCCCCCTGATCGGCGCCACGCTCCCGGAGCGAAACCTGGACGCCTCCGAGAAGCGTCTTATCGAGAGGAACTTCGCCACGATGTACGACGACTTCACGACGGCGGTGGCCCGGGCCCGCGGGCTCACGCAGGAGCGGGTCCGCGCCCTCGCCCAGGGTCGGATCTACGACGGGCGCGCCGCCGTCGGCGTGGGTTTGGTGGATCGAGTGCAATCGTTCGACGAGACGATTCGGGAGGCGCGCCGCCGCGCGGGGATCGCCCCGGGCGCGCGGGTCCGGATCGTGGAATATCCGAAGCGGCCGCTGTTCCGGCTCCCGTCGTTCCTGGGCGGCGGCGCGCTCGCCGCGGTCGGGCGCCCCGCGCCCGCCCGCTTCCCCGGCCTGCCGTACGAGACGCGCGTCCTCCAGGGGATCCTCGACCACCCCGGGCGGCCGCTCCTCCTCGTGCCGCCCGCGCTCCTGCCCGACGAAACGGAGGCCGTCCGCTAGCGCGGCGCGGCGCGACGGGGGGAGCGCGGCATGACGAACGGCACGGTCGGCACGGTCTACCTGATCGTCGCGGCCCTCGTCTTCCTGCTCGGCTTCGTCATCCTTCGCGAGTCGCCGCGCGAGCGGCTGAACCGCGCGACGGCGCTGATGCTGTTCGTGGCCGGCCTCGGGTCGGTGCTCGGCGCGGTCGGCTTCATCCTCGAGAGCTTCTCCGCCGCGCGGGCCGGCTCGAACGACCTCCTCCGCTCGTTCAACTATCTGTGGGAGCTCTTCTTCCCCTCCCTGCTCTACTTCGCCTGCGTCTTCCCGACGGAGAACCGGCTGATCCGGCGGGTCCCGTTCGCCGTGGTCTGGATCTTCGCGCCGCACGCGTTCCATCTGATCTTCATGATCCTCCAGTCGCAGGGTCCCCTCTGGGGCAAGGTGGCCGCGACCCTGGCGCAGGGGGAGCTGGGATCGAAGCTCGTCACGTACGGGCGCATCCCGCTCGAGCTGGCGTTCCGCTTCCACCAGATCTTCTTCTCGATGGTGAACCTGGTGTACATCGCCGCCGCGCTCACGCTCCTCTGGCGGTCGTACCTCGTCGCCTCGAACGCGCTGGTCCGGACGCAGGTGCGCACCGTCTTCATCGGGCTCGCGCTCTGCGCCGGCTTCTACGCGTTCGCGGTGCCGATCCCGACGCTCTTCAACCAGGCCTGGGCGGCGGTCGTGCGGTCGAGCCTGATCGTGGCGGCGCTCCTCTCCGGCTCGGGATCGATCGCGTATTCCATGGTGCGCCACCGCTTCCTCGACGCGAACCTGATCGCGCGGAAGTCGATCCTGTACGCCCTGACCTCGGGGTTCCTCCTCGCGGTCTACGTGACGGTCGTGCGCCAGGTCGACGCGCTGCTCGAGACGGTCCAGGGCTACGACACGACGATCTTCCAGACGGCGATGCTCCTCCTCGCCCTGGTCCTCTTCCAGCCGGTCTTCTCGTGGCTCGAGGAGGTGCTCGACCGCTTCTTCCTCGGCGACCGGAGCGACCACCGCACCCTGATCCGCAGGATGAGCGCGGAGGTGCTCACCGTCCTCGACCTGAACGAGCTGGCGGAGAAGGTCCTCGCCACGCTGCGCGAGGGGCTGCCGGCGCGCACGACCGTGCTCCTGATCGCGCCGCCCGTCGGCGCGCCCGTCGCGCGCGGCTTCGGCGGCGGCGTCGACCTCGCGGCCATCGAGGCGATCCCGCGCGAGGCGCTGGTCCGCTACTTCGAGGACGTGGAGTTCCTGCGGCTCGACGAGGCGAGGGAGCGCGCGGAGGAGCGCGGCGTCGCCGCCGACGCGGCCCCGCTCCTCGCGACGGAGCCGTACCTCCTCTTCCCGCTCCATCACGCCGGGGACTTCCTCGGGCTGATCGCGCTCGGCCGGAAGATCACCGAGACGCGCTACACGGCCGAGGAGGTGTCGCTCCTCCAGACGCTGGCCAACCAGTCGAGCGTCGCGGTGAAGAACGCGCTGCTCTACCGCGAGAGCCTCGCGAAGACCATCCTCGAGGAGGAGCTGACGGTGGCGCGGCGGATCCAACAGCAGTTCCTGCCGCGGAGCATCCCGAGCACGCCGCGGTTCGACCTCGCGGCGCTCAACGTGCAGACGTACCAGGTGGGAGGCGACTACTACGATCTCGTGGACGCGGGCGACAGCCGTTACCTCGTGGCGATCGCCGACGTCGCCGGGAAGGGGATCTCGGCCGCGCTCCTCGCGTCCATGGTCCAGGCCTCGATCCGGACGCAGGCGCAGGACCGGAAGCCGGTCGGCGAGATCATGGCGCGGCTCAACCGGCTGGTCTACGACGCCACGCCCGACGACCGGTTCGCGACGTGCATCCTGGCGGCGATCGGCGCCTCGGAGCTCCGGCTCTCCTTCTCGAACGCGGGCCACAACTACCCGCTCCTCCTCGGGGCCGCCGGCGGGTGCCGGTTCCTCGAGGACGGCGGGCTGCCGCTCGGCATCTTCCCCGACTTCGCGTACGGCGAGGTCTCCGCGACGCTCACGCCCGGCGACGCCCTCCTCCTCTACACCGACGGGATCACCGACGCGCGAAACCTCGCCGGCGAGGACTACGGGGAGGCCCGTCTGGTCCGGCTGGCCGCCTCGCTTCCCCGGAACCTGAGCGCCGGGGAGCTGATCCGGGCCGTGGCCGAGGACGTGACGCGCTTCACGGGCGGCGCCGACCAGGCGGACGACATCACGCTCGTGGCGCTCCGCGCCCGATGAGGGCTGCCACGAAACCGCCCGCCCCGGGCGGGGATTTGCTAGAGTAGCCGCCTATGGCTCCGGTCCCCACGCCGCCCGCCGACCCCGAGTTCGCCATGCGCCTGACGATCGGCAGCCGCCTCGAGCTCCTCTCGATGGTCCACGCGCTGCTCGAGGGCATCGGACGCCAGTTCTCCCTCGCCGAGGAATGGGTGCAGGCGGTCCAGATCGCCGTCATCGAGGCCGGGACGAACGCGATCCAGCACGGAAACGTCTTCGCGGAGGACAAGTCGGTCACGTTCGACTTCCGCCTGGAGGACGACGCGCTGGTGGTGGAGGTGGACGACTACGGGAAGGGCTTCGATCCGAAGCGGGTCGGCGATCCGACGGATCCCTCCGCGCTCCTCAACCCGAGCGGGCGCGGCGTCTATCTCATGCGGGAGCTGATGGACGACGTGTCGTTCGAGACGCGGCCCGATCACGGGACCCGCGTCGTCCTCAAGAAGGCGCGCCCGGCGCCTAGCCGCTGACCGCCGCGAGCCGCGGGCGCATGTGCTCCAGCGTCCGCTTCACCGCGGGGTAGATCTCCTCGAAGGCCGCGACGACCCGCGGGTCGAAGTGGGTGCCCGCGTTCCGCCGCAATTCTTCGAGCGCCTCCTCTTCGGGCATGGCCGTCCGGTACGGGCGATTGGACGTCATCGCGTCGAAGGCGTCCGCGACCGCCATGATCCGCGCCTCGATCGGGATCGCCTCCCCCTTGAGGTGGTCCGGATACCCGGTGCCGTCGTAGTGCTCGTGGTGCGAGCGCACGCCGGGCAGGAGCGGGTGGAGGAGCGTGATCGGCCGGAGGATGCTCTCGCCGATCAGGGGATGCATGTCCATCTTCTCGCGCTCGCCCGGGTCGAGCTGCCCGCCTTTCGCGAGGATCGTCTCGTCGACCGCGATCTTGCCGATGTCGTGGAGCAGGCAGGAGCGGTGGATCAGGTCGAGCTTCGCCGGCGGGAGCGCGAGACGCTTCCCGATCGCCTCGCTGTACGCCGCGACGCGGACGGAGTGGCCCTCGGTGTACGGGTCCTTCGCTTCGAGCGCCATCGTCAGCGAGACGATCACGCTCATGAAGAGATCCTCGAGGTGCGCGCGGTGGCGGTCCTCGAGGATCGCGACGCCGGCCAGCGTCGCGAGGCTCTGGAGGCCGGCGACGTGCTCGCTCCGGAAGCGGAACGCCGCGGAGTGGTTCAGGAGGAGCGCGCCGAGGTTCTCGCCGTGCGCCCGGATCGGGGCGATCGCCCCCCACACCATGCCGTCCGCGAAGAAGAACTCGCGCGCCCACGGCGAGCGCTCCTTCTTGTGGAAGAGCGTCACCGAATCGAGGAGGAAGAGCGCCTCCATCAGCTCGCTGCTCACGCCCGCCAGGAGGAAGCCCGACCACGAGGCGAGGGCGCCGTCGGCGTAGCGGAAGAGGCACTCGCCGGGGCGCTCGCGGGTGAGGATCGCGATCCCGTCCGGGCGGAGGAGCCGGCGCGCCCCTTCGGCCACCTGGCGGAGCGAGGAGTCGCTCTCGTGCAGCGGGACGAAGGAGCGGGCCACGTCGTTCAATCCCTCGAGGAGCGCGAGCGCGCTCGGGAGACCGCTCGGGGCGGGGGCGACGACGGTGTTCTTCTTGGAGGCTCGGGTCTGGGTCGCCATCACACGATCGATGATCGGTGATCCGGCCCGGAATGTTTAGCGCGCGGGCGCTATCCGAGGGCCGGAATGTAGCGGGCGAGGAACGCGACGAAGTACGAGAAGACGTTCGTCACGAGGGCGATGCCGAATGCAATGAGGATGACCCCGCTCACGATCTCGATCGTGCGAAGTGACCGGCGGAGGCGGCTCGAAGCAGCCAGGAAGGAATTCATCCCGAGGGACGCCAGGAAGAACGGCACCCCGAGCCCGAGCGAGTAGACGCTGAGCAGGAGGATGCCGGTGCCGACGGTCTTCCCCGTGCTGGCGTAGAGGAGGATCGAGGCGAGGATCGGCCCGATGCACGGCGTCCATCCGGCGGCGAACGTGATCCCGATGAGGACGGAGCCGAGGATCCCGAGCGGCTTCTGCGTGATCTGGAACTTCCGCTCGCGCGAGAGGGCCGGGATCGGGAGGATCCCCGTGAGGTAGATTCCGAACAGGACGATCAGGACGCCTCCGACGCGCCGGACCGTGTCCTGGTGGTCCCGGAGGAACTGCCCCGTGGCGGTCGCCGTGGCGCCGAGCGCGATGAAGACCATCGAGAAGCCGGCGATGAAGGCGAGCGAGTGGACGATCGTGAGGCGGCGGACCCGCGCCGAGCGGTGCTCGGCGGTCAGCTCGTCGAACGAGACGCCGGTGATGAACGTGACGTACGAGGGGACGAGCGGCAGCACGCACGGCGAGACGAACGAGACGACCCCGGCGAGGAACGCCGCGATCAGCGAGACCTGGGGCAGCGGCTGTTCGAACATGCGGGACTCGCGGCCGCGCGACGCGGATCAGCTCGCGTCGAGCAGCGGGCGGATGGTCTCCTCGAAGGCCTCGGGCGGCGTGTAGCCGATGAACCGCTTCACGACGATGCCGTGGCGGTCCACCACGAACGTCATCGGGACGAAGGTGACGCCGCCGAACGCGCGCAATACGTCGTCGTCGGCGATCAGCATCGTGTAGTTCACGTCGTGGTCGTCCACGAACGGCTTCACGTCCGACGCGCCGCCGGCGTCGAGCGAGACGCCGACGATCTCGAGGCCGCGGTCGCGGTACTTGGCCTGCAGGTTCACGAGGTGCGGGATCTCCTCCTTGCAGGGCGGGCACCAGGTGGCCCAGAAGTCGTAGACCACGACCTTCCCCTTGTACGCGGAGGAGGAGACGGCCTTCCCGTCGAGGTCATTCAGCGTGAAGGTGGGCGCCGGCTTGCCGGCCTCGCCGCGGCCGCCCGCGTCGGCGACGCTGCTGGTACCGCTCGGCGCCCGGCTCGCGCCGCCGCCCCCGCAGCCCGTGGCCACGCCGGAGGCGAGCAGGAGGGCCGCGAGGACGCGGGCCGCGCCCCGGAGGGCGCGGCCACGGCCGCCTCGACGTTTCGCGTTCGGATCAGAGGATCGGGTAGTACTCCTGGAGCTCGAAATCGGTGACATACGTGCGGTAATTGTCCCACTCGATCATCTTGTTCTCTACGAATTTCTCGAAGACGTGGTCGCCCAGCGTCTCCTTCACGAGCTTCGACTTGGACGTCAGATCGACCGCTTCCCGGAGGCTTCCCGGCAGGCTGTCGATGCCGTGCTTCTTCCGCTCGGCCTCGGACATCTCGTAGATGTCCTCCTCCGTCGCCGGACGGACGGCCGTGGCGGCTTCGATCCCCTTCATGCCCGCCGCGAGCATCACGGAGAACGCGAGATACGGGTTGCACGCGGGATCCGGGCAGCGGAGCTCGATCCGGGTGGCCTTCTCCTTGCCCGGCTTGTACATGGGTACCCGCACCAGGGCCGATCGGTTCCGCTGGCCCCACGCGATGTACACGGGCGCCTCGAATCCGGGGACCAGCCGCTTGTACGAGTTCACCCACTGGTTGGTGACGGACGCGATCTCCCGCATGTGGCTCAGCAGGCCCTCCAGGTAGGCGCGTCCCGCCTTCGACAGGTGGTGCTTGTCCTTGGCGTCGAAGAAGACGTTCTTGCCGCCCTTGAAGAGCGACTGATGGACGTGCATTCCGCTCCCGTTCTGGCCGTAGACCGGCTTCGGCATGAACGTGGCGTAGCAGCCCGCCTGCCGCGCGACCTCCTTCACGACGTACCGGTACGTGATGCACTGATCCGCCATCCGGAGCGCCTCCGTGTAGCGGAGGTCGATCTCGTGCTGGCTGTGCGCGACCTCGTGGTGCGACGCCTCGACGGAGATCTCCATCGCCTGGAGCGCTTCGACGGTCCGCGCGCGAACCTCGGTGCCGAAGTCGTCCGGCACCTGGTCGAAGTAGCCGGCCGCGTCGAGCAGCGTCCGGTCCTTCGAGCCCCGGAAGTAGAAGTACTCGAGCTCCGGCCCGACGTAGAACGTGTAGCCCGACTTCTCGAGCTTCTTGAGCGCGCGTTTCAGCACGTGCCGCGTGTCGCCCATGTACGGCGAGCCGTCCGGATTCAGCACGTCGCAGATCATCCGGCCGACGTGCTCGTCGTTCACCTTCCACGGGAGGAGCTGGAACGTCGCGATGTCGGGCATCGCGACCAGATCGCTCTCGTAGATCCGCGCGAATCCCTCGACCGAGGAGCCGTCGATGCCGACGCCTTCCTCGAGTGCCGTGCCGAGCTCGCGAAGCGTGATCGCGACGCTCTTCAGCTGACCGAGGATGTCCACGAACCACAGGTGGATCATCTCCACGTCGCGCTCTTCGCAGAACTTGACCACGTCCTTGGCCGACTTCAGTCCTTCCATCTCCTCCTCGCTTTCCTCCTGGGGGGTGATCGGGCGCGGCGCCCGGTTCCTCCGTGCTAACGCCGGAGCATCATCGCCATCTCCCGCTCCCGCGTGAAGCCGAGCCGCTCGTAGAAGCGGTGCTGGTCCGCGGTGAGCAGGAAGAACTGGGTCACGGATTCGAGATCGGGATGTTCGAGGACGTAGCGCACCAGGTCGCCGCCGATCCCCCGCCCGCGGTGCGACGGCCGGACGATCACGTCCCAGATCGTGGCGCGGAACGTGAGATCGGAGATCACGCGCGTGAAGCCGACCAGGAGGTCGCCCTCCCACGCGGTGACGACCGGGCGGGAGTGCTCGAGCGCGCGCACGACGTCGCTCCGAACCCGTCCCTTCGCCCACCACGCCTCGGCATAGAGATCGAGAATGCGCGGGACGTCGATCCGGGTGCGGTCGTCTGTGATGTGGATGGACGGCGAGCGGGATGGGGCCACCACGTGCGGCATGCGGAACCATAGCCGGGGGGACGGGGCCGCGTCAACATGGTAGAGTGCCCCGCATGGGACGGTCGCACCGCGGAGGGGTGGGCGTGGCCGCCGGGCTCTGGCTGGCGCTGGCCGCGCTCGCCGTCGGAACGCACGGGGCCGTCGCCGGCCCCGCCGGCGGCACGGCCGCGGCCGCCAGGGAGTCCGTCGCGACCGGCCGCCCCGGCGCCGATCGGGCCGTCCCGGCGGCCGCGGAGAGCCTCGCCGTTCCCGAGAGCACGGCCGCCGCGGCCGAGACGCCGTCCCCGTCCGTCCCGAGCGAAGCGCCGCCCCCCGTCGCTCCCTCCGAGCCGATCTACCTGGGCGGCGGGATCCTCTTCGAGATCCGGAATCCGCTCGGGAATCCCGATCTCGAGACCCGCGCGGCGACGATCCGCCGCCGGCTCCAGCACGCGGTCGCCGCCCGGGAGACCCCGAGCGACTCGGTGAGCGTCGAGGCGACGCCGTACGGCGCCCGCATCCTCTTCGCCCGCTCGCTCCTCTTCAACATCACGCCGCGGGATCTCGGGGCCGGCGACACGCGCACCGCCCTCGCGGCGGCCCAGGACCTGATCCCGGCGATCACGGCCGGCATCGACCGAGAGCGGGCGCAGCTCGCGCCGGGCCGCCTCCTGGTCTCGGCGGCGCTCTCGGCGCTCCTCACGCTCCTCTACATCCTCCTGATCCGCATCTTCCTCCGCGGCGGCCACCGCGTCGGACAGAGCCTCGGCGGCCGCGTCGGCGGCCTCGTCGGGCGGATCCGCGTCCGCGGCACCGAGCTGATCCCGCCCCTGCGGACCACCCGGCTCTTCCAGAACGTGGTGATGGTCCTCGCGGTCGCGGCGCTCCTCGTGCTCGGCTACGCGTACCTCTCGATCGTCTTCTCGTTCTTCCCCTGGACGCAGGGATGGTCGAACCGGCTGATCCAGTTCGCGGTGGAGGGCATCCGGTCCGCGCTGGTCGCGGTCGCGCACGCGGTCCCGAACCTGGTCCTGGCCGTGGCGATCGTCTACGTCGCGCGGCTCGTGATCCGGTTCCTGTCGAAGTTCCTCGACCTGGTCGGGGCGGGCACGATCGCGCTCCCGGGGCTCCATCCCGAGCTGGCGAAGCCGACGAAGCAGCTGGTCCGCGTCTTCCTCTGGATCGCGGTGCTGATCATCGTCTACCCGCTGATCCCGGGGAGCCAGTCGCCGGCGTTCCGCGGCGTCTCGATCCTGCTCGGCGTGGTCGTCTCGTTCGGCTCCACGGGGCTGGTGGAGAACCTGCTCGCCGGGATGGTCCTGACGTACGCGCGCTCCTACCGGATCGGCGAGCGGATCGGGACCGGCGACGTCCTTGGGGACGTGATCGGCTTCGGGCTCCTCACGACGAAGATTCGGACGATCAAGAACGAGGAGATCACGCTCGGGAACGGGCAGATCTTGAAGGGCTCCGTGCGGAACTACTCCCGGCGCGCGACGGAAGGGGAGGGGCTGATCCTCCACACGTCGGTCACGATCGGGTACGACGCGCCGTGGCGCCGCGTCCACGAGCTCCTGATCGAGGCGGCGGAGGCGACCGAGGGGATCGAGAAGGAGCCGAAGCCGTTCGTGCTCCAGCGCGCGCTCAGCGATTTCTACGTCGAGTACGAGATCAACGCGACGACCCGCGAGGCGAGCCGAATGGCGGTCCTGTACGGGCTCCTCCACCAGAACATCCAGGACGCGTTCAACCGCGCCGGCGTCGAGATCATGTCGCCGCACT
>JBLMXB010000066.1:0-10071 GCA_050257555.1 Hyphomicrobiales bacterium | reverse complement strand
AGCGCCGCGGGAGGATCGTCAGCTCGCCGCGCTCGATCGCGGCGTACGCCGGCTCGGCGAGCGGCTTCATGGACACGAACCACTGGAGCGAGAGGTACGGCTCGACCACGGTGTCGCAGCGATCGCACCGTCCCACGGCGTTCCGGTACGGCTCGACGCGCACGAGGAACCCGCGGTCCTCGAGCGCCGCGACGATCTTCTTCCGCGCCTCCTCGCGCGAGAGCCCGGCGAAGTCGCCCGCGTTCTCGTTCATCACGGCGCTCTCGTCGAGCACGGTGATCGGCGCGAGCCCGTGGCGCTGCCCCATCTCGAAGTCGGTGGCGTCGTGGGCCGGCGTCACCTTCACGGCGCCGGTGCCGAACTTGGGGTCCACCGCGTCGTCCAGGATGATCGGCATCTCGCGGCGCAGGAACGGAAGGATCGCCACCTTGCCGTGGAGCGGCGCGTAGCGCTTGTCCTTCGGGTGCACCGCCACGGCCACGTCGCCGAGCATCGTCTCCGGGCGGGTCGTGGCCACGGTCACGTGCTTCTGGGTCCCCTTGATCGGGTACTGGACGTAGTAGAGCTTGCTGTCGGTCTCGATCTTGTTCACTTCCTCGTCCGACAGCGCCGTATGGCAGCGCGGGCACCAGTTGATGATCCGGTTGCCCCGGTAGATCAGCCCCTTCCGGTGGAGCCGCACGAAGACCTCGCGCACCGCGCGCGAGAGCCCGTCGTCCATCGTGAACCGCTCGCGCGACCAGTCCACCGAGTCGCCGAGGCGCTTCATCTGCTCGGTGATCCGCGCGTGGTACGTCGCCTTCCAGCGCCAGACCTCGTCCACGAAGGCCTCGCGCCCGAGATCGAAGCGGGTCTTCCCCTGCTCGGCGAGCCGCTTCTCCACGACGTTCTGCGTGGCGATGCCGGCGTGGTCGGTGCCCGGCAGCCAGAGCGCCGCGTCCCCCATCATCCGGTGCCAGCGGACGAGCAAGTCCTGGATCGTGTGGTCGAACGTGTGCCCGAAGTGGAGACTCCCGGTCACGTTCGGCGGCGGGATCAGGATCACGAACGGGGTCTCCGCGTCGTCTTTCGGGCGGAAATAGCCCCGGTCCACCCAGTGGGAGTACCAGCGCTTCTCGACCTCGATCGGGTCGTAGTTCTTGGGCAGCTCGCTCATGGACTCGGGCTCGAACTCCTCGGGCGCCTCGCCGCGGAGGCTCCGCGGTCGGCTAACTGACGCCGTACCAAGTGAATCTGGAACGGTAGCATACGCCGGGAGCGCCGCTCAAGCGGCGCCCGAAACTGCCGATGATTCCTTCCGTGCGCGCGGACGGGCCGTCCGCGCGATCGGAGGGATAACGTTCATGCTTCGAAGGGCTTGGGCGGTCGCATTGCTGCTCTTGGCCGGGCTCCCGCCGCACCCGGCGATCGGACAGATGCTGAACGCGCGGCGTCTCGGGATGGGTGGCGTGGTCACGAGCGACAACGGCGCGTCGAGCGCGGCGAACATCGCGTTCCGGGCCGTTCCGCGGGGGCAGGGCTACGGGTCGATCCCGCTCCCGATCGGGCTGATCCAGTACGCGGGCGACCACCCCACGTTCGATTCGAACAGCCCCGACTTCAACGTCTTCGAGATCATGGATCTCGCGGCCAACCCGCCGCTCACCCTCGCGCTCTCGAAACCGCGCACGGTCTCGAGCGACGTCTCGGTCTTCATCGCACGCGACTCGCTCCTCCTCGATCTCGAGGACGTCCGCCGGGCGGTCCCGAAGGACCCGATGGAGATGGGAGGCGTCTACCACATGATGGGCGTCGGCTTCGGCGTCCGGAGCTTCTTCGTCGCCGTCTCGCCGCTGATCCACGCGCGGAACGCCTTCGACCTCGACCCGAAGCTCCGCGCCGCGCTCCGCGACGCGCAGCCGTTCACGTCGGATACCCGGTACGGGCTCTCGGACGAAGGGATCGCGCAGGCCGCGATCGCGTTCCAGGCGGGCGTCGCGTTCCGCGCGCTCTACGTCCCCGCCCCCGACGCCGTCGAGGACGACCAGGACGATCCGTCCGCCGCCGACCCGCGGCGGAACGGGGCCACCGCGCTCTACCTCGGCGGCGCGCCGAAGTATCTGCTCGGGCTCGCGTACGGCTCCGCGAAGGGCGCGGGCGGCGTGACCACGGGCGACACGCTCTTCGGGAGCAGCGACCCGGTCGCCTTCGACATGAACGCCGTGACGCGGGACGCCGCGATCGGCGGCGACGGCGGCGTCGGCCACGGCTTCGGCGCCGACGTCGGCGGCGTCCTCTACTGGAACGACTTCGAGCTGGGCGTCGGCATCAACGACCTGGGCAGCCAGATCGACTGGTCGACGACCGTGAAGCACCACGTCTACAGCGACTCGCTGAACGAGTTCACGACGACGACGCTCGCCACCGGACAGGACTTCACGAGCCGGATCCCGACCACGACGACGATCAACGTCGCGAAGCGGATGGGCGAGACCACGCTGGCGGCCGACGTGGTGGACGGCGAGCTCCACCGCCAGGTCCACCTGGGCGCCGAGACGTGGCGGGGCCGGTGGGCGTTCCGCGCGGGCACGTACCGCGACACCGGCGGCCACTGGCAGTGGACCGGCGGGAGCGGCGTGCGCTTCGGCGCGATCGGCCTCGACCTCGCGGTCGCCACGAACAGCCGGAACATCGAAGCGAAGCGCGCCGCGGAACTCTCCGCGTCGCTCACGCTCTACTAGGGGAACGACCATGCGCCGCGCGATCGCGTTCTTCGTCCTCGTCCCGCTCCTCGTCACGGGCTGCGGCGACCGGAGCCTGATCCTGACCGTCGACGTCCTCTCGTTCCTCGACCCGGCGGACGTCTCGAGCGATTACGGCCCGATTCCGGGCGGGATCCCGTCGACGACCGTGGACCTGGCCACGCAGGAGGCGAACCTCCTCCCCGGCATCCAGGACGCCACCGAGATCTCGAGCGCGACGCTCCAGATCGGCGCGTCGTTCGACAACCAGACCGGCACCGCGAACGCGCACTTCCTCGTCTACGTGACGCCGGGCGATTCGGCCGACGTCTTCAGCGCCCCGCCGATCGCCGACATCCCGGTCAGCGTGACGCCGGGCACGCTGACGAACGTCTCGACCGAGGTCACGTCCACCGCGCTGGCGGAGGCGCTGGTCCACGAGAAGGCGAAGATCGGGGTGCGCGCCACGTTCGACACCACGCCGAGCGGCGCCACGCCGGTCCAGGGGACCGAGACCATCACGCTCCTCCGCGCGACGGTCATCACGAAGAAGAAGCTGTAGCCCCACCCTTGATTCCCCGGGGGCCGGCGCCTATCCTCCAGGGGCGCCTCCGGGCGCATCCCATGACGTCCCGTCCGCCGAACCCAGACGAGGCCGCCGCCGGCGTCCGTCGCGAGGAGATCCTCGCCCTCCTCCACGAGCACACCGAGCAGCCGGGCCTCCGCAAGCACGCCCTGGCCGTCGAGGCCGCGATGCGGGCCTACGCGCGGCGCCTTGGCGGGGACGAAGCGCTCTGGGCCGCCACCGGATTGATCCACGATTTCGACTACGAGAAGCACCCCACCCCCGAGGAGCATCCTTTCGTAGGATGTGACATCCTCCGATCGAAGGGGTACCCGGCCGAAATGATCGATGCCATCCTTGGTCATGCTGCCTACACCGGCACGCCGCGCGTGACCCCCATGGCCAAGGCCCTGTTCGCCGTCGACGAGCTGTGTGGCCTGGTCACCGCGACCGCCCTCGTGCAACCCGGGAAGACCCTGGCGGAGGTGACCGTGGAATCCGTTCTCAAGAAGATGAAATCCAAGGGGTTCGCGCGCGGCGTGAATCGAGAGGACATCGTCCGGGGGGCCGAGGAGCTGGGCGTCCCGCTGGAAGAGCACGTCGGCGTCGTCCTGGGAGCGCTCCAGGCCGAGGCGGGGGTGCTGGGACTATGAGCGCGCGCCGGGACAACGGAACGACCAAGACGGCCCGCGGCGCCCGCGCCGCGACGAAGCCGGCGATGAACGACCGCCCGCACGGGCCCGACGTCCAGGCCTTGGAGCGGTTCCTCCGCTCCCTCGGCCTCGACCCGGCCCGGGACCCCGAGTACTCGATCACGGCGCCGCTCCTGGCCGAGCTGATGGCCGAGCGGACGATCGGCCTCCGGTCGGAGCCGCCGGTGCTCCATCCGCTCCCCTATCACGGCCGCCCCGGCGAGACCGTGACCATGGAGGGGATCGTCTTCTACGGCCTCTGCCCGCATCACCTCGTGCCGTTCATCGGGGAGGCGTCGGTCCGCTTCCTGCCGCGCGAGCGGCTCTGCGGCGCGGGCGCGATGGTGCGGGTCGTGCGCGACCTCGCGACGGTGCCGCGGCTCCAGGAGAACCTCACGCAGGCGGTCGCCGACATCGTCGAGCGCGACCTCGCGCCGCGCGGCGTCGAGGTCCTGATCGTGGCGCGGCATCTCTGCATGGAGCTCCGCGGATGCGAGTCGCGGGCGCGTCTGGTCACCGAGGCGGTCCGGGGCGAAGCGCTCCCGCCGCTCGTGGCCCACGGACGCGCGTCCCGCGACGGCCATCGCTAGACGGTGCCGTCGGTCTCCATCGTCCTCCCCACGCGCGACCGTCCCGAGCGGCTTCGAAACGCCCTCGAGGCGGTCGCGCGGCAGACCCATCCCGAGCTCGAGCTGATCCTGGTCCGTGACGGCGGCGCGCCGATCGCCGCGGACGCCGAGGAGGCGATCGCGCGCCTCGAGTTCCCCGCCGCACGCATCGAGCACGACGGCCCGCCCGAGGGCGCCGCGCGCGCGCGGAACCGCGGCGTCTCCCGCGCCCGCGCCGACGCCGTGGCGTTCCTCGACGACGACGACGAATGGACGCCCGATCACCTCGCGCGCCTCGCCGCGTTCCTCGAACGGGAGCCGCGGGCCGACGTGGTCTACGCCGACGCGCGGATCGTGAACGAGGAGACGGGCGAGGCGCACGTGATCGCGCGCGACTTCGACCTCGCGGTCTTCTCCCGCGACGGCTACATTCCACCGAGCGCCATGGCGGCGCGACGCGGCGCGTTCGATCGGTTCGGCGCCTTCGACCCCGCCTTCGGCTTCTCCGAGGACTGGGAGTGGCTCCTCCGCGTCGCGCGGGGAGGCGGCGTGATCGCCCGCTCCCCCGGCGCGACCGCCACCGTGCGGATCCACGCGGGAGGGCTCAGCCAGGTGACGCCGGCGCGCCTCGAGGAGCGACGGCGCTGCCTCGCGCTCCTCGCCGAGCGGCATGGGCTCGGCCCGCTCGTGCCGAAGACCTTCTGGGAGGTCGCGGAAAGCGTATGCCCCGGCCCCAACGCCACGACGTCCTGATCGCGGGCGCCGGCCCCGGCGGCATCGCGGCCGCGTTCTGCCTGCGCGGCTTCGGCCTCGACGCGCTCCTGCTCGAAGCGGCCATGCAGCCCGGAGGGCAGCTCCACGAGATCCACGCGGCCGTCCGCGACTTCCCGCTCGCCTACGGCTGGGACGGCCGGCGCCTCACGGGGAGCCTCCTCGCCGACGCGCGCGCCGCCGAGATCCCGATCCTGGTCGGGGCGCCGGTGCGGCGCCTGTCGGTCCGCGGGCGGTGGCTCGAGCGCGGCGAGGGACGGGACGCCGAGCGATTCCACGCGCGGGCGATCCTGATCGCGACGGGCCTCACGCGGCGACGCCTCGGCGTCCCGGGCGAGGACGAGCTGGCGGGACGCGGCGTCAGCGTCTCGGCGAATCGCGATCGAGAGCGATTCGCCGGGTTGCCGGTCGCGGTCGTCGGGGGCGGGACCGCCGCGGTCGAGGACGCGCTCCTCTGCGCCGACGTCGGCTGCGACGTCACGCTGCTCCACCGCTCCACGCGGTTCCGGGCGCGGAGCGACTTCCTCGCGCGCCTGAAGGCGCACCCCCGCATCCGCGTCGTCACGCGCGCCGCGGTGACGAAGATCCTCGGCCGCGATCAGGTCGAGGGGATCTCCTTCCGCGTCGGCCGGACCCGCGCGGAGCGGACGGTCGCCGTGCGCGGCGTCTTCGTGCGGATCGGGTGGGATCCCTGCACCGAATTCCTTCGCGGTGCCCTCCGCCTCGACCGCGACGGTTACGTGAGGGCCGGCGAAGGGGGCCGGACGAGCGCGCCGTGGGTCTGGGCCGCGGGCGACGTCTGCTCGCCCCGGTGGCCCTCGATCGCGAACGCCATGGGCCAGGGCGCGGCGGCGGGCTGGGACATCACGCGCGCGCTCGGGCGATTGCCGCGCTGAAGCGCCCGCGCGCTCGAGACGTCCCGGGCGCGCCGTCGCTCAGTCGCGTGAGTTCGCGATCACCGAGATGATCGCCGCGAGCGGGATCGCCAGTCCGAGCGCGCCCACGAGTCCAAGATCCGAGCCGAGCTTCGCGCCGATCCGGACGTCCACGTCGCCGACGCGCCGCGTCTCTCCGGTGACGGGACTCCGATGCGTGAGCGCCGTGGTCTCGGCCTGCATGGTGAGCGCGAGGTACCCTTCGACCTGGTAGTCGATCTGGGCCAGGAGCGCGGGCCCGTCGAAGTCGTAGTTCAGGGCCTCCTCCGAGCCCGCGACGAGCACGCCGGCCTCGAGGTCGAGCGCCGCGCCACGCGTGTACCAGCGCCGGTATCGGAGCGCCGGCCCGGCACGGAGGCGGTTCACGCCGACGTCGCCGTGCGCGACGACGCCGAGCGCGTGCTCCTGCCGGACGTTCTTCATCCATCCGAAGTCGAGCGCGAGGGAGACGGAGCGATCGGCATCCGTCGCGGTCGCGGTGCGGAGGGGCAGGAGGAGGCCCGTCTCCGTGATCGCGAACGACGTGCACTCGGGGAGCGGCCGCGCGCGCAGGCGGAAGCCGGGCCGTGAGCGCGCGGCGGCGACCACGGCCGGCAGCTCTCCCGCGTGGCGGTGCTCCGTGATCACGACGCCGGTGTAGTCCTCGCCGCTCTCCCCCTCGATCGCAACGACGCGGTGCACGCCGGCGTACTCGGTCCGCCCGCTGGCGGAGACGAGACGCAAGGTGCCGAGCGACATGTACTCGACGTACGCGACGTCCCGGATCTCGCCGCGATCGAGCGTGACGCGGATCGAGTCGCCGGGCGAGTCGGGGATCGGCGCGGCACGGACCACGGCGGCGACGACCATCATGCCCAGCGCGGTCAGGGCGAGGAGCGCTGCCCGGAATCGGATCACCATCGGAGCGAGGAGATCATCGCCAGCACGACGAGGGTGCCGGCCGAGAGGAGCGTCGTCGCCACGATGCCCCCGAATCCGCCGACCTTGCCTCCGACGCGGACATCGACGGCATGCCGCCCCGACCTCCCTGCGTCGAGATACGCGGGGCCGGTGTAGCGCACGGCCCTCGTCTCGGCCTGCGCGGTGATATCGAGATCTCCCATCATCACCAAGTCGGCCTGCGCCACGAAGGCAGGTCCGTGGAACTCGAAGTCGCGATCGTCCTCGGCGCCCACGGGGAGCACGCCGAGCTCGCCGTCCAACGCGAGATCGTCGTTCCACCAGTGCCGGTACCGGAGGGTAGGGCCGAGTCGCGCACGGTAGGATGCGACGTCGGCATGGATCGTCCATCCGAGCCCGTCTCCCTGCCTTCGGTTCTTCATCCAGCCGTAGTCCAGGATCAGGGACGCCTCGCGGTCGGCGTTCGAGATGTCGAACCCGTTGACCGGCATGAGGTACCCGATCTCCGTGAGCGCGAATGAGGAGCGCCGGCGGAGCGGAGGAGCCGGTGGGCGCTTCCCCGCCGGGCGGTCCGGTCCCACGCCGCCGCGCCCCTCGATGACGCGGTCCGTGACGTCCTCGCCGGATCCGCTCACGATCTGGCGGACGCGATGGATGGGCACGTACGTGGTCTTGCCTCCGTGGTCCGTCAGGCGAAGGAACCCGGGCGGTGCGTACTCGGCACGGGCGACCGTGAGCACGCTCCGGTTCTCCATCACGACGAATACGGTGTCGGCGACGGGAGCGGCGGATGGCGGCGGCGGCTCGGCGGCCGCGGGACCCGGTTGGATCATGAAAGGGGCTGCCAGACCGAGGAACGACCAGATCGCGGCACGGACGATGATCTTCGCACGGCAACGGGCCGGGGTGGGCATGGGGTCCTCCGCTCCTCGAACCACGCACACGATCGGCGCGACCGGGGGGAGGGCCGGGCGTCGGACACATCGAGCGTACGCCCGATCCGCGGCCGCGGCGACCCACATTTCGGCGGGGTCGCCGCGGGGCGGGCTGGACGGGTGCGACGAGTGGCCGCCCGTTCAGAAGTAGGGCGCGTACACCACCTGGTGCTCGTGGGACAGGAATTGGCCCATCGCGACGATCGAGGCGGCGACGCCGAGCCCGATGCCGGGCCCCCCACCGAACTGGAGACCCACCATGAATCCCGTCTCCCGCCGATCACGGGGATAGGATGACTTCCGGATCGAGTAGACCTCGGCCGTCACCGCCGTGTGCGGACCCGGGTGATAGCTGACCTGCCCCGAGAACCCCGGCGGACGGCCGTGCGTGGTCCCCTCCTCGTCCTGGGCGACGATCAGGCCGGGCGCGATCACGAGCGACGACGTCTCGCTCAACCAGCGGCGCACCCGGGCGCGAGCGCCCAGCATCGCGTAGTCGTTGCCCGACCCGATGAAGAACGACGAGCCGATGGCGGTGCGGGCCGACACGTTGTCCTCGGTCCCGAGATCGAACCCGAGGTACCACCGGTGCGAACCGTACGGGACGTTCCCCGACGCGATGCGGCCGAGGAGAGCCGATTCGGTCACAAGGTACGAGCGCGTGACGGACATCGGACCCACGGGATGGCGCACGACGGCCCGTGGCGCCTCGGGCTCGGACCGCCGCGGCGGCGTTCCCACGGTCCGGCGTCGCTCGAGCACGTCGCGCGTGCGGTCGACCCCTTCCCCGTCACGGATCGAGCGGATGCGATTCGACGGCAGGTACCGGTAGCCGCCGGCCGCGCTCGTGATCCGGACCATCTGATAGGGCGCGGGCTCGACGGAGATCGCTTCGAGCGTGTCGCCGCGCTCGAGGAAGACGGTGACGAGCGTGGGGGCGGACGATTCCGGCGGAACCGAGCATTCGGCGCGCGCGGTCGCGAGGCCGAGCGAAGCGAGGGCGAGGGACCAGACGACGAGCATGCGGCGCATGACGACACCCATGACTCCGGCGAGGCGGAGGGGTCCCGGGGCGAGCCCCTCCGTGCCCAGTCTACCGCCGATTCAGCGAACCCGTTCCAGGAAATCTCGAAGGAGGCGGGTGAATTCCGCCGGCCGCTCCATGGATACCAGGTGCGCGGCGTCCGGAACCACCGCGCGGCGCGCCCCGGGGACCTCGCGTTCGATCCGCTCGGCCGCCGTCAGGACGTAGGGAACGTCGAGCGCTCCCGCGACGACCAGCGTCGGCACGGCGATCTCCGACAGCCTCGTGCCGGCCGGAGGATCGAGCCTGGACCGCTCGACGCCGTCGGGGATCGGAACCTGGAACGCTTCGCGCTGCATCATGCCGACGCGCGCGCGGAGACCGGGATCCACGTCCTGGGGCCCGCGGCGGGGGCCGTCCACCCACATGCGGAGGTTCAACTCGGTCGCTCCGTCGAGGTCGCCTCGATCGAGCGCTTCCTCCTCCGCTTCCGCAAAGCGGCTCATTTCGTCGGACGCGTCCCCCTCCCCCACTCCCGGAGCGATGAGGACGAGGCCCGAGACGCGATCGGGGTGCGCGAGGCAGGTGTCCAGTGCGATGTCAGCGCCAAACGAGCACCCGACGAGCACGGCCCGCGTCAACCCGGACGCGTCGAGGACGCCCGTGACGTCGTCGTGGTAGGCGAATCGGCCCGGCGGCATCGGGGAGCGGCCGAAGCCGCGGATGTCGAACCGGACGGCGCGATGGGTCTCGGAGAACTCCTGGTACACGCCGTCCCACATCCTGGAGTCCGCCACGCCGGCGTGAAGGAACACGAGGCCGGGGCCATCGCCGCGGGTCTCGACGAAGAGGTCGGCTCCGTTGACGCGCGCGCTAGACGCGCTCGACAAAGCTCCCGTCCCGCGTGTCGATCTTGACGCG
>JBLMXB010000065.1:0-8896 GCA_050257555.1 Hyphomicrobiales bacterium | reverse complement strand
AGATCCGGCGTGAACGTCGCGCCGATCGTGTGGTTCGCCTGGACGTTCGGGAACGAATAGCTCGTCTGGACGCCGATCGAACCGCCGTCCACGGTCACGTCGGCGATGTGGTAGCAGGCGTCGGCGGCGATGGTGAAGTCCTGGGTCGCGCCGGCCGCGACGGTCACGGTCCCCGCGGGAGTGATCGAGCCGCCCTGGCCCGCGGTGGCCGTGATCGTGAACGTGGTGCCGGCGTCGTCGTTCAGGATCGTGGCGGTCGAGACCGACGGAGATCCGAGCATGCCGTTCGTCGCCGAGGTGAGCTGCACCTGGAACGTCTCGTCGGCCTCCGCCTTCGTGTCGCCGATGACGTTCACCGTGATCGTGCCGCTCGTCGATCCCGCGGGGATCGTGATCGTGCTGGTGACCGCCTGATAGTCGTTGTCGGCCACGGTCGCGGTGCCGTCCACGGTGTGATAGCCGATCGTCACCGGCGCGCTGTAGGCCGCCGAGAGCGCGACGGTGAACGTGAAGGGCGTGAGGCCGCTCGAGCCTTCAGCCAGGCTGGGTCCCGCGGCGATCGTCACGGTCGGCGCGGGGCCACCCACGTTCGCCCACCACGAGCTCCAACGGCTGCCGTTGGAGCCGGTCGTGCCGTCGTTCGTGTTGACGCGCGGCTTCGCGTACTCCTGGAGCGTCCAGAGCGATCGGTCATCGATCGGGTCCACCTGAGCCGTGCTGAAGTCGCCCCACCGGTTCCGCCCGCCACCGAAGTCCTTGTGGTAATAGTCGTCGCCCGCCTTGTAGACCACGGGGTCACGAACGGTCCCGGCCGCGTCCCCCGCGAGGTGCATGGAGTATCCGGCCGCCGGATGCTGCGCCGAGGAGAACTGCGAGTAGCCGATCAGGAAATCGCCGACCGAGTTCACGGCGATGTGCGTGTACGCGTACCATTTCCCGCCGTTGGTCGACGTGGCGGTCGCGTCGTCGATGCGCCCGCCGTCGAGGAATCCGCCCGCCGGCATCGAGAGGCGGGTCCATTGCACCGCGGTGTGCGTGTACGAGGTCGCCGGCAGTCCGATCGTCTGGGCGTAGTAGAGAGAGCCATTCCGGAAGACGGGCGCCGATCGAACCTGCGCGTCCTGGCTCTCGATCTGACAGGGAGGACTGCACGCGCTCGTTCCCGACACCGGGGCGCTCTGCGGCAGGATCTGTCCCCCGGGCTGGCCCCACCCGCCGCCGGGTCGGGTCAGCGTCCCGCCCGCGGTGTACGACGGGGACGCGGCGGTGCCGGTGATCGTGTCGATGGCGTACGTGCCGCTCGAGCTGCTCAGGTGTGTCACGAGGAAGAGCGTGTCCTCGGTCGCCGAGTACGTGACGGCGGGAGAGGTGCAGAAGTGGGTGCCGGGCTGCTGCGTCACGATCACGCCGCTTCCCGTGCCGGCGCGGGCCTGCGGATAGTTCACGATCAGCGTGATGCCGCGCTGGAACGTGCCGCCGTTGCTGTACCGGTTGATCGAGACGACGATCCAGTTCTTGTTGAAGCCGACGTTCGGGAAGTCGATGGAGGCGTTCGTCGCGAACCGGTAGAGAAACCAGTTCCCCGTCGGATCGTCGGTCTCCGACACGCCCACGAGGATGTCGCCGGCCCCGGTCGCGAAGCTCTGCATCACGGCGATCCACCGGTTGTTGTACGGGTCATAGAGGGTCCGGGGATCGGTGAGCGCGAGCAGGTTCGTCTCGCCGGAGGGGGCCCAGAACGTCGCGGTTCCGAGCGTGCTGAGCACGCCGCCGGTCGACTTGTCGAAGACACGGTAGTTGTTGTTGAAGCCCGCCATGCAATGCCGCGGGCCGACGGCGCCCCCGACGTCGGGCGGGATGATGATGTACGACGAGTCGGCCATCGGGATGTCGTCGAGCCCCATGAAACTGGACGTGGGCGCCGGCGACGCGACGGTCGGAGCCTGGGGCGCCTCGATGGCGCCGGGCGCGGTCGTCGCGAGCGGCTCCTCGGGCTCCTCGAATTCCGGGAGGAGCAGGGCGCGCACCGGCCCGTTCGACGGCGCCTGGTTCCGCTCCAGCTCCCGGAAGTTGACCTTGGCGTGTCCCGCGACCCTGGCCGGTCTCACGTTTCGTACCGGTCCGGGAGTGGGCTCCACCAGGCGAATGGCGGGGTGGTCGTGCTCCGGCGGCGCGGAGGCCCCCGAGAGGAAGAGCGTGGCGACGACGGAAGCGACGATCGCGGAAGTGGATACGAGACGGCGGCGTGCGGTCGGGGACACGGCGGTTACTCCCGGGACGATGTTGGGCTCGAAGTCGCTGCGGCTTCCAGGGCCTTGCGGCGGCGTAAGCGCGGTCCAGGCAACACCTTAGCATACCACAATCCGCCATGGAGGTCCAGCGAATTCTTCCGAGGGCGGCAGCGGCGGCTGGCGCGATGAGGCGGGCGGCCTTACAGACGCTCGAAGTCGGTGAGGCAGCGGTTCCCGAACGTGAACGAGTTGATCGCGACGCCGCGCGCGGTCGGGAGGAGCCGGAGATCGTGCGACGCGGCGTCCTCTCCCTGGATCACGTAGTACATGCGGCCCTCGGTCACGTCGATGTACGTGCGCCCGCGTGCGTCGGCCTTCACGTCCACGCCGCGCTGCGGGGCCGGAACCGGCTTGCCGTCGCGGGTCACGTAGACGCGCGCGCGCGATCCGCTGCGCAGGTTCATCACGGCGTAGACCTCACGGCCGCGGTACCGGATCCCGATGTAGTCCTCCGGGCTCGTGGTCGTGCGCGCGTGCTCGAAGTCGTCGGGCTCGTTCTTCCAGACGCCGTGCGCCGAAAACCCACGCCGCACGACGCGGGCCCCGCTCGTGTAGTGCACGGTCTTGCCCGGCTGGAATCCCTCCCGGTTGGCGATCGCCCCGCCCCAGAGCGACCCGCGCGCCGTCCCGACGTACGTCTCCTCCGACATCGTTCCGCAGCGCTTCGGATCGAAGTCGTTCCGATCCTCGGGAATGCGCCACGAGGCCGGGAACACGACCTTGGGATTCGCCTTCTTGATCTCGGTCCGGATCAGCCGCTCCAGCTCGCCGTAGCCGCCCTCCCCCGAGTGCTGGAACCGGATGATGCCGTCCGCTCCGATCAGGAACTTGTTCGGCCACGTGTTGCTGTCGTAGGCGTGCCAGATCGAGAAGTCGCTGTCCACGATCACGGGCCACGGGATCCGCTGGCGCCGCGTGCCCATCGCCACGTTCTCCGCCTTGTAGGCAAAGTCGAATTCCGGCGCGTGATCGCCGATGATCTCGAACCCGTACGGCTTGTAGCGCTCGTAGATCCGCTTCAGCGCCGGGAGCGTGCGAATGCAGTTGATGCACGTGTACTCCCAGAAATCCACGAGCACGACCTTCCCCTTGAGCTCGCGGTGGAGCGAGAGCGGCCTGCTGTTGATCCAGACGTGCGGGGCGGTGAAGTCGGGCGCCGGCGTGCCGGCCGTCAGCTCGGCGCGTGCGGGGCGCGGCGCCAGCGCGGCGAGCAGCACGAAGGGGAGCAGGAACGAGACGAAGCGACGAGGGGACACGAGACCTCCGGGATCGGGGGTGGAGCGCGAGGGGTTGCGCCCGACGGGCGGCCGTTCGCTCCAGTCTACGCTTCCAGGGGACCGGTGTGACAGCGGGGCAGCCGTGCCGATGTTTCGAGCGACGCGCGCGTGCCGCGGGCGGCGCCGTTCCGTCAGCGCCTGCCCAGCTCGCGGAGCGCCGCTTCGAGCACCGTGTCACGACCGGCGCGCAGGTCCGCGAGCGTGGGCGCGACCTTCACGTCGGGGAGGATCCCGACGCCGACGAACTCGGTGCCGTCCGCGAACGTGCAGTGCCGGGTGCAGATCCGGGCCCCGCCGCCGCCCGGGAGCGGGAACGAGAGCGGCTGCCCGGTGCTCCCGCCCGTCGGCTCGCCGATGATCCGACCCCGCTTCATGTCGCGGAACGTCGCGGAGAAATCCTCGGCCGCCGAGAAGGTGCGCGGACTCGTCAGGACGACGACCGGCTTCGTGAAGAGGAGTTTCCCGTTCGGGGGCATGCTGTCTCCGGGGGCCGTAAAGCGTCCTTCGCGGCGTCCCCACGCGCGATAGGTCGGCCGGTAGTCTCGCGTGTCCCACGGGGCGACCGGAATCGGCCGGTCGGTGAGACACGCGAGGATGCGGTCGCCGATGCTGCTGTTCCCTCCGCCGTTCTCGCGCACGTCGAGGATCAGCGCGTCGGCCTTCGCGATCTCCGGGAACGCCGCCTCGAACATGTCGGCGGTCTTCGCCTCGTTGAACGTGTTGAGCGCGACGTACGCGATGTTCCCCGGAAGCATGCGGAACGCCATGGGCTCGCGGCTCCAGGTCTTCCAGGCCTCCGCGCCCGAGACCCGCGGCACGCTCCTCGTGAACGTGCGCCCCGCGGCGTCGCGCAGCGTCAACGCGACCGGGGCGCGCCTCGGACCTTGGAGCAGGGCGTAGCCATAGGTGCGGGCGTCGAGGTCCTGCGGCGTCGACGAGCTCATAGAGGGAGCCACGCGCTCCCTGGCGTATTCCTTCACGGGCCGTCCGTCGATCGCGACGATCTCGGCGCCGGGCACGATGCCCGTGCTCGAGAGCGACGGCGCCACAGCCGTCACGACGACCGTTCCCTCCACGAGTGCGGTCCGGAGGAGCGGCGTCGCGTAGACCTCGTCGCCCAGCTCCTTGGGCATCCAGACGCCGGTGTGTCCGTCCTTCAGCCGGGCGGCCATCTCGATCAGGAGGCGGTAGTACTCGAGCGTCGACTTCGAGGCTCGGACACGCGGCAGATACTCCATGTAGACGGCGTCCCAGTTGAGGTTCGGCACGCGGTCGAAGTAGATGAAGTTGAACTTGGCCTCGGCCCAGAGCTTCGAGAGCCCCGCGATCTTCTCGTCCTCGCTCAGGTTCGGCCGGTAGGGCGTCTGCATCGAGGGGCCGTCCCAGAATTCCTTGTCCGCTTTGGCCTCGGCGGCCGCGCGGTCGAGAAGCGGCTGCCAGCGAGCGTCCGTGTGGAGCGACGTGAGGTCCGTGTCTACCTTCGCGTGGTCCGTGTCCGAGAAGCCGGCCGCGATGGCCCGCTCCAATGCGGCGAAGGCGTCGTCCGGCTTTCCTGCCTGGGCGAAGCAGCACGCGGCGTTGTAATAGTCGCCGGCCGGGTCGCCTCCCTCGGCCGCGGCGGCGAGGTAGAGGGAGCCGCACGCGGCGAAGTCGCGGGTGGCGTACGCCTTGTTCGCCTGTTGCTCGAGGGACGCGGCGGGCTCGGCGGGCGCCCGGGACGGGAGGCCGGCGGCGAGCAACGCGGAGAGGGCCACGGTGGCCGGAAGGGATCGCAGGAGTTCTCGGGTCGTCATCACTCTCCTCAACGCTGCCGGCCGCGCCAGGGTTTCACGCGTCTCACCGCAGCACGACCGTGCGCGTCGTGAGGCTCCTTCCGCCCTGGCTCAGGCGGACGAGGTAGACGCCGGAGGCCAGCGCCCCCCGCCCGTTCAACGTGATGGCATGCGAACCGGGGCCGAGCGCTCCTACCTCCCGCCTCGCCACGAGGCGCCCCTGCACGTCGAAGACTTCGATCGTCGCGGCGTGGGCGTGCGGCAGGACGAAGCGCACGAGGAGGCTCGGTCCGGTCGGGCTCGGCACGGCAAGGCGCATTCCAAGATCTGCCCCTGGCGCGCCGGGCTCGACACCCGTCGGGTCCCCCGTGACGGCCGTGCGGATCATCCCGTCGCTCTTGCTCAGGAGGTAGAGCTCGCCGTCTACGAGCGCCCAGCGGATGTCGGCTCTTCCGCCGCCGTACGCGACGCCGTACGGGTCGTTCCCGGTCGTGGCGTTGGCGTAGCCGGGCAGGATGTCGCCGTCCGCGGTGCCGTTGTGGAGCACCGATACGACCGCCGTCTCGTTCCGCCGGTCGAAGGCGTCGTGCACGAGATCGAACACGCGGCGCGCCCGCAGTCCCAGCGCGTCGTACGGGCTCGAGTAGAAGACCTTCAGCTCGTGGATCGGCGCCACGGTGGCGGGGTCGCCGTCGTCCGCCGCCAGCATCTCCCCGAGGTCGGAGTAGAAGAGCCGAGCGGTGGTGATGTCGCCGAACACGTACTTCCCCCGAAGCTGCGGGATCAGTGTTCCGCGGTAGACGAAGCCGCTCGTGATCGCGTCCCCGTCCCGGTGACTGTATTCGACCACGGGGTACGTGGGGGCGATGTCGCCCACCGAGGTCGCCGTGGTGTTCGTGTAGATCGGCAGCGTGGCCGGGAGCGGGTCGGTGGTCACTTGGTTGTTGGTGGCCAGGACCATGTTCCCTTCGAGCCGCGAGTAGCCGTAGTTGGCGCCGGACCGGACGACGTTCACCTCTTCCCAGCTGTCGAGCCCGATGTCGTCGACCAGGAGTCGGTTGTCCGCCGGGTCGTATGGATTCACGTCCCAGTCGAGCCGATGCGGATTCCGGAACCCGTAGGCGTAGATCTCGCCGCGCGCGCCCGGGCTGTACGGGGCCCCCACGAACGGGTTGTCGGCCGGGATCGAGTACGTCCCGGGCGTTCCGGAATCGCTCGGATGGATGCGAAGGATCTTCCCCAGGTAGTTGTTCAGCATCTGGTCCTTGACCCGCAGCGAATCCGTCGAGCTCTCCCCGGCCTTACCATCCCCGCCCGCGATGTACATGTCCCGCCAGTCGGGCGACGTGCTGGCCGCGAGCGGATTGAAGACGATGTCTCCGAGCGGATGCACGTTGCTGCTGTACTGGACGCGCAGCAGCTCGGCGTGGGTCCCCTCGAAGGTCGTGTTCGTGATGTCGGTGTCCTGCCACTCGGTCAGGACGGCTTCCCGGAACGCACTCGGGTTCCCGCCCAGCTCGGTGTGCACCGTGTAGAACTTGCCGTTCGTCGCGTAGTCCGGGTCGAACTGGAACGTGACCACGCCCGCCGCCAGGCCGGGATCGTTGTCGAAGATCCCCGTGCCCCCGGTGCCATCGAAGATCGACGGGAAGTCGAGGTAGGGCGTGAAGCTCTTCGTCGCGCGGTCGACGATGTACAGCGTTCCGTTGAGGTCGTTCGCGAAGAGGCGCGTGGCGGCGAGCGACGGCACGGGCTCGGCCCGGAGGAAGTTGATCCGCGCGACTTGGCTGGTCGTCGAGGGCCCGGACTTCGGCACGGTCGCCCAATCCGCGAGCTGGACCGATAGCTGGCCGGGCGCGTCGCGGTCGGTGATCTGGGGGCTGGATGGATACGCCGCGAGGGCGGGACGACCCGCGGCCAGGGCGGCGCCCGCGAAGATGACTCCCGCGGACTTCCGCGCGAGGCGACGGATGTACCTCATTCCGCATGCCCCCATGGCTTCCCTGGCAAGGGCGGGGCGCTCGTTCCTCGAACGCTACTTCAACAGCGTGAGGCGGGCGGATTGCCGGTCCGCTCCGCACCGGACCTCCGCGAAGTAGATCCCCGAGGCCGCCGCCGCCCCATCGGACGCCGTGCCGTTCCACTTGACCCGGTAGACGCCGGCCGGGATCACCTCGTCGGCGAGGGTGGCGACGGGCCGCCCGCTGACGTCGAAAATGCGCACCGCGGCACGCCCCGTCGTCGGCAACGAGAACTCCACCGTCGTGTTCGGGTTGAAGGGATTGGGGTAGATTCGCCGGATCGACACCCGCGGTCCCGCCGGCGCGCCCTCGACGGTCTCCACGCCGCTGATCGTGTACTGGTAGTAGACGCCGATGTCATCGAAGTAGATCCCCTCGGTTCGCACGCCGAGCGTGAGCGGGCTGATCTCCACGTACGTCGCCTTTTCGTCGCGCAATCGGAACCCGAGGCGGATATAGCGCGTCCCGGGCTGGATCCCGGTGATCGCCGGCTCGTACGGGTCGAAGTTCAGGAATTCACCCTCCTTGCACTGCGGCGTGTCCTGGAAGAGCTTCAACGTGTACTTGGCGTTCCGCCACGGCGTCCACGTGACCAGATCGTCCGAGCCCGAGATCCAGAGCGACCAGTAGACGCCGTTGTCGAACGGGAGCACCGCCCAGTCGTCGAATTGGACCGTGAGCAGGGTGCTCGGTGTGTTCGGGCTGAAGACGCCGGTGAGGTCCATCGGAGGCGTGGTGATCATCGCGTCCACCCAATCGGGGACCAGGCCGTAGCCGCTCCCGGCGAACGGCACCCAGACGTTCGTGGAGAGGAAGAAGCACGTGGCGGGCAGCGAGGTCCCCGGAGCCGACTCGATGTGCCAGAGCGTCCCCGGGTCCGGAGCGTCGGTCACCCACTTCGAGGTGCCGCTCTCCATGTCGTCGAAGAACCGCACGTTGTTCCCCTGCGCCGTGATCTTCACGTCGTCCACGCTGAACCCCGTGTACGCCCCGGTGGAGTCCTCGGCCGAGATCGAGAGGTCGGAGCCGAAGAGGAACATCAGCGTGATCGGCTGCGTCACGGTGGTGAAACTGTCCGGGATCGAGATCGAGGCGCTGTTGCAGCTCGTGCCGAAGTCCCCGGAGTAGGACGCCAGCGTGTCCCAGCGCGCGCCCGCATTGCCGCCGCGGATCATCACCCAACCGAAGTCGTACTTCCACTCGGTCCGGGCACGGTACTTGAACGTGAGCTGGTTGCTCGACGTCCCGTTCAGCGTGATCGGCACGTTCGTCGTCAGGGTCTGGATCCAGTCGTTCGCGTACCCGTCGCCGTGGGCAAGACCCGTCTGCCCGCACCACCAGGCGTTCCCCACGCACGACTGCGTCCCCGAGGCGAGATGCCATGCGCTCGGCTCCCCTTGGCGAAAATCGACGACCCCCCAGCCCGAATTGTCTCCTTCCAGATCCGAGAAGAAGATCTGGTGGCGGATCGTGGTCTCGGCGACGGCCGGGGTTCCTCGAAACGGCGTGTACGTGAGGGGGAGTGCGTCCTGCAC
>JBLMXB010000064.1:0-9659 GCA_050257555.1 Hyphomicrobiales bacterium | reverse complement strand
GAACCGCTCGCCGGCCGCGACGACGTTGCCGTACGCGTCCCGGACCACGCCGGAGGCGACGAGCGAAGAGTCGGCACCGTCGGCGATCAGCGTGTCGGGCGCCGCGACGAGCGTCACGTTTCCCGCGGGCGCGGCCGGCGCGGTCTCGACCGCGGACTCCGCCGACCCGACGTCGGGCGCCACGCCGTCGGCGTCGATCGCGCGGACGCGACCCGGCGAGGCCGTGGCTTCGGTGTCCGTGAAGCGGAACCGCGCCGAGTCGGCTCCCGCGGGGACGGTCAGCGAGAAGAGGCGGGTGCCGGCGAGGTCGGAGAAGACCCCCTGCGCGCGGTCGGTCCAGAGCGTGAGCGCGATCGGCGCCGCGACCGGGGCCGGATTCCCGTACGCGTCCCGCACCCGCACGGTCGCGGTGTCGGCCACGCCTGCGACGGCGCGGAGCGTATCGGGCGAGAGCGCGATCGAGGCCGGCACACCCGGCGCGACCGCCGCGCGATCACGCGGCGCCGACTCGAGCGCCGCCACGGAATCGCGCGCGGCGAGGAAGAACGTCCCCGAGCGGCGCGGCGTGAGGGTGCCGCTCCAGGCCCCGGACGCGAGGACACCGGTGTCGCTCGTGAAGCGCGGGTCGGCGGGCGCCGGACCGAGCGAGTCGGCGTACGCGACGACGCGGAACGTCGCGGCCGAGCCGGGGCCCGACGTCACGCGGTTCCCGTCCTGGTCCCAGGCCTCGACGCTCGCCGCGAACGGGACGCCCGCGGTGGCCGTCGCGGGGGCCGTCATCGCGAGGCGCGCGTACGCGCCGTGCGTCACGGTGACGGCGCCCGTCGTGTCGGCCCACGCGCCGCTGTCGGCGACGACCGCGCCGACGCCGGGGGTCGTGAGCGTGAGCACGGTGCCGGTGCCGCTCGCGGGCGAAGGGGAGCCGATGCCGCCGGTCACGCTCCAGGCGCCCGCGACGAATCGCGCCGCGTTCCCGTACTTGTCGTACCCGAGCAGGTAGAGATGCGTCGTGTCCTGGTCGGTGGTGCGCGCGAGCGCTCCGACCGGGGCGAGCGCGGCGTCGACGATCGCCGCGCGGGTGACGACGTCGGGCACGAGCGAGAGCGACGGGGACGCGGCGATCGGCGCGGGCGCGCCGGTGTCCTGCGGGTCGCTCGCGACCGTGAACGTCGCCGTGACCGGCGCCACGGTGTCGGCCGTGGCCGAGGCGGGCCCGCCCCCCTTCCCGTACAGGATGCTGACCATCGTCCCGGCCGTGTATTTCGCCGCGGGCGAGCCGCCGAGGCGGACATGGATCGTCTGGCCGGATACCGTCAGCGACTCGACGTACGTGGTGTTCGCGGCGCCGACGTAGCCCGGGAGCGCGGCGCTCGAGACCTGGGGAGGGGTCCATCCGGCGGGGACGGTGATCTCGAGCACCCCGCCGCCCGGATGCGCGAAGTCCTCGGCCGCCACGTACGTGACGGTCCAGATCCCCTTCGAGCCGGCGACCACGGGATTCGTGGGGAGGATGCTGGCCGTGCCGGAGCCCGCGCCAGCGCGCGCCGCTCCGGGGAGGAGCGCGAGCGATGCCGCGGCGAGCGCCGCGGCGACGACGGTGCGATGGAACGCGCGGCGGGGTCGCGGGGCGCGACCGCGCGGGCGTCGTGCGACTCGATGCATCGGCCTCGATCGGGTTCGGGTGGGTGCCTGCCGTCCCTCCCCGGGACGTAGCGTGGAACGGAAGGGCAAGACATATGCCACCCCGGCCCGATCGGGCCACCCGATCGCCGCGTCGAATCGCCTGCGGCACGGCGGCTTACAAGCGCGCTACCGCGTTCGACTTCCGGGGTCGGGAGAGGCGGGGACGGAGGGAGTGCAGAATGCAATGCGACCCGCGGAAATCGGGCCGGGGCGGCCGGTTCCGGACCGGCGAATCGGAATCATCCGGAGGGGGCGATCGCTACCCGCGGGGGCCGCGGATCTCGCCGACCACCTTCCCCGGGGACGAGGGGCGCACCAGCTCCACGGCCGGGCGGTCGTGCGCCCGCTTGTTCGCGAGGCCGATGAAGATCACCTGGATGATCGTCGCGACCGCGAGCACGCCGAGGCCGACGTCGAAGACCGGCTGGAGCTGATGCCGCGTCGCCCCGCTCCAGGACGCGAGGCCGAGGAGGAGGAGCCCGACCAGCGACGTCGTCAGCACGCCGGTCAGCTTCCCGAACGCGGTCGGCTCGATGCGGACCGGACCGTTGAAGATGTAGAGCGCGAACGTGCCTCCGACGAGGAGTCCGTACCGGCCGAGCATGAGCCCCGACACCCACCACGGCAGCACGCCGATCCGCGCGAGCGTGACGAAGACGGTCGCGTTGAAGGCGATGTCCACCAGCGGATCGAGCACCTTGCCGACGGCCGACTCCATCGCGAACGCGCGCGCCACGACGCCGTCGAGCACGTCGGTGAGCGCGCTCCCGACGAAGAGCCAGACCGCGATCGGCCACCGCTCCGCGAGGAGGAAGAGGACGATCGCCGGGATCGAGACGAGGCGGATCATCGTGAGGAGGACGGGCAGCGGGAGCCGCCGGAGCGTCGCCTCCTCGCGCGGCCCGTGCATGAGCCCGATGTGGATCAGGAGCCAGAAGCAGCCGCCGAGGAGGAGCGCGCTCCCCCCGATCAGGAACGAGACGCCGAAGTCGCGGCCGAACGTGGCGGAGAGGTAGACGGCGGCGCCGAACTCGAGCGCGAAGACGACGAGCGTCGTGGCCGCGACGGAACGGACCAGTTCGGCGTGTCGCGGGAGCCGGCGCACGACCCGGGCGGCGATGGCACGGACGTACTCGGCGGCCGCCCCGGGCGTGTATCCGGCCCGCCGGAGGTCGCGGAGCAGGTCCTCGGCGAACATGGCCTACGGAACCTTCGCCTTCGCTTGGGCGAGGCTCCGCTCGGCGCCGTACGTCGCCTCGTCGAGGCCGTACGCGGTGATCGTCTGGGGCTTGGCGCGCCGCGACACGAGGTGCCCTTCGATCGTGAGCGCCCCCTTCGCGTCCTTGAGCGGCACGTCGTAGGTCACGCGGGCGCTCCCGCCGGCCTTGATCCGCCGGTCGCTCAGGATCTTCGTCGCGTTCCACGTGTCGGCCGGCCAATTGCCGACCTCGTCGGCCAGGATGAGGCCGAAGACCGAGACGTTCCACTCGGAGAAGGGATCGTTCTCCCAGACCACCTGCCCGTCGGCGTCGGTGACGCGGACGCGCAGGAGCGCGAGGTTCTGGTCGTTCCCGGTCGGGAGCGAGTGCCCCCAGCCGGCGTTCGTGACGACGGCGGTCACGCGGAGCGAGTCGCCCGCGCGGCGCGCGCCGGAGAGCGCGAGCGTCGCGGCGTTCGGACGGGCGGCCGCGAGGTCCTCGACGCTGAACGCGTGGTTCGGCACGTTCGGTCGGACCGGGCCCAGGTTCGAGTTCCGGCCCGCGCGCCCCGGCATGTGGCAGCTCTGGCACGTGACGCCCTGCTTCGCGTACTTCGAGTTCTTCCACTCGCGGTACGTGTCGGAGATGCGCACGCCGTTCTGGTTCTCGTAGGAGTGGCAGTTGCCGCAGAACTCGGACGTCGCGAAGAACGCGGAGTACGCCGACTTGTGGGACGAGTTCCCCTGCGCCAGGCGGATCGTGCCGTGGTACGCGTCGAGGCTCAGCGTGTACGGCGGCACGCCCTTCGGGTCGCCCGGCCCGCTGATGGAGTGGCAGTAGGAACACGTGACCCCCTCCGCGGAGACGTCGCGCACGAACGTGAAGTCCTGGTTCACGAACGACGCGGTCTCGTGGCAGGGGCCGCACGCGACCATGGTCGCGCCCCGGGTCTGCTTGAGCGAATAGAAGTACATCCGGCCGAAGAGGAGGTCCTGGCCTCGCCCGGCGCGGGCGTGCGCGGACCGGCGCCACTGCTCGGTGATGTCGAGGTGGCACGGCTTGCACGATTCTCCGGGCTGGAGGGTCACGTCGGTGCGCGGGAGGGGCGGCGGCGTGTACCCGGAGGCGGCCCAGGCCAGGGCCGCGAGGAGGAGCGGGGTGATCGGGTGGAACCGCCGGGCGCGTCGCACGATGCTGGAATGGTAGCCGGTCCCGCGGGCGGGGGTCAAGGCGCGCCCCGCCCGTCCCCGGCGCCGGCCCGCCCGTCGCGCATCGGACCGTGGCGGAGCGCGTCGAGCGCGATCACGCCGAGGATCTTCACCCCCGCCGCGATCGTGCCGCGGACCGTTCCCGAGATCTTCGACTTCCCGACGCGACGACGGTAGCGGACCGGCACCTCGGCGCCGCGGAGCCCGCGGCGGGCGGCCTTCACCTGCATCTCGACCGTCCAGCCGAAGTCCCGGTCGCGCATGCCGAGGGTGAGGTAGGACGTGTATCGGACCGCCCGGAAGGGACCGAGGTCGGTCCAGCGCGCCCCATAGAGGAGCCGGAGGAGGCGCGTGGCGAGCCAGTTGCCGAAGCGCGCCTGCGGCGTGAGCGCCCCGGGCTCGCGCGCGCCGAGCGTCCGGGAGCCGATCACGAGGTCGGCGCGCCCCTCGGCGATCGGCGCGAGGAGGGCCGGGGCCTCGGCCGGGTCGTCGCTCGCGTCGCCGTCCAGGAAGAGGATCGCGTCGGGCGGATCGCCGGCGAGCGCCGCCACGCCGCGAAGGCAGGCGGCCCCGTAGCCGCGCCGCGGCTCGTGCACCACGATCGCGCCGTGCGCGCGCGCCGTCTCCGGCGTGCCGTCGGTGGATCCGTTGTCGCAGACCACGACGCGGCGGACGAGCCCCCGGGGGAGCGCGTCCAGCACCAGACCGATCGAGGCCGCTTCGTCGAGCGCGGGGACGACCGCGTCGACGATCACGCCCGCGCGAGCGCCGCCCGCGCGGCCGCGAGCCGCGCGATGGGGACCCGGTACGGACTGCACGAAACGTAGTCGAGCCCGGTCTGCTCGAAGAAGTCGATCGACGGCGCGTCGCCGCCGTGCTCGCCGCAGATCCCGATCTTGAGCCCCGGCTTCGACCGACGCCCGCCGAAGCAGGCGCGCTGGACGAGGATGCCGACCCCGTGGCGGTCGATCGAGACGAACGGATCGGCCGGGAGGATGCCCGCGCCGACGTACTGCGGCAGGAACCGCCCGGAGTCGTCGCGCGAGTAGCCGAACGTCATCTGCGTGAGGTCGTTCGTCCCGAACGAGAAGAAGTCCGCGTGCTTCGCGATCTCGTCGGCCAGCACGGCCGCCCGCGGCACCTCGATCATCGTGCCGATCGAGTACGGGATCGTCGTCTTGAGGCGGCGCATGACCTCTTCCGCGACGGCGGTCACCTCGGCGCGCTGGCGCTTCAGCTCCTCGGGGTCGCCGACGAGCGGGATCATGACCTCGGGGTGGACGTCGAGCCCCGACTTCCGCACCTCGGCCGCGGCCTCGAAGATGGCCCGCGCCTGCATGCGCGTGATCTCCGGGTGGAGGATGCCGAGCCGGCACCCGCGGAACCCGAGCATCGGATTGAACTCGTGCAGCTCCTCGACGCGCGCGAGCGTCTTCTCGAGACGCCGCCGCTTCGCGTCGTTCTTGGCGCCCCGCTTGAGCTTCGCCAGCTCCGCGGTGAGCTGCTCCCGCTTCGGGAGGAACTCGTGGAGCGGCGGGTCGAGGGTGCGGATCGTGACCGGCGTTCCCTCCATGGACCGGAAGAGGCCCTTGAAGTCGGAGCGCTGGAGCGGAAGGAGCTTCGCCAGGGCGCCGGTGAACGCGCCGATCGGCTCCTTCCCCTCGCGACGCGCGCGGGCCAGCTCCTTCGTGAGGGCGGCGCGCTCGCTCCGTCCGGCCTCGGCCAGCGCGGCCTCGAGCTGGCGGATCCGGTTCTCCGCGTCGCGCGCCTCCTGCGCGTTCAGGATCATCGTGACGACGTGCGGGATCCGCTCCTCGGCGAAGAACATGTGCTCCGTGCGGCAGAGCCCGATCCCCTCGGCGCCGAGCGCGCGCGCGAGCTTCGCGTCGCGCGGGATGTCGGCGTTCGCGCGGATCCTGAGCCGGCGCACCTCGTCGCACCAGGCCATCAGCCGCTCGAACCGCTGGTAGAGCGGCGCCTTCTCCCGCTTCAGCCGTCCGGTCAGCACGCGCACGACCTCCGAGTCGGTGGTCGGCACGTCCCCCTCGAGCACCTCGCCGGTCGAGCCGTCGAGCGAGAGGAACGACCCCTCCTTGAAGACCTTGTCGCCGATCCGTAGCGTCCGCTTCGTCTCGTCGATCTGGAGCGCGGTGCATCCCGCGACGCAGCACTTCCCCATGCCGCGCGCGACGACGGCCGCGTGCGACGTCATGCCGCCGGTCGCGGTCAGGATGCCGCGCGCCGTGTTCATCCCGGCGATGTCGTCGGGCGACGTCTCGGCGCGGACGAGGAGCACGCGCTCCTTCGCGCCCCGCCGGACGGCCTCGTCGGACGTGAAGACGATCGCGCCGGCCGCGGCGCCGGGGGAGGCGGGAAGCCCCTTCGCGAGCCGCGCGTGCTTCTTCCGCGCGGCGGGATCGAGCACCGGATGGAGCACCTGGTCCAGGTGGTCGGCCTCGATCCGCTCGATCGCCTCGCGCTTCGAGAGGAGCCCCTCGTCGACCATGTCGACCGCGATGCGGAGCGCGGCCATGCCGGTCCGCTGCCCGCGGCGGGTCTGGAGCATGAAGAGCCGCCCCTCCTCGACGGTGAACTCGAAGTCCTGCACGTCGCGGTAGTGGCGCTCGAGCCGTCCCGTGATTTCGCGCAGTTGCGCGTACGCCTCGGGCAGCTCCCGCTCCATCTGCTCGATCGGGTGCGGCGTGCGGATCCCGGCGACGACGTCCTCGCCCTGCGCGTTCAGGAGGTACTCGCCGTAGAACCGCGGCTCGCCGGTGGACGGGTCGCGGGTGAAGCCGACGCCGGTGGCCGAGGAGCCGCCGAGGTTCCCGAAGACCATCGCCTGCACGTTGACCGCGGTGCCGAGGGTGTCGGGGATCCCGTTCAGGCGCCGGTAGTGCGTCGCGCGCTCCGTGTTCCACGAGCGGAAGACCGCGTCCCGCGCGTGCGCGAGCTGCTCGCGGGCGTCCTCGGGGAACGGGTGCCCCGTCTCCTGCTCCACGATCCGCTTCATGCGGCGCGAGGCCTCCTGGAGCGCGTCCGGGGAGAGGTCGACGTCGGCCGTCACGCGCTCGCTCCGCTTCACGCGGCTCAGCTCCTCCTCGAGGAGCGCGCGCGGAACGCCGAGCACCACGTCCGCGAACATCTGGATGAACCGGCGGTAAGAGTCGTACGCGAAGCGGGGATTCCGGCTCTTCCGGGAGAGCCCCTCCACGGTCGCCTCGTTCAGCCCGAGGTTCAGGATCGTGTCCATCATGCCGGGCATCGAGAGCGGCGAGCCCGAGCGCACGGAGAGGAGGAGCGGGTTGCCGGCGTCGCCCAAGCGACGTCCGAGGAGCCGCTCGAGGCGCTGGAGCGCCGTCTCCTCCTCCTGGACGATGGATTCGAGCAGCCGCCCCCCGGCCTCGAAGAACCGGCGGCAGGCCTCGGTCGTGATCGTGTAGCCCGGCGGAACCGGGACGCCCGCGTTCGTCATCTCGGCGAGGCCCGCGCCCTTGCCGCCCAGGAGGTCGCGCATCCGCGCGTTCCCCTCCGCCTGTCCGTCGCCGAAGAAATAGACCCACTTGTGGCCGTTGCCGTTGCCGTCCTGACTCATCCTTCCTCCTTCCGCAATCGCGCGACGCCGCGGATCGCGCCCACCGTGAGGCCCGCGAAATTCCGGAGCCGCTCCTCCGCCTGCGCGGCGAGCGCCTCGCGCGCCGCATCGTCCAGCGCGCCGACCTCCACGAGGGTCGAAACCGCCGCGGGACCGAGCGCGCGGCGGGAGCCGTCTTCGATCTTGACCGCGATGCCGACGCCTCGGTCGAGCAGGCCGGTCGCGTGCATTCCCTCCGCACCCGCCTTGCTGACCGCGGTCGCCACGGCCCGCATCAGGATCGTGTCGAGCCGCCCCTCGCCCGCCACGTTCTCCGGGTGGGCGCGCATGGCATCGCGAATGGTCGCGAGGCCCGGCACGGGCCGCCCGGCGTGGTCCCGCGCGGTCGCGAGGAGCGCGAACGCGCGTGCGAGGGTGGTCAGCGGCATCCGGGGCGTCGGCGCGCTGCAGCCGTCGATCGCCGGAACGGAGTCCGCGAACGGCTCGCCGACGAGCTCCGCGAACCGATCGAAGATGCTCCGTTGCACCGGGTGCGTCGGATCAATGTACGTCTCGACGGGCGCCCCCGTCTCCTGGGCCATTAGGAGCATCCCGGCATGCTTCCCCGAGCAGTTGTGCCGGAGAGGCCCAGGGGCCTCGCCGCGGGCGCGGAGCGCGGCGGCCGTCGCCTCGTCGTAGGGCGTGTGCGCGCCGCACCGGAGGGCCCGCTCGTCGAGGCCCGCCCGCTCGAGGATCGCGGAGGCGAGCGCGGCGTGGCGGTCGGTCCCCCCGTGCGAGCCCGCCATCAGCGCGAGCGCGTCGAGGCCGAGCCCGGATCGTCCGAACACGCCCGACTCGACGATGGGGAGCGCCTGGAACGGCTTGAACGAAGAGCGGGGGAAGACGAAGCAGTGCGGGTCGCCGGCGGAGGCGAGGAGCCGGCCGTCGGCGGCGACGACGGCGACGTGGCCGCGATGGATGCTCTCCACGTGGCCGGCGCGGGAGACGATCGCGAGCGGCTCGGCGGCCGGCGCTTTGCCCGCGGTCTCGGTCTTCATCACGATGGGTTCTTCGTGCACGTGGGTCCGGGGCGGCGCGGCGGTCCCGCGCTCCCCGCTCGATCCGGCGCCGGGCGTGCGGCGCCAGGCGCTACTTGATCACGACGAAGTGGCCCTTCAGGGTCCGGCCCTGGACGGTCTCCACCTGGTAGATGTAGATCCCGGAGACGATCTTGTTCCCCTTCCCGTTCCGCAGGTCCCAGTAGAGCTCGCCCGTCTGGCCCCCGGGATGGCTGTTCGGATCGAGCTTCAGCTCGCGCACGAAGTCGCCGCTCGACGTGAAGATCCGCACGGTCGCGCCCACCGGGAGATGGATGAAGTGGATCCGCCCCTCGCCCACCGCGGGGTCCCACTGGGCGCTCCCCTTGTACGGATTGGGGACCACGGCGACGTGCTCGAGGTTGTCGGCGGGGGGCGTGCTCGGGAGGATCGAGACGACCGGGCTCTGCGCGATCGGACTCTCGATGTAGTCGTTGTTGGCGAACGGCCCGATCGACGTCACGGCGTAGTCCACCGGGAACCCGGCCAGCACGCTCAGGTCGGCGTAGATCCAGCAGGAGCTGCACGTGTCGGCGGGCGCTCCGGGCGGATAGTCGATCACGTACTTGCCTCCGCCGAGCGAGTTGCCGCTGAACCCCCGGAAGAAGATCCCCGTGCCCGTGAACGCGAAGCTGTCGGGGTCGCACGCAGCGAACTGGTCGAAGCAGAGGCTCGCGGCGGGGGTGTGGATCGTCCCTCCGTTCTTGAGCACCATCCAGTTCACGTACTGGCCGGCCACGTCGAGCACGTGCGAGTCGACCCCGTGGATCGTCCTCCGCACGCGCCAGCCGTTCCAGCCCAGCGGGTCGGCCGACGGCCCGGACCCGTCCCACACCACGAAGCTCATGACCCCGGTCCCGTTCGCGATCGGCGCGCTCGCCGGGGCCGGAATGTAGTA
>JBLMXB010000063.1:0-15634 GCA_050257555.1 Hyphomicrobiales bacterium | reverse complement strand
CGGCGCATCTCTCCGCCGCGCTCCTCGCGGCGATGGCGCGGACGCTCGAGCGGGGCGAGCAGGGGATCCTCTTCCTGAACCGCCGCGGCCACTCCACGTACCTCCAGTGCAAGGGGTGCGGCACGGTGGCGCACTGCGACCGGTGCGACGTGCCGCTCACCGTCCACGCGGAGGACATGGCGCTCCGGTGCCACTACTGCGGCGCCTCGCGTCCGCTCGCCACGACGTGCGGCGGCTGCGGCGCCTCGGATCTCTGGTTCGGCGGCGTCGGGATCCAGAAGATCGAGCGGGAGACGGCGCGCCTCTTCCCGAGCGCGCGGATCGCGCGGCTCGACCTCGACGCGGTGCGCCGGCGCGGCTCGGCCGGCGAGATCCTCCGCGCCTTCCGCGCGCACGAGCTCGACTTCCTCCTCGGCACGCAGATGGTGACGAAGGGATTCGATTTCCCCGGCGTCACGCTGGTCGGCGTCATCGTCGCCGACCTGCAGCTCTACCTTCCGGATTTCCGCGCGGCCGAGCGGACGTTCCAGCTCCTGACGCAGGTCGCGGGACGCGCGGGGCGGGGCCGGACGCCCGGCGAGGTCATCATGCAGTCGTACGACCCGGAGCATCCCGCGCTCCGGGCCGCGGCCGCGCAGGACTTCGACGCGTTCTACCGCAAGGAGGCGGCGGAGCGGCGCGAGCTCGCGTATCCCCCGTTCGGGCACCTCGTGGAGATCGAGGTGCGCGGGAAGGGGCTCGAGCGCGTTCGGAAGGGAGCGCTCGGCGTGCGGCGCGTCCTCGCGGGAGGAGCCGCCGGGACGAACGTCGAGATCCTCGGTCCCGCGCCCAAGCCGCTCGCCCGCCTCCAGGGACGCGAGCGCTGGCACCTCCTTCTCCGGAGTCCCTCGCGCGCGGCGCTCCGCGGGCTCTTGGCCCGCGCCCTGCCGGCCGTCCGGGAGCTTCGCCTCCCGGGGCTCCACGTCGCGGTCGACGTGGATCCGGCGCAGCTCCTGTAAGCGACTCCCTCACAGACGGTTGCGCAAATCGCGCGGCTCCCGGCCCGTCCCCTTCCGGCTTGACAGTCGGGGGCCGTGCGGCTTTAGTAGGGCCGCAAAGTCGGAACGCCCCGGCTCGCTCCCGGGTACTTAGGACAGGGAGGATTCCATGCATCGAAATCGCACGCGCCACGCGCTCGGCGCGGTCAGCCTTCTCGTCGCCGCGTTCCTCGTCGCCGCCTTCACCGGGACGGCCGACGCGGGCATCAACTTCACGAGCGGCAAGGTCTACGTCCAGCAGAAGGTCTGGGACAAGGCCTGCCACTTCCTCGAGCTCGCCCGGCAGGAGGAGCCCGACAACATCCAGGTCTACTCGCTCCTCGCGCTCGCCCGCTCGCAGATGAACCAGTACGCCAGCTCGGGCGCCGCGTTCGCGATCGGGATCGAGAAGGCGACGGAGAAGAAGGACGACAAGCGGCTCAAGGAGCTGCAGCAGAACCGGAAGTCGGTCACGGCGCAGCTCTTCAACCAGGGCGTCGCGGCCCTGAACCGCGCGGGGAACGTCGCGCGCGACGACGGCTACACGAGCGACGACGGGACCCCCCAGGCGGGCGTGATCAAGCAGATGGGGAACCCGACCGACTTCGCGCGCTTCACCGAGGGCGGACGGATCCAGGAGTTCTGGTACTACCCGGCGAAGAACACCGGGTACTACTTCGCGGCCGACGGCAGCGCGCCCGAACAGTTCGACTACCAGCCGTACACGGGCGCCCCCGACGCGCAGCAGGCGATCACCGACACCACGGTCTACGGCGAGTACACGGGCGCTTCGAAGATGGGCGAGGCGGCGTACTACTTCATGCTGGCCTCCTTCGTCGATCCCAGCTCGGACGCGTCGGCCGACATCTACAAGAACCTCTCGTACGTCTACGAGGTGCTGGGCCGCGCCGACGACGCGATGAGCGCCGCGCGCCTCGGCCTCAAGATCAAGCCGGACGACAAGGTCCTGCGCGGCAACATGAAGGTCGCGGCGATGGGTCGCGGGAACCGGCTCTTCAACGCGGGCGACTACATGGCCGCGGTCCCGGCGTACCAGAAGGCGATCGACGCGGACCCGGACAACCGGATCCTCTACATGTCGCAGATCGCCGACTGCTACTACCGGGCGGCCGACAAGATGGACAAGGGGCCGGACAAGACCGCGGCGCTCGACAGCGCCGTGACGGCCTACAAGAACCTCTACGAGGCGGCGCCCGTCGACTCGACCGCCATCCGCAAGAACGCGCTCTACAACTCGGCGGTGATCTACTCGAACCGCGATCAGTACAAGGAAGCGTCCGCCGTCCTCGACACCGCGGTCGGGGCGTTCCCGAACGACCAGGAGCTCCTGTCGCTCGCCGGCCAGACGAAGTACCAGGCCGGCGATTCGACCGGCGCGCTCGCGATGCTGACGCGCGCGCTCAAGGAGGACCCGAAGGATGCCACCGTGCACCAGTTCCTCTTCCTCACGTACAACAAGCTCGGGAAGAAGGATCAGTCGGTGGCGGAGTACTCGATCTACAAGGCCCTGACGGAGGGGAAGCAGCGGACCGGCCCGTCGGTCCGGGTCTGGGTGGACACGGCCGGGAACCGGTACGGGGCCAACAACCAGCTCGGGGCCACGTTCCAGAAGGAAGGGGGGAAGGACGGCGGGGGCTATCCCGACGAGGTCCGGACGTACAGCGACAGCGGCAAGGTCGTGGAGACGTGGTTCTATTGGACCAAAGGGAAATCGGTCACCTTCCTCGACGGCCAGGTTCTCTCCCAGGGCACCTTCCCGCCCGCCGCATCGTAGGACCCGGGCGACTGGCGGGCGGGGGTGTGTCACCCCGGCCCGCCGGCCGGCCCTTCCGGACGCACCGGGAAATCGGCTTGACATCCGGCCGGATCGTCCGATAGATTTCTTGGCGTAGCGCCAACCTGGGGGCTCGAAAGGGACGGAAGCATCGGATCCCTTCAGCGGTTCCCCCGAATCGGATCGCGCGAGGCGCCGCGGTCCCGATCCCGAAGCCACACCGGAATCCGACGAACCCATCAGCCGCGCACATCCCCCGATCGGAAGAGGGCAGTCGCTCGTCTCCTAGCCATGTCCCGCCCAACCACCTCAACACGACGCCGCGGCGCTGAGCCGACGGCCGCCACGACCACCGAGGAGTCACACGCCGAAATGGAACAGCAGCAAACCGAAGCCCCGCCGGCGCCTGCCGCGGGCACGGGCTCTCCCAAGGGCCTCGACATCATCCAGCTCAAGAGCCGCACGATCGCCGAGCTCATGGAACTCGCGCACTCGCTCGGCATCCAAGGTACCAGCGGGCTCCGGAAGCAGGAGCTGATCTTCAAGATCCTCGAGGGGCAGACCGAGAAGAACGGCCTGATCTTCGCCGAGGGGGTCCTGGAGATCCTCTCCGAGGGGTACGGCTTCCTGCGCTCCCCGGACTACAACTACCTCCCGGGTCCGGACGACATCTACGTCTCGCCGTCGCAGATCAAGCGGTTCGATCTCCGGACGGGGGACACGGTCTCGGGGCAGGTGCGCCCGCCGAAGGACGGCGAGCGCTACTTCGCGCTCCTTAGGGTCGAAGCGGTCAACTTCGAGCCGCCGGAGGTGGCGAAGGACAAGATCCTCTTCGACAACCTGACGCCGCTCTACCCGCAAGAGAAGCTGCGGCTCGAGTTCAAGGGCGACGACATGTCGACGCGGATCATGGATCTCCTGACCCCGATCGGAAAGGGGCAGCGCGGGCTCATCGTGTCGCCGCCGCGGGCCGGAAAGACGGTCCTGCTCCAGAAGATCGCGAACGCGATCACCGAGAACCACCCCGAGGTGATGCTCATCGTGCTCCTGATCGACGAGCGTCCCGAGGAAGTGACCGACATGGAGCGGTCCGTGAAGGGCGAGGTCGTCAGCTCGACGTTCGACGAGCCGGCCGAGCGCCACGTCCAGGTCGCCGACATGGTCATCGAGAAGGCGAAGCGGCTCGTGGAGCACAACCGGGACGTCGTGATCCTGCTCGACTCGATCACGCGGCTCGCGCGGGCGCACAACACGGTCGTGCCGCACTCGGGCAAGATCCTCTCGGGCGGCGTCGACGCGAACGCGCTCCAGAAGCCGAAGCGCTTCTTCGGCGCGGCGCGGAACATCGAGAACGGCGGCAGCCTGACGATCATGGCCACGGCGCTCATCGAGACCGGGAGCCGCATGGACGACGTCATCTTCGAGGAGTTCAAGGGGACCGGCAACATGGAGGTCATCCTCGACCGGAAGCTGGCGGACAAGCGGGTGTTCCCGGCCATCGACATCAACCGCTCGGGCACGCGGAAGGAAGAGCTCCTGATGACGCAGGAGGAGCTGAACAAGGTCTGGATCCTGCGCAAGTTCCTGAACGAGCTGAATCCCATGGAAGCGATGGAATTCTTGATCGGCAAGATGGCGCAGACCAAGACGAACAAGAAATTCCTCGCCATGATGAATACCTAATCCCGGAGAGAATCGGAGCCCTGCGATGAAGAAGAACGTCCATCCCGGCTACTACAACACGAAGATCGTCTGCGTGTGCGGGAACGTGATCGAGACGCGCGCGACCGTGAAGGAGACGCTGCACGTCGAAATCTGCTCGAACTGCCACCCGTTCTTCACCGGCAAGCAGAAGCTGGTGGATACGGCCGGCCGCATCGAGCGGTTCCGCAAGAAGTACGGCATGAAGACCGACAAGCCGGCGGGGGCCCCCTCCGCGTAAGCGCGGCCCCGTCCGCGTCGCCGCGATCCCAGCTCCCCATGCCCGACCGCTACGCCCCCGTCGGGGGACAGGCCGTCATCGAAGGCGTGATGATGCGCTCCCCCAAGCGCGTGGCGACCGCCGTGCGCCTGCCCGACGGCACGATCGAAGTGAAGGCGCGCGAGTACGAGTCGCTCTCGAAGCGCTTTCCGTTCCTCGGCCTCCCGATCATCCGCGGCGCCGTCGTGCTGGTGGAGTCGCTCCGGATCGGCGTCGAGGCGCTGTCGTTCTCCGCCGAGGCGGCGGTCCGGGACGAGAAGACGTTGCCGAAGTCGGAGCGTCGGTTCGGATCGCTCGGCTGGGGCATGGGCTTCACGGTCGCGTTCTCCTTCGCGGTAGGGTTCTTCGTCTTCTTCTACCTGCCGCTCCTCCTGTCCGACCTCTCCGGCGTGAAGGACCCGTTCCGCTACAATCTGATCGACGGCGGCATCCGGCTCGTCTTCTTCCTCCTCTACATCGTCGCCATCGGCTTCTGGGGGGAGATGAAGCGCGTGTTCCAGTACCACGGCGCGGAGCACAAGACGATCCACAACCTCGAGGCGGGCGTCGATCTGTCGCCCGAGAACGCCGGCGCGCAGAGCCGGTACCATCCGCGGTGCGGCACGTCGTTCCTCTTCCTCGTCGTCATCGTCTCGTTCATCGTCTTCGCCTTCCTGGGGCGCCCCGACACGATCGGCGCGCGCCTCTTCCGCTTCGCGCTGATCCCGGTCATCGCGGGCTTCTCCTTCGAGATCATCCGCTTCGCCGGGGCGCACTACGACACGCCCTGGGTCCGGTGGCTGAGCGAGCCGGGGCTCTGGCTCCAGCGCCTGACCACGCGCGAGCCGTCGCGCGACATGCTCGAAGTGGCCATCGCCGCGCTCCGCGCGGTCCTGTAAGGAATCCGTTCCCATGCGCGAGGCGTTGAACCAGGCGAAAGCCCGTTTCGAGGAATTGACGCGGAAGCTCGAGGATCCGGCGGTGCACGGCAACCCGGCCGAGCTCAAGCGCGTGAGCAAGGAGCGGAGCACCCTCGCGCCGCTGATCGAGGCGATCGACCGCTACGACACGGTGATCGCCCGGATCGCGGAGGACACGGCCCTCCTCCGGTCCGAGAAGGACCCCGACCTGACCGCGCTCGCGAAGGCGGAGGTCGAGGAGCTGACCGCGGAGCAGGAGCGGCTCGAGGCCGAGCTGCCGCGTCTCCTCCTGCCGCCCGATCCCCTCGACCACAAGAACGTGATCGTCGAGATCCGGGCGGGGACCGGCGGCGACGAGGCGGCGCTCTTCGCCGCCGACGTCTTCCGGATGTACACGAAGTACGCGGAGCGGCACGGGTGGCGCACCGAGGTGCTCGACACGAGCGCGTCGGGCGGCGTGGGCGGGATGAAGGAGGTCTCCGTCCAGATCACGGGCGAGGGCGCGTACAGCCGCTTCAAGTACGAGAGCGGCGTGCACCGCGTCCAGCGCGTTCCCGAGACCGAGGCGAGCGGCCGGATCCACACGTCGGCCGTGACGGTGGCCGTGCTCCCGGAAGCCGAGGAGGTGGACGTCGAGATCAAGCCGACCGACCTCCAGATCGACGTCTTCCGCTCGGGCGGCCCCGGGGGCCAGAGCGTGAACACGGCCGATTCGGCGGTCCGCATCCGCCACCTGCCGACCGGGATCGTCGTCCAGTGCCAGGACGAGCGCTCGCAGCTCAAGAACAAGAACAAGGCGATGAAGGTGCTCCGGGCGCGGCTCCTCGACATGCAGATCCAGGAGCAGGAGCGGAAGCTCGCCGCCGCCCGGAAGTCGCAGGTCTCGACCGGCGACCGGAGCGCCAAGATCCGGACGTACAACTTCCCGCAGGGGCGCGTGACCGATCATCGGATCGGCCTCACGCTCTACCGGCTCCAGACCGTCCTCGAGGGCGATCTGGACGAGCTGATCGACGCCCTCTTCGCCGCCGAGCAGGCGGAGCGCCTGGCCGCGTCGGGCGCGGCGGCGGGATGAGGGCCGGCGTGGGCTCGGGCGGACCGAGACATCGCCGGGGCGCCCCCGCGGGGACGCCCTCCACGCGCGCGGAGGCGCTGGCCGCGCTGGTCCGCCGCTTCGAGCGGGCCGGGATCGAGACGCCGGGGCACGACGCCGAGGTGCTGATGCTCCGCGCGCTCCAGATCTCCCGGGCGGATCTCTGGTCGGAGCCGGGCGCGCCGGTCGGCCCCGAATCGGCGGCCGAGCTGGCCGCGCTGGCGGAGCGGCGGACGAACCGCGAGCCGCTCCAGCTCCTCCTCGGCACGCTCCCGTTCTGCTCGGCCACCCTCGACCTCGAGCCGGGGGTCTTCATCCCGCGGCCGGAGACCGAGACCCTGGTCGAGACCGTGCTCCGCGCGGCGCACGCCGACCGGGGGACGCTCCTCGACCTCGGAACGGGCACCGGCGCCATCGCGATCGCGATCCTCCACTCGCTCCCCGGCTGGACCGGCGTCGCGGTCGACCGCTCGGCGCCGGCGCTCGCGCTCGCGGCCCGGAACGCCAACCGGAACGGGGTCGCCGGGCGGCTCCACCTGCTCGAGGCCGACTTCCGCGACCCGGACGCCGCCAAGGCGATCGGCGTCGAGGGGCCGTTCGATCTGGTCGTCTCGAACCCTCCCTACATCCGATCCGCCGACATCGCCGGCCTCATGCCCGAGGTCCGGGACCACGACCCCCGGGAAGCGCTTGACGGGGGCCCCGACGGTCTCGATGCTGTCCGTGACCTGGCGCGCGGGATCCCCCTCTGGCTCCGTCCGGGCGGATTCCTGGCGCTGGAGATCGGGGCCGATCAGGCCGATGAATCCTTGAAGCTCATGGCCCCCCTCCTGACGGACGCGCGCGTCCTGAACGACCTGGCGGGGAGGCCGAGGATCCTGATCGGAACGCGGGGAGGCGGCGGGACATGAACCCGAGGACGGACGTGCGGCACGAGGCGGAGCTGGGAGCCATCACGATGGACGAGATCTGGGTCGAGGGATGCCGCCCGCTGAAGGGCTCGGTGCCGGTGAGCGGCTCGAAGAACGCGACGCTCCCGGTGCTGGCGGCGACGCTCCTCGCCCCCGGCGTCTACCGGTTCACGAACGTCCCCGCGCTGCGCGACGTCGCCACGATGCTCGAGATGCTGGGCCGCTTCGGCGTCGCCACGCGGCGCGAAGGGGCGCACGAGCTGATCGTCGACACCGAGAAGCAGGCGAACGCCGAGGCGCCGTACGAGCTCGTGAAGACGATGCGCGCCTCGATCTACGTCCTGGGGCCGCTCCTCGCGCGCTACGGCGAAGCCCGCGTCTCCCTCCCGGGCGGCTGCGCCTGGGGTCCGCGCCCGGTCGACCTCCACATCAAGGGGATGGAGGCGCTGGGCGCCGACGTGACGATCGACCACGGCTACATCGTGGCCCGCGCGGACGCGCTCCGCGGCGCGTCGCTCTCGTTCGACATCTCGAGCGTCGGCGCGACCGGGAACATCCTGATGGCCGCCGCCACGGCGGCCGGACAGACGGTGATCGAGAACGCGGCATGCGAGCCGGAGATCCAGGCGCTCGGGCAGTTCCTGATCGCGATGGGCGCCCGGATCGAAGGGCTCGGGAGCCCGCGCGTGGTCGTGCACGGCGTGACGGAGCTCCACCCGTCGGACGCGGCCATGATCCCGGACCGGATCGAGGCCGGAACCCTCCTCGCGGCGGCCGCCGTCACCGGCGGCGACGTCGAGGTGACGAACGTCGATCCCGCGCACCTGGGCTCGGTGCTCACGAAGTTCGAGGCGGCCGGCTGCTCCGTCGAGCGCGCCGACCGGTCCGTCCGCGTGCGCGCCGGCGACCGTCCCCGCGCGCTCTCCGTGACGACCGCGCCGTACCCCGGATTCCCGACCGACATGCAGGCGCAGTTCATGGCGCTCCTCTCGGTCGCCGACGGGGCGAGCACGATCGTCGACACGATCTACCACGACCGCTTCACGCACGTGGCCGAGCTGCAGCGCCTCGGCGCCGACATCCGCGTCGAGGGGAACACCGCCTTCGTGCAGGGCGTCCCGTCCCTGAGCGGCGCGCCGGTCATGGCCACCGACCTCCGGGCCTCGGCCGCGCTGATCCTCGCCGGACTCGTCGCGCGCGGCGAGACGCGGGTCTCGCGCGTCTACCATCTGGATCGCGGGTACGAACGGCTGGAGACGAAGCTCCAGGCGCTCGGCGCCGTGGCCCGCCGCGTCCGGGGCTGAGCGAGGGCCGGAACACGCCGACCGACCCCCCGCCGGCCCGCCCCGTCGTCGTCGGTACCGCCGGTCACATCGATCACGGCAAGACCGCGCTCGTCCGCCGCCTCACCGGCATCGACACCGACCGGCTGAAGGAGGAGAAGGAGCGCGGGATCTCGATCGATCTCGGCTTCGCCCACCTGACGCTCCCCTCGGGCCGCCGCGTCGGCATCGTGGACGTCCCCGGCCACGAGCGCTTCGTGAAGAACATGCTGGCCGGCGCGACGGGCGTGGACGTCGTGCTCCTCGTCGTGGCCGCCGACGAGGGCGTGAAGCCGCAGACGCGCGAGCATCTGGCGATCGTCGATCTCCTGGGCGTCCGTCGCGGCGTCGTCGCCCTCACCAAGGCCGACCTCGCCGCGCCCGAGCGGATCGTCGCGGTCCGTGCCGAGACCGAGGCGCTCCTCGCGCCGACCGCGCTCGCGGGCGCCCCGATCGTCGCCGTCTCCTCCGCGACGGGCGCGGGCGTTCCGGACCTCCTGGCCGCGCTCGACCGGGCCGCGGCCGACGCGGGCGCGCGCGACGGGTCGGGCGCCGCCCGCCTGCCGATCGACCGCGTCTTCTCGATCGAGGGGATCGGCACGGTCGTGACCGGGACGCTCTGGAGCGGCGCGATCCGCGCCGGAGACGCGCTCCGGATCCTGCCCGGCGGCGCCGCCGTGCGCGTCCGTCAGGTCGAGGTGCACGACGCGCCGGTGCCGGAGGCCGTCGCGGGGCAGCGGACCGCGGTCGCGATCCACGGGATCGACCGCGCGGACGTGGCGCGCGGGGCGTGGCTGGTCGCGCCCGACCGGTTCCGCCCGAGCGTCGTCGTCGACGTGCGGCTGGCACTCCTCGCCTCCGCCGAGCGGGCGCTCGGGAACCGCGCGCGCGTCCGCGTCCACCTGGGCGCGAGCGAGACGCTCGGGCGCGTCGTCCTCTTCGGGCGCGACGATCTCCCGCCCGGGGAGGACGCGGTCGTCCAGCTCCGTCTCGAGGCGCCGATCGTTTGCGTCCCCGGCGACCGCCTCGTGCTCCGCTCCTATTCGCCCGCCGTGACGATCGGCGGCGCCACGGTCCTCGATCCCCACGCGCCGCGACGCGCGCGCCTCACCGAGGCCGATCGCGCGCGCCACGCGGTCCTCGAGTCGGGATCGCTGGCCGAGCGGCTGGCGCTCCTCGCCGCCGAGGCGTCGGTCGCGGGGATCACCGACGCGGACGCGTCGCTCAGGCTGGGACGCGCGCCCCAGGCGATCGCGTCCGCGGCCGAGAAGGACGAGTCGCTCCTCCGGCTCAAGGACGGCCGGCGCATCACGCGGGTCGCGTGGGACGCCGCGCGCGCCCGGATCGAGGAGGCGGTGCGGCGGTACGTCGAGACGCACCGGCTCCGGGACGGGGTCCCGAAGGGGGAGCTCAAGAGCCTCCTCGCACACGATCTCGGGGCGCCCCTCTTCGACGAGGCGTTCGGAGACCTCCTGGCCGCCGGCAGGCTCGCCTCCCGCGGGGACCGGATCGCGACCCCCGACATGGCCCGCGCCCTGACCCCGGACCAGGAGAAGGCGCTCGCCCGGCTCGAGGGCCGCCTCGCGGGGTCGGGCTTCCAGCCGCCCGACCTCGAGGAGGCGCTCCGAGAACTGCCGGCCTCCCTCAAACCGGCGGAGCTCCTCCGCTATCTGGTCGAGTCCGAACGGGTTGTCAAGGTGACGTCGTCGCTCGCGTATACCCGGCCCCAATGGGAGGAGATCCTGGGCCGGGTGCGGCGCCACTTCGCGCGGGAGCGGTCCCTCACGATGGGCGCCTTCAAGGATCTATTACAGGTGTCGCGAAAGTACGCCGTTCCGATCCTCGAGCATCTGGATCGGGTCGGGGTGACCCGCCGGGAGGGGGACATTCGTGTCCCCGGGCCGAAAGAGAAATAGCCCCTTCCCGTTGTTGCTTCCGCCGACACTCTGCTATCCTTACCTACGTGCGAGGAAGGACGGCCGGGTCCTTACCCCTCGCGCCCGACGCCGCAGCGAGACCGCACGGGTGGGTGCGATCTCCCGTTGAGTCCTCAGTGGAAGGTGATGCGGATATGGGCCCTCTCCGTCGACCCGTCTCGATCGTTCTGTTCGCCGCGCTCGCTCTCGCGCTGACTTCGCTCCCCACGCTCCGAAATGCTCGGGTCACGGGAAGCGCGTTCACGCCCGCCGTGGCGTGGGCCGGGGGATCCCCGGACGAAACGCTCAAGCCTCCCACGCCGCCGCCGCCGCAGGCGAGCGCGAAGGCGATCGGCTACCACGAGCAACTCCGGTACGAGCCGACCGGGACCGCGGAGACGCTGTCGCGGTCCGAATGGTGGCGGCTCGTCTGGCGCGTCACGCTCGCATCCGTGCTTCGCATCTAGCACTCCCGGGACGGCAGGTCCGGAGGAGAGCAGGGACGACACGTGGACAAGACCACGGCCGAACTGATTCGGGAGCGTGAGGAGGCGGTCTCCAACGCCCGCCTGACCCACGACCCCGAGCGCCATCTCCAGTCGCTCGAAGCCCTCGCCGAGATCTTCCTGCGCGCGGACGGATACCTTCCCGCGCTGCAGAATCTGGAGGAGTGCATCGACGCGGCCGAGCACCTCGGCCTCGACCCCGCGCGCGTCGCCACGCTCGAGATGAAGGCGGCGCAGACCCTGATCGAGAAGGGGGACGCGCCGGCCGCGCTCAAGCACCTGGCGCGGGCCCGCGCCCGCGTCGCCCCCGACCACCAGCCCGAGCTCCTGGCGCGGCTCGCCCTCCACGGCGCGCGCGCGCTGATCGAGCTCTCCCAGTACGACGAGGCGCTCCTCTCCTGCGAGCGGGCGCACGCGTACTTCAAGGAGCGGGGGCTCCTGGCGCCGCTCGCGCACTCGTACAACTGCTTCGGCCGGATCCATTTCCGTCTCGGCGACCTGGACCGGGCGAAGGAGTACTACGAAGCCGCGCTCCATCTCTTCCGCTGGGACCTGAACGACGAGGAAGGGGTCATCCGGCTCCACAACAACCTCGGGATCCTCTACCGGCACCTCTCCGACTGGCGCCAGGCGACCTGGCACCTGCTCCGCTCGATGGAGCAGGCGACCCGTCTCGGCAACTTCGCGTACATCGCCGTCACGTGCGCGAACCTCGGCATCGTCTACCTGAAGTCGGGGCAGTGGGACGAGGCGCGCGAGCATTTCGACCGCGCGCTGACGTCGTACGTGCAGATCGGACGCGAGGCGGGCGTCGCGCGCATGCGGATCGGCCTCGCGACGATCGCCACGTTCCGTCACGACTTCGCCGCCGCCGCGGCGCACCTCGACGCCGCGGAGCAGATCGCGTCGCGGCTCGGCGCCTCGCGCGAGCAGGTGCTCTGCCTCTTCAGCCGCGGCGAGCTGGTGCAGGAGCGGGGCGAGGTGGACGCGGCACTCTCGCTCTACGATCAGGCGCTCCTCATGGCGCGCGACATCGCCCCCGAGGGGGACATGATCCACGAGCTGCAGCGCCGGCGCGCCGAGGGGTTCGCGCTCCGGGGCGACGTCCCCGAGGCCCTCCGCGCCGCCGAGGACGCGCGCGACCGCGCGATCAAGCTGAAGGACCTCCTCGAGGAGGGAGCGTCGCGCCGCGTGCTGGCCGGGATCCATACGCAGGCCGGGAACGCCGCGGAGGCGCACGCCGAGGCGCGCGAGGCGATCCGCATCCTCGACGGCATCCACGAGCGCTTCGAGCTCGCGCGGGCCTACCTCGACCACGCGCGGCGGCTCGCGACGGGCGGCGATCCCGACCGGATGCGCGAGGCGCAGAACCTCGCGTTCAAGGCGATGTACCTCTTCGAGCAATTGGGCGCGGAGGATTCGCTCCACGCGTCGGAGGCCGTGCTCCGCGAGCTGAACGCGCCCGCCTGGCTGGTGGCGCCCCGCGCGCCGCGGCGCGACGCTTCCTCGTCCTCCTCGCAGGCGCAGGACATCGCGCGGGCGTACGGGGTCGTCACGCAGAACCCCCGGGTGTTCGAGGTGGTGCGGAAGGCGTCGGAGCTCCTCTCGACGCCGGCGCGCGTCCTGATCCAGGGCGAGACCGGCGCCGGCAAGAACCTCCTCGCGTACATGTTCCGCTCCTTCGAGATCGAGCGCGGCCGTCCGTTCGTGGAGGTGAACTGCACGAGCCTCCCGGGCGACCTGGTCGAGAGCGAGCTCTTCGGTTACGTGCGCGGCGCCTTCACCGGCGCGGCCATCACGAAGCGGGGCATCTTCGAGGAGGCGGACGGCGGGACGATCTTCCTGAACGAGATCGGCGAGCTCTCGGAGCGGACGCAGGTGAAGCTGCTCCAGGTGCTCGACGACGGCACGTACCGCCGCCTCGGCGAGGTGCGGTCGCGGCGGCTGAACGTCCGGATCATCTCCGCGACGAACAAGGACCTCGACGCCGCGGTCAAGGCGGGGTGGTTCCGCGCCGACCTCTACTACCGGCTCGGGCAGGTCGTGCTCTCGCTGCCGGCGCTCCGCGAGCGGCGGGAGGACATCCCGCTCCTGATCCACGCCTTCCTGGAGGAGCTCGCGACCCGCGAGGGCCGGCAGGTGGTGCTGGCCGAGGACGCGCTCGAGTACCTGACGTCGCTCCCGTGGCTCGGCAACATCCGGGAGCTGAAGCACAAGGTCGAGTCGATCTTCCTCATCGCCGGGCGCCAGGAGCTGGTCGACCGCGCGGCGCTGGTCCGGCTCCTCTACCCGGGCGGCGCGCCGGCGAGCGTCGAGGCGCAGTCGACGCGCGGGCTAAGGAGCAAGGTGGACCTCGTCAAGCGCGAGGAAATCCTGGCGGCGCTCTCGCGGAACGGCGGCAACCGGAGCCGCGCGGCGCTCGAGCTCGGCATCACACGCCGCCACCTGATCCGCCTGCTCAAGCAGATCTACTAGAAGCTCCCGCCGCCCGCCTCACGCCCCCTCGAATCGCTCCGCCCCGCGCTCTTCCGCGTCCCGAAGTGTGACATGGATGTCCCGATTCCCCCGTTCCTCTGTGACATCGGCGGAGGCGCTTGACGCGAGCCCAGTTGCCCCGTTCCGCCACTGTCGAAATAGGACATTCGTGTCACATCTAGCGTGTCCCGGCGGCGCTTTGACGTGGATGAGGCGTCCGTTCATGGGGGGCTAAACGCTTACATCTCAGTCGATTGAGGTTTTCTCGATCGAGGGCGCGTGAGCGCGCCCGGCACGGCACGCGGGATGCAATAGAGGGAACACGTCAGACGGCGGCGACGTTGCCGGCGCGAGACAGCGGAACCAAGAGTTGATGGGCCGCGGAGGATGGGGAGCTCTCGGAAGTAGCCACAGCCAGGGCAGACCCTCTTCCCTTCGAGTCCAAGTGGACATAAAGGCTCCTAGCTAGGACGACGCTATCTGGGTGCCTCATCGCTCCGCGGCCCAGACGTAACCGTGATCCAGGACGGGTCCCCCCTCCTCCTTGCATCGCATCCTTGCTCGACACCGCTCCTAGTCATTCGTATCCGAGGCGCCGGACCCGCCCGCGGGGATCGCGGGTCGGACCAGGAGTTCCCGCTCGCGCGTGCAGATCGCCTGTCCCGGTTTGCCGCGACGCGGCTTCGACACGAACTTTCGCTCGGTGTAGATCACGGGGACCCGGGTGAGCTTCCTCGCCTTGCTGTAGTAGGCCGCGACGGCGGCGGCCTCCTCGAGCGTCCGGGGCTTGGGTATCGCGTTCCGCGACGGGCGTCGAAGGATCACGTGGGAACCCGGCACCCCCACGACGTGGAACCATAGATCGTGGGGGTTCGACAACCGATGGGTGATGAGATCGTTCTCGGTGTTGCTGCGGCCGACCCAGATCTCCCACCCGTCCGATGATACAAACGTCCTTGGCCTGATCGACTCGCGCGCCCCTGGAGATCGGTGCCCGGGACGTCCCGCACGGGGCGCCGCGGCGGATCGTCGATGCGACGATTCCGTCCGCCGGTCGCCCCGTGCACTTTTTCGTGCAACACCCGCCTCGTCGAGGATCACCGAGAGTTCCTTCCAAGCCTCCTTCGGCGGGCGGTCGGCCAGAACGCGGTGCACCTCGCTCAGCGCCTTCAGACTCTTCCGCGATCGGGCGAGCCGGTCTTCGATCATCTCCTCGCCACGCTCGCCGCGCTTCGCGTGCCGGAAGAGCCGGGCCGCGTTCTCCTGGGGGGAAAGGGCCGGATCGAGCCCGATCTCGAGCAAGGCCCCCGGCGAGTCCGCGTATGGATCGGGGAGTTCGACGCGGCTCGCCCCCCTCGGGATCGCCCCGTAGTTCGCGAGCAGCACCTCCGCCCTCCGCCGGTCGAGGAGCCGCTCGCGCGCTCGCGCGCGGTCGGCGAGGAGCCCCGCGATCCGCCGCTCGAGCGTCCGCTCGGCCGCGGCGCGCGCTCGCTCGATCTCCCTGCCGAAGGCCTCGTGGAACTCCCGCGCGATCACGTCCCGGAGCGCTTCGCGATCGGCGTCCGCCTCCGCGATCGAGACGCGGGGCGGATGGAAGGAGGCGGGCGCCTCCGCGGCCGCGTCGAGCTCCTCCCGGTGGAGCGCCCAGAGCACCGCGCCGTCGTCCGTCGCCCGGAGCGTCAGGTTCGCCTTCGCGCCCGACGTCTCGAGCGCGAGCGCG
>JBLMXB010000062.1:0-31379 GCA_050257555.1 Hyphomicrobiales bacterium | reverse complement strand
TCCGCCTCCCCCTCCTGGATCGCGAGCGTGAGCACCGCCCGCGCGACGAGCGCCCGCTCGGCCTCGCGGAGCCGCACGGCTTGATAGCGCGCGTACGCTCGCTTCGGCCCGGAGCGGAGTCCGGCGGCATAGCGGTCCATCCAGCGATGCTCCACGTTGTGCGCGCGGAGGACCATCGGCACCTGGTTGAGCGCGTCGGCGTACGGCGCGAGGTGGAGGTGGTTCACGAGCGCGTACGCGGGCGCGTCGAGGCGGACGCGCTCGCGCACCGCGGCGGCGAACGCCGCATCCTGATAGCGCGCGAGCGTGTAGGGCCAGCGGCCGAGGAGGCCGCGGACCGCGGCGACGGGGGGCGAGGGCGGGCGGAACGGCACGCGCACGACCCCGCAGCGTGCCGCCTCGCGCACCGGATCGGGGACGGGATCCGACTCCGTTCCCGGCGGCACGAACGCGATCAACGACACGTCGTGCGTCGTGGACGCGCCCCAGAGGCTCTGCCAGAGGACCACGCGCCCCCCGTCGTCGAGGGGCCACGGCATCCTCGGGGTCAGGACGAGCGCGGTCGGTCGGGCCATCGCTCCATCGTACCCGGCCAGAGGCTCGCGGCGTACCCCATCCCGATCACGACGCAGAGGAAGTCGACCAGCTCCTCGTCGCCCAGGTTCCACTCGAAGATCCCCGCGACGAGGAAGCCGGTCAGCGCCGCCACGGCGGCGGCGCGGAGCACGCTCCGGAACCGGCCGGGCGGGATCGGCGCGCGCCAGTCGCGCCCGGCCGCGCGGAAGAACCCGGTCACGAGGAAGACGAGCGCCACGAGCCCCACGACGCCCATGGTGGCGCCGACCTGGATCACCACGTCGTGGAGGTGCCCGTGCGACTCGTGCGCGTTCGGCGACTTGTAGCGGTCGTAGAGCGCGCTCAAATCCTGGAGCCCCACGCCGGTCACCGGGTGATCGAGGAACATCCTCCGCCCCGCGTCCCACAGGTAGAGCCGCTCCTGGTTCCAGTACGCGTTCGGGTCGAACGCGCGCCAGCTGAGCGCGCGCGAGCGGTACCCGCTCGGCAGGAGGAAGAGGCCCGCCACGGCGAGCGCGCCCAGGATCGCGAGCCAGCGCGCGCGACGTCGCGCGATCAGGACGCACGCGGCGGCGAACGTCGCGATCCACGCGCTCCGGGTGCCGGATCCGAGGAGCGCGGGGAGGAGGAGCACGAGAAACGCGCCGCCGCCGACCCGCCACCGGCGGTCCGGGCCGAAGAGGACGAGCGCCATCGCGATCGTGGCGAGGAGCGTCGCCTGACCGCCGTACGTGAGCGGGTGGCCGACGAGGCCGCGCACGCGCGCCGGGAAGGCCCCCCCCTCGTGCTCGAAGCGGACGAGGGCGTAGATCGTCGCGAAGACGGCCGAGACGAGGAGGATCGCGACGGCCCGTCGCGCGGTCCTGGGGTCGCGCGCGTGCCAGGCGGCCAGCGGGATCACGGCGAAGAGGAGCCCCTTCTCGATGCGCGGCGCGCTCCGCGCCGGCTCGAGCGCGAAGATCGTCGCGATCACGAGCGCGGCCATCCAGACGAGGGCGGGGACGTCGATCGGCGTCCGATACCAGCGGACGCGGGCGCCGCCGTCGCCGGGAAGCCACCAGGCGAGGAGCGTCAGCGCGGCGCAGAGCACGACGCCGATCGACATCGGCGCGATCGACCACGGGAGCGCGGCCGCGAGGAGGAGGAAGGAGAGCGACGCGGCGCGGTCGACGACGTCGCGGGGCGTGTGCGTGTCGGTGGCGCTCTCGGGACCGGCGGGGCTCGCCGTGGATCCGGGCTCGGACATGGCACGCGATCGTGCGTCAGCCGGCGCGGCGGGTCAAGCGGCGTCGGGCTCTTCGCGCGGGCGCCCTCCCCCGGCCGGAGGCCGCGGCGCCTCGGTTTGCCGCGCTACGGATGGAACCCGTACGCCTGGACCTCGACCGACCAGACCGCGACGCACGCGGCGACGAAGAGGAGCAGCGCGCCCGCACGGCACCGCGTCAGCGAGGCGAGGGTCTCCCGCGGCGCGGCCGCGAACGTCGCGGCGTACAGGGCGAGGAAGGGCATCCACGGCTCGTGATATCGGCTCCCTCCGTACGTGACCCCGTGGACCACGAGCCACGCGAGGAGGATCGACGCAAAGAGCGTCCCGAGACGATCGTCCGGGCTCGCCAGGAACGCGACGGCGCCGGCGAGGAGAACGAGCGCGAACGGCACCCAGAGCGACGCGACGACCCATGGGGCGAGTGCGCGGACCTTGGCGCGGAACCGGCTCGACCGGCCGTCCGGCTGCGGCGCGAACGACGTCACGGCCAATTCCGCCTCCCCCATCAGCAGGTGTGCCCAGCGGAGCGGCACGCGCCACGCGAAGATCGCCGGGTGGGACGTGGCGTACCGGAGCGCGGCCGCCGCCGACTCGCGACCGGCCTCCACCTCGCCGCGTCCGCGCGGACGCATCGTCGGGGGAACGTCGGGCGCGTAGCCCCCCGTCGCATTCGGGTGATTGCCGACGAGCAGGTTCGGCCCGACGCTCGTGGAGAGGGTCGGTGCCCCGAGCACGAGCGCGTTTCGCACCACCCAGGGCGCGACCACGAGCAGCGCGGTGGCGAGCACGATCCCGTAGCGCGGGAACGGCTGGCGCGAGCGCGAAGCGAGCGCGGGCAAGAGGAGGAGCGCGAGCGCGGTCTGGGGCTTCACGAGCGTCGCGAGACCGGCGACGACGCCCGCGGCGACCGCGCCGCGAGGACGCGTCGTTCGCTCCTCGACGAGCAGGAACGAGAGCCCGACGAGGAGGAAGACGTACAGGGTCTCCGAGAGGAGGAGATGCGCGTACACGATTGCCGGCGGGTAGAGGGCCCAGACGCCGGCGGCCACGGGAGCGGCGCGCGGATTTCGCCGGCGGAGGAGGAGGAAGAGGAGGAGCGCCGTGAGGACGTCGAGCACGGCCTGCACGACCTTCACCGCGCCGGGCGACGCCCCGGCGAGCCCATAGACCGCGGCGACGAAGAACGGATACCCGGGCGGACGGAATGCGGTCGGATTCCCGTCGATCGCGTAGCGCCCTTCCGCGAGGATCGTTCTCGCGATCCGGTCGTACTCGGCCTGATCGGAGACCGGATCGCGGGGGTGCGCCGCGATCAGCGCGAGCCGGACCAGGAGCCCGACCGCGACCGCGATCGCGACCAGGGCCGGGCCGGCGCGGCGTCGTCCGCGGCCGGCCTTCGGCGTTCCGGTCCCGCCTCCTCCGAGCGGCTCCATGACCGATGGTGTAGTCCTGGAACCGGGACAGCGCAAGCGGCATCCGGTCCGGCGCGGGACCGGGGCCACCCCGCGCGGGCGCTTGACTCCTCCCTCCCGTCCGGGCGAGACTCGCCGGAACGCCCACGCCCGAACTCCCGGAGGTGCGCATGACCCCGACGTCCGCGCTCCACCCCTCGTCCCGCATCGTCGTCACCGGCGGCGCCGGGTTCCTCGGCCGCCACGTCATGGCCGCCCTGCACGGGCACGGATACGCGAACGCGGTCACGTTCCGCTCGAGCGAATACGACCTCACGCGGGAGGACCGCGTCGCCGCGATGATCGACGCCTTGGAGCCCGAGGCGATCGTCCACATGGCCGCCACGGTCGGCGGCATCGGCGCCAACCGGAAGTTCCCCGGCACGTACTACTACAAGAACCTCATGATGGGCGCGCTCCTGATGGAGCAGGCGCGCCGCCGGGGCGTGCGCCGGTTCCTGTCCGTCGGCACGATCTGCAGCTATCCGAAGCACACGCCGGTCCCGTTCCGCGAGGAGGATCTCTGGAACGGGTACCCGGAGGAGACGAACGCGCCGTACGGCCTCGCGAAGAAGATGCTCCTGATCCAGTCGCAGGCGTACCGGCAGGAGTTCGGCTTCGACGCGTCGAACGTGCTGGTCGTGAACCTCTACGGCCCGGGCGACAACTTCGAGCCGGAGACGTCGCACGTGATCCCCGCCCTCATCCGGAAGTGCGTCGAGGCGGTCGAGTCGGGCGCCACGGAGATCGAGGTCTGGGGGAGCGGCAAGGCGACCCGCGAGTTCCTCTACGTCGAGGACGCCGCGCGCGGCATCGTCGCCGCGCTCGAGCGGCTCCCGGGGAGCGACCCCGTGAACCTGGGCGCCGGCTTCGAGATCTCCATCGAGGACCTGACCGAGCAGATCGCCCGCGCGACCGGATTCGCCGGCACGCTCCGCTGGGATCCGTCGAAGCCCGACGGCCAGCCGCGCCGCTGCCTCGACACGTCGCGCGCCGAGCGGATCCTCGGGTGGCGGGCGACCACGCCGCTCGAGACGGGGCTCGCCCGGACGATCGAGTGGTACCGGAACGAGCCGCGCGAGGCGCTGGTGCGCCCCACGCCGTCGGCGCTCTGAGCGGCACCGCCCCCGACTTCACCGTCGTCGTTCCCTCCCGCGGCGAGGAATCGTCGCTCCGCCGCCTCCTCGCCGCGCTGGCCCGCCAGACGCTGCCCCACGACCGTCGTGAGATCGTGATCGCGCTCGACGGTGCCCCGCTCCCGGAGTCTCTGCGGCCGGCCGTCGACGCCGTCGGTGCCAGGACGGTCGCCCTCCCCGAGCGCCGCGGCCCCGGCGCCGCGCGGAACCGGGGCGCCGCGGAGGCGCGCGGCGCGTGGCTCGCGTTCACCGAGGACGACTGCGAGCCGGCGGCCGACTGGCTCGAGCGCGCGGCCGCCCGGATCGCGCGTGAGCCGGACGCGGACGCGATCGAGGGTGAGACGGTCACGCCGGCGGGCGCGCCGGTCCGCCGGCGCGACGGCGCGCACCCGAACTACCTCCCGACGAACCTCTTCGTGCGGCGCGACCGCTTCGCGCACATCGGCGGCTACTGCGAGGCGTACTTCGACGCGGCGCGCGGCGTCTACTTCCGCGAGGACTCCGACTTCGGATTCGCGCTCGAGGAGGCGGGCGCGCGGACCGTCGTCGCACCCGAGGTCCGCGTGACGCACCCCGTCGAGCACGCCCGCTTCCTCGATCCGCTCCGCTGGGCCGCGCGCTACGAGATGGACCCGCTCCTCGCGCGCCGGCACCCGGCGCGCTTCCGCGACCGGATCGAGGTCGCGCGGATCGGCCCGTTCCGGATCCGGCGCCCCGTGCTCCGCGCGTCGGCCGCCTACCTGATCGCGCTCGCCGCCGCGGCGACGGCACGGCTCCTCCGCGACGAGGGGCTCGCCGTCCTCCTCCTCCTCGCCGCGGCGGCGGCACTTCTCCCGCTCGCGATCAAGTGGCGCTTCCGCCCCGCGCGGCTCCTCCTCGTCCCGCTCGTGCCGTTCGCGCAGGCGGCGGCGCTCCTCCGGGGCGTCGCGCGCGCGCGCGCGACGGGCCGCGTCGACTCGGCGTGACACGCGCCCGCGCGTCCGAACGGGAGTGGCGTTTCCCCCTCGGGCGCGGGTACACTCTTCCGATGATTTCCCGCCCCGCGGCGCGTCCCGCGTCCCGTTCCGGCCCGCGCTAGACCATGGACCGCGAGCCGACCCCGTCCGACTACGCGAGCGCCGCGCGCCCCTACTGGCGCCGGGCCGCGATCGCGGTGCTCCTCGGGACGACGCTCTGCGCGGCCGTCGCGTTCCTCTGGCCGCCGGTCTTCCGCGCCCAGACCGTGCTCCTGCCGCCATCCGAGGAGGACACGGGCTTCAGCGTCTCGACGGTGCTCCGTTCCCTGAACGTCCCCGGCATCCAGATCCCGTCGCGCACGGGTCCCGAGGACGTCACGATGGCGATCCTCCGGAGCCGCCGCGTCGCCTCGGCGCTGGTCCAGCGATTCGATCTCGTGCGCGCCTACCGCGTGAAGCGCGAGGAGGCCGCGATCGGCGCGCTCGCCGCCCACTCGGACTTCAAGCTCGGCGAGAGCGGCACGATCGTGATCCGCGTCGAGGACCGCGATCCCAAGCGCGCCGCCGATCTCGCGAACGGGTACGCCGAGGAGCTCGACCGCTACAACCGCGAGTTCCGGATGACGAAGGGACGCCGCACGCGGATCTTCGTCGAGCAGCGGCTGAAGAAGACGGAGGAGGACCTCGCGAAAGCCGAGGACGCGCTCCGCGCCTACGGAGAGCGCCACCACGCCGTCGCGCTCTCCGCCGATCAGCTCTCGGCCGTGGAGAGCTCCGCGCGCCTCTTCGCCAACCAGGCGACGCTCGAGGTCAGGCTGGGCGTCGCGAGGGAGGTCGCGTCCGACTCGAGCGCCGAGGTGCGCCGGCTCCGGCTGGAGCTCGACCAGGTGAACCGGCTGATCGCGGGGCTCCCCGACCTCGGGCTCGAGCTGGCCCGGCTCCTCCGCACCGTGAAGGTGCAGGAGCAGGTCTTCGCGCTCCTCTCGGCGCAGTACGAGGAGGCGCGGATCGACGAGGCGCGCGACGTGCGCACGGTGGAGGTGCTCGACGAGGCCGTGCCGCCCGACCGCCGCGCCTGGCCCCGGCGCGGACTCCTCATCGTGCTCGGGTTCGGCCTCTCGACCTTCGTCGCGCTCACGTGGGTGGGCTGGAACGTGCGCCGATCTCGGGAGGCGTGAGCGGCAGTCCCCGGAGGACCCAGGCGAGTGCCGCGCGGAACATCGCCCGCTCGGTGCGCGCGGCCGACCGGCGCGGGGCCGGCGCCGTCAGCGCCGCCGCCTCGCGCCACGCGAAGCGGAGCAGTACCGCGACCGCGATCAACCCGCGACCCGCCAGGGCGACCCGCGGGCCGTGATGCTTCCGCAGATAGCGGATCCGCCCCTTGAGATTCTCCACGAACATCGGCTCCGCGATCGGCGCGGTGCTGGCGGCCCCCACGTGCACGACCGGCGGCTCCGGCAGGAAGCGTATGCGGTGGCCCGCGTCCCGGATCCGGCGGCACCAATCCATCTCCTCCCCGTACATGAAGAACGCCGGATCGAAGCCCCCCACCGTCCGCACGATCGAGCCGCGCACGACGAGAAACGCGCCCTGGATCCAGTCGACGTCGAGGGCGCGGTCGTACGCGAACCAGGTCATCTGGAGCGATGCGAGCGAGCGGATCGAGGGGAGGAGGCGGTGCAGGCCCAGCGTCTCGGCGAAGAGATTTCGAAGCCCGAGGAAGGCCTGACAGGAGGGTTGCGTCGCGCCGTCGGCACCGACCAGACGCGTGGCGGCGACGCCGACGGATTCGTCCGCGCGAAGCGCCGCGACGCACGTGGCGACCGCGCGTGGGGGCAGGATGGTGTCGGGATTGACCAGCGCGTAGAACGCGGCCGGCTCCGTTTCGAGCACCTGATTCACGGCGCGGCCGAATCCGACGTTCTCTGCGTTCTCCGTCAGGACGACCCCGGGGAACTCCCGCCGCGCGAGCGCCGCCGAGCCGTCGCGGGAGGCGTTGTCGACGAGGCGGATCCGGAGCGCGAGTCCCTCCTGCGCCTCGAGCGACCGGAGGCACGCCGGCAGGTCGCGGGCGGAGTTGTAGCTCACGACGATCGCGGTGACGGCGGGCGGCGCGTCGGGTGCTTCGGGCGGCGGGATCCGCTCGTCGGCGGGACTCATCGCGCGCGAGGGTACCATACGTCGCCGAGGCGCCGCCCCGCGATTCCGGCTTCCCGGCCCCGGCACGCGCCCGTACCATGCATCGCATGATCCCGAGCGAGTCGGCGGACGCGACCGCGGGGGCGCCCCCCATGCACCGCCACCGCGCGCACCGCGCGCTCCTCGCCGCCGTGACGCTCCTGCCGGCGGTCGTGGTCCTCACGCTGGCGGCCGGCGCCGGCCGGCCGCTCCTCCTCGTCCTCGTCGCGGCCGCGTTCGCCGTCTGGACCCTTGCCGACGCCCGCGCCACGGTGCTGGTGGCCGTGCTCCTCGCGACGTTCGTCGACTACGCGGCGGGCACCCTCGCGCTCGAGATCGCGGTGCTGGTCGCGTGGATCGCGTGGTCCGCGCTCCTCCTCCTCTGGCGAAGCGCCTGGCGCGGGTGGACGGCGCCGCCGCGGGAGCTCCGCGCGGGCGTCCTCGTCTGGCTCGGCGTCTGCGCGATGGGCGTGGTGGTCGGGCTCCTCCGGGGCAACGGGCTCCGCGACCTCGGCCTCGAGCTCCTCCCCGCGCTCTGGCCCGTCGCGGCACTCGCCGTGCCGCAGGCGCTCGACCGGAAGCACCTCGGGTACGCGCTCGCGGGCCTCGTCGCGATCGGCGTGATCCACACGGTCTTCGGCCTCGTGATGCTCCAGGCGTACCGCGAACGGCTCGGCGGCATCTACTTCACGACCGTCACGGGGATCGCGGCCGTCGTGCTCTGGAGCGCGGCGCTCATGGCCCCGCGCCGGCGGATCCGCGCGCTCTGCCTCCTCGCGATGATCCCGATGCTCCTCCACCTCTTCTTCTCGTTCACGCGCGGCTACTGGCTCGGGGCGATCGCCGGGCTGGCGACCGCGACGCTCCTCGGATGGCGGAGCCTCGGGCGCTTCGAGCCGCGGGCGCGGGCGCGGCGCCTCCTCCTCGTGCCGGCGCTCCTCGCCGTCGCGGCCGTCGCCGCGGGCCTCGCCGCGCTCTACTTCGGCGGCGGCGGCCTCTTCACGGCCGCGGGCGGCCGGTTCGAGTCCTCCTTCTCGACGCAGGCGAGCCGCGAGACCCTCTCGAACGTGATCCGCCTGGCCGAGTACGACCGCGCGATCGAGGCGGCCGCCCGCTCGCCGATCGTGGGATCGGGCTTCGGCGCCACGATCGTCACGCGCGATCCCCTCTTCCGGACGCTGAAGGAGCAGTGGGTCGTCCACGAGTACTACCTCCTCCTCTGGCTCAAGCTCGGCGTGGTCGGGCTCCTCGGATTCGGGTTCCTGATCGTCCGGTTCGCGCGCGCGGCCTGGCGCCGCGCGGCCGAGGACGACTCGTGGCTGGCCCGCGCGTGGTCGATCGCCGCCGTGGCGGTGACGGTGCAGGTGCTCGCGATCCTGGTGACGAACTACTCGCTGGCGGATCTCAACACGGCGGGGATCTTCGCGTACGTCTGGGGTGTCTACGCGGCGGCGGCGGCCGGGCGGCCGTCGACCGGCGCGGTCACTTCGTCGCCTGGTGGATGACGAGGTAGATCGTCGCCGCCTGGGATGCCGTGGTGAGGAGATCCCGGAGCCGGTCCCAGAGGCTCTTCTCCTCCTTCGACGGGATCCAGACCACGTCGCCCGCGTGGAGCCGGCTCGCCTCCCGGACGCTCACCTGCCGGCCCGTCGAGGCGAGCGTGACGCGGACCCGGCCGCGGTTCGCGCGCGACGTGTAGCCGCCCGCCTCGTCCACGTACTCCGAGGCCGTGCGGCCCTCCACGTACGGAACGTAGCCCGGGCGCTTCACCTCGCCCTGCACGGACACGAACGGGAACCGCCGCGGCACGATGATCCGGTCGCCGTCGGCGAGGAGCACGTTCCCGCGCTCGTCCCCGTGGGAGAGGAGCGCGCCGATGTCGGCGGAGACCGCCTTCCGCTCCTTGGAGCGGAGCACGACGTAGTCGCGGTCGCTCGGACCCAGGAGCTGATCGTTCTCCCGCGCGAGACGGAGGAAGGCCGTGTCGGGGGGCGCGATCGCGCGCACCCGCTCGACGCGGACCGCCTCGGTGTCGGCGAACGCGGTGAGCCCGCCCGCGCGGCCGAGCGCGTCGAGCACCCGGTCCTGGCCGGGAACGATCGGATAGGGACCCGGCCGCGCGACCTCGCCCTCGACGCTCACGGTGTACCCCTCGCGCCAGTGTCCCCGCGACGGGACGAAGAGGCGGTCCCCCTCGCGGAGCAGCGGGTCGGCGTCGCTCCCGGGCGCGGCGAGCGCGGCCGAAAGCCCCGCCGGCGTGCGCGTGGAGCGGCCGTCGTCGTCGAAGCGCTCGATCGTCGCGTCGTCCGCGGTCGCCTCCGGCATGAGTCCTCCCGCGGCCGCGACGAGATCGCTCAACCGGTCGCCCGGCACGAAGTCGTAGCGCCCCGGGTAGGCCACCGCGCCGAGCGCGCCGAGCCGGTGTCCGGCGCGCGGCACGTAGAGCACGTCCGTCTCGAAGACGAGCGGGTCGCTCGACGTCGAGCCGGAGTGGGTCGCGCGCGCGAGGTCCACGCGCAGCGTGTCGGTTCCGCGGCGCACCTCGATGCCCCGCTCGGCGCCGCCCGGATCGATGCCGCCGGCGGCGGCGATCGCCTCGGACGCGCGGACCGGCGCCTGCACGGTCACCGGTCCCGGCCGGATCACGTCGCCCAGGACGAAGAGGCGGAAGCGCCGCGGCCGAAGCAGCGTGAGCGTGAGGCCCGATCCCCGGACGTACGGCTTCATCCGCTCGCGCACGCGCTGCTCGAGATCGGCGAGCGTGAGGCCCGCCGCCGGGAAGGGACCGACGTTCGGGAGCGGCAGGTCGCCGGTCGGCCCGATCCGGAGGATCTGGGGATCGGAGAGCTCCGAGTAGCGGAGCGCCAGCTCGTCGCCGGGTCCGACCCGGTACGTCGCGGGATCGACGCGCCCGGCGATGGGCGGGTTCGCCTCGGCTTGCGGGCCGGCCGCCATCGCGGCGGCGGCCGCCGCCGCGTCGCCCACGTCGAGGGTGGAGCCCGTCGCGCCCGCGCCGGACGCCGTGCGCTGGGCCGGCGCGGGTCCGGCGAGGGCGAGGCAGGCGAGGAGGGCCGCGGCGGACGCCGCGGCGCGCCGGAGGGCGCCCGGACGGCGCCGATGTGTCGCGCGTGGATTCAAGCCATTCATGATGCCACGGGGGGCGGTCCCCCGGATAGCCCCAGCCGCCTCCTCACGATCCCGACCATCGCCCGCCACTCGTGCGGCCGGACGACGACCGCCGCCCAGACCAGGAGCGCCGCCCCCCCGAGCGCCGACCCGAGCACCGAACGGGGCGTCCAGACGGCCAGGCCGGCGAGGAGGAGGAGCGACGCGAGGAGGAGGCGCCGGTTGTCCGGCCCGAGCCGGAAGCCGATCACGCGGCGCGCCAGGAGGTAGTGGAGCGTGGCGTGCGTGGTGTGCGCGAGCACGTAGCCGATCACCACGCTCCGGATCCCGATCCGGTCCACGAGGAGGAGGAACGCGACGAGGAGCGTGAGGCCGTAGATCACGTCGAAGAGCACCCACGGGCGGAGCCGGTTCCGCGGCACGAGCCAGATGCCGAACATCCACGCGCCCGCGCGGAAGTAGTCGCCCAGGAACTGGAACGGCAGGAGATCGAGCGCGGGGAGGAACTTCCCCGAGTAGAAGAGCGGCACCCAGAGCGGCGCGCCGACCAGGATCCCGGCGGTCGTCCCCGTGACGAGCAGGAACGCGAGGCGGACGCCGCTCCGCATCACCGGCGGCGCGTCGCGGTCGCTCGCGAGCGACGCGATCTCGGGCCAGACGTTCGCGGTGATGGAGTTCAGGATCGTCGGCATCAGGAGCCCCGAGACGCCGACGCAGACCTGGTAGATGCCGTTCGGGCCGAGCCCGAGCTTGTCGACGATGAGGCTCCGGAGGACGAGGAGCGTCAGGGTCGAGCTCAGCCCCACGAGGAGCGCCGAGACGCCGAAGCGGAGGAGCGGGCGCAGGAGCGCGCGGTCGATCCGCCTCGCCGGCCGCGGCAGGTCGCGCGGATGGTGCGGCGCCAGGACGCGCCCGCTCCAGACCGCGTAGAACGCGGCGATCACCACCAGCTGGACGACGGCTCCCTGGACGCCGAAGAAGTGCGCCAGGGGAACGATCGTCGCGATCCCCGCGACCGCCACGGCGACGTTCAGCCCGGCGAGGGAGCGCACCGCCTGGTAGCCCTGGAGCATCGAGATGCGGAGCGACGCCACGGCCGAGAGCGGCACCGACGCCGCGCCGAGGAGCACGGCCCACGTGAATGCGCGGTCGCGGTAGATCGCCTGCGCGAGCCAGGGGGAGGCCGCCATGGCGAGGAGGGCGAGCCCCACGCCGAGCATCCAGGCGAGCGAGAGGCCGGTCCGCTCGAGCGCGACCGCGCGCGCGGGATCGCCCTTCCCGCGCGCGTCCGCGATCAGCGTCACGAGGCCGTTCCCGACGCCGAGCGTGGCCAGCGGGACGAGCACCGCGGTCAGCGAGGCGAGCTGGGCGAGGACGCCGGTCCCCTCGGGACCGAGCCAGGCGGCGAGGATCTTGGCGCGGACGATGGCGGCGACGACGGTCGCCGCGGAGCCGAGGCCGAGGATCGCGGTGGAGCGGACGAGCCGGCGCACGCGCGCGGGGCCCTATCCGCTACCGGGACCCGTAGGTCCGTTCGTAGTAGTGCCGGAACTCCCCGGAGCGGATCGCCTCCCACCAGCCTCGGTGGGCGACGTACCAGTCGATCGTCGCTACGATGCCGCCGGCGAAATCGATCGACGGGACGAAGCCGGTCTTCGCGTGGAGGCGCGACGCGTCGATCGCGTACCGGCGGTCGTGCCCCGGCCGGTCGGTCACGTGCCGGAGGAGCGCCGGCGGCTTCCCGAGCCGCTCGAGGATCAGGGCCGCGATCTCGAGCACGGAGCGCTCGTTCCCGCCCGCGATGTTGAAGGTCTCCCCCTCCACGTCGTCGGCCTCCAAGATGGCGACCAGCGCGCGGCAGTGGTCCTCGACGTGGATCCAGTCGCGGACGTTCTTTCCGCTGCCGTACACCGGGAGCGGCTTCTCCTCGAGCGCGTTCGTCGCGAAGAGCGGGATCAGCTTCTCGGGGTACTGGTAGGGACCGTAGTTGTTGCTGCAGCGCGTCACGACGGCGGGCACGCCGTGCGTCACGGCGTACGCGTACGCGAGGCGGTCGCCGCCGATCTTCGAGGCGGCGTACGGATTCCGCGCGCGGAGCGGCGCGTCCTCGGTGGCCGCCTCGCCCAGGATCTCGCCGTAGACCTCGTCGGTCGAGATCTGGACGAACCGGAGCACCTTTCCGCGGCGCGCCTCCTCGAGCAGCACGAAGACGCCGACGGTGTCGGTCAGCACGAAGTCCTTCGCGTCGTCGATCGAGCGGTCGACGTGCGTCTCGGCGGCGAAGTTCACGACCACGTCGGCGCCGGCCATCGCCTCCGCGACGATCTCCGGATCGCAGATGTCGCCGCGGAGGAACCGGTAGCCCGGATCGTCCTTCACGTCGTCGAGGTTCGCGAGGTTGCCGGCGTACGTGAGCTTGTCGAGCACGGTGACGCGCGACGCCGGGAACCGGCGCCTCACGTGGCGGACGAAGTTCGAGCCGATGAACCCGGCGCCCCCCGTGACGAGGAACCCGGCGCGCTCGAGGCGGAGCCCCTTCGCCACGTCAGCCGTCCTTCCGCGCCCAGTCGTACGGAATGTCGTTGTCGTGCGGGTCGACCCGGAACTCGTCGGGACGGTCGTACTGGTACGGCTCCGTCGGGGTGTTCACGAGCATGGCGGGCTCGGTGCCGATCCCCTTCATGCCGTGGAGCACGCCGGGCGGGATCGTGACCAGGACCGGGTTCTTCTCGCCCATGAAGAACTCGTTCACGAGTCCCTTGGTGGGCGAGTCCTCCCGGCCGTCGTACAGCACCACCTTCATCATCCCCTTCACGATCACGAAGTGGTCGGTCTGGACCTTGTGGTAGTGCCACCCCTTCACGACGCCCGGGTAGGCCACCGACACGTAGCACTGGCCGAACCGCTGGAAGAAGGGGTCGTCGGAGCGGAGCATCTCCATCAGGTAGCCCCGCTCGTCGGCGATCACCTTGAGCGGCTTCACGTGGACGCCGTGGATCAGCTTCATTCGGGCCTCCCGACCGAGGCGTACGTGAATCCGTGCCGCCGCACCGCGGCCGGATCGTAGACGTTCCGGAGGTCGACGATCGCGCGGCGCCGCATGGCCCGGCGGACCCGACCGAGGTCGAGCCGGCGGAACTGGTTCCACTCGGTGACGACCGCCATCGCGTCCGCCCCCTTCACGGCGTCGTACGCGCTCGTCGCGAAGACCATCTTCTTCGGCAGCCCGGCCTGGCCCGGCTTCACGGCCGGATCGAACGCGCGCACCCGCACGCCGCGCTTGAGGAGCGAGCGGATCAGGTACAGGGACGGCGCCTCCCTGAGGTCGTCCGTGTCGGGCTTGTACGAGAGGCCGAGGATCGCGACCGTGTGGGGTCCGCGCCCCTTCAATGCCTCGAGGATCTTCTTCGTGGCGATCTTGTGCTGGAGGTCGTTCACGTCGATCGCGGCGCCGACCGTGCGCAGCTTGACCCCGGCGCGCCGGGCGAAGTGCCGCATCGCGTGCGTGTCCTTCGGAAGGCAGGAGCCGCCGTAGCCGGGGCCGGGGTGGAGGAACTTGGGCCCGATCCGCCGGTCGAGGCCCATCGCCTTCGCGACGTCGTGCACGTCGGCGCCCACCGCCTCGCAGAGGTTCGCGATCTCGTTGATGAACGAGATCTTGATCGCGAGGAACGCGTTCGCCGCGTACTTGATCAGCTCGGCCGTGCGCACGTTGACGGCGACGATCGGGGTCTCGATCAGATAGAGCGGCGCGTAGATCTCCCGCAGCGTCGCGAGCGCCTTCGGGGCGTCGCCGCCGATCACGACCCGGTCGGGGCGCATGAAGTTCTCGACGGCCGAGCCCTCGCGGAGGAACTCCGGATTCGACGCGACGTCGAACTTCGCCCCGCGACGCGCGTACCGGCGCATCACGTCGCGGACGCGGTCGGCCGTGCCGACCGGAACGGTGCTCTTCTGGACGACGAGCCGGTACGACGGCATCGACTGGGCGATCGTGCGCGCCGCGCCGAACACCTGCGACAGATCGGCGTCGCCGTTCGCCCGCATCGGCGTGCCGACGCAGATGAAGACCACCTCGCCCCAGCGGGTCGCCTCCTCCAGCGAGGTGCCGAACCGGAGCCGGCGCTGGCGCACGTTCCGCATCACCAGGTCCTCGAGCCCCGGCTCGTAGAACGGGATCTCGCCCCGCGACAGCATGTCGATCTTCTTCCGATCGAGGTCGACGCACAGCACCTCGTTCCCGAAATCGGCGAACCCGGCGCCGCTCACGAGGCCGACGTATCCGGAACCCACCACCACGATGCGCATGATTCCTCCTGAGTCTTAGGCCCCGGCCTCGCGGCGGACGCGCTCGCGCGCGTCGCGGTAGAGGTCGAGGAGCGTTCGTTCGAGGGACAGGAGCGGCTTCCAGCCGGTCCGCGCCGCGATCTTACCCGAATCGCCGACCAGGTGGTCGGTGTCGCGCGCGCGCACGCGGGCCGGATCGGAGACCACGGTGACGCGGACGCCCGCGATCCGGATCAGTCGGTCGAGGAGGTCGCGCATCGTGTATCCGACGCCGGTGCAGACATTATAGGCCTCGCCGGGCACTCCCCGGTCGAGGAGGGCGAGGTACGCGCGCGCCACGTCCCGCACGTCGCCGTACTCCCGGACCCCGTCCAGATTGCCGACCTTGACCTCGGGCGGGAGGAGCTCCTCCCCGATCCGGGCCAGCTGGTCGGCGAACCCGGCCAGCGCGAACCGCGGGCGCTGCCCGGGCCCGGTGTGCGAGAACGTCCGGGTGCGGATCACGCGGAGCCCGTACGTGCCGGCGTAGACCTCGCCGATCATGTCCTGCGCCGCCTTGCTCAGCGCGTACGGATTCAGCGGGCGGAGCGGCGCGTCCTCGGTGAGGAGCGCGCCGGGCGTCCCGGCGCCGTAGACGTCCGCGGACCCGACCAGGAGGACGGTCGCCTCCGGCGCGTGGCGGCGGACCGCCTCGAGGAGATGGAGCGAGCCGACCGCGTTGATCGCGTACGTCTCCGCCGGACGCTCGAGACCGTCGGCCCCCGACGCCTGCGCCGCGAGGTGGACGATGCGATCGGGCAGGAGTTCGCGGACCGCGGCGTCGACCTGGGCCGGATCGGTCACCTCGAGCGTCCGGTAGCTCCGGAGCGCCGCCTTCAGCTCGTCCTCGCCCTCGGCGGCGAGCGGCGCCCGATCGGCGCCGTGCACGTCGCCGAGGCCGTCGGTCACGATCGCGCGCGCGAAGTGGCGCCCGACGAAGCCCGCGACTCCCGTGATCAGCGTGCGCAAGGGATCAGCGCTCTCTCCAGTACGCGAGCAGGTCGGCGAGCGTCCGCTCGAACGGGATCGTCGGCTCCCAGCCCGTCTGCTTCCGGAACTTCGACGCGTCGCCGAGGAGGACCGGCACGTCCGACGGCCGCATCCGCGACGGCTCCGGCTCGACCCGGATCTTCGCCTTCGTCATGCCGAGCAGCATGTCGAGCATCTCGCGGATCGTCCACGCCTTCCCCGAGCAGAGGTTGTAGACCTCGCCCGGCTCCCCCTTCTCGCACGCGAGCCAGTAGCCGCGCACGATGTCGCGCACGTCCGTGAAGTCACGCCGCGCCTCCAGGTTCCCGACCTTGAGGACCGGCTCGCGCCGCCCCTTCTCGATGTCGGCGATCTGCTTCGCGAAGTCGGAGCAGACGAACACGGGGCCGCGCCGCGGCCCCTCGTGGTTGAAGCCGCGCGTGCGGAGGACCGGGAGGTGGTAGCTCATCCAGTACTGGTAGCCGAGCATGTCCTGCCCGACCTTGCTGACCGCGTACGGCGAGAGCGGGCGGAGCGGGTTCGTCTCCCGGATCGGGAGCTCGTCCTCGTGCACGAGCCCGTACTCCTCGCTCGAGCAGGCGAGCTGGATCCGCGGCTTGATCCCGAGCTTCTTCACCGCCTCGAAAATGTTGAGCTGACCGATGATGTTCGTGACCAGGGACTCGGTCGGCGCCGTCCACGACGTCGGCACGAAGCTCTGCGCGGCGAGGTGGAAGATCCAGTCGGGACGGACGTCGGCGATCACGTCGCGCACCGAGAACGCGTCGCGGAGGTCGCATTCGACGAAGCGCACCTTGTCGCGGAAGTGCTCGATGTTCTCCGTCCGGCTCCGCCAGCGGATCATGCCGGCGATCTCGACCCCCGGCCGGGTCAGCATGTAGTCGACCAGATGGCTCCCGGCGAAGCCGGTGATGCCCGTGACCAGCACCTTCATGGATCGGTCCTTTCGTGGAGCACGGCACCCTGGAGCGCCGTCTCGTAGGCGGCGACCACGGCGTGCGGATCGCTCGATTCGAGGATGGGGCGTCCGACCACGACGTAGTCGGCGCCTCGGGCGAACGCCTCGGGGAGGCTCAGCGTCCGCTTCTGATCGTGGGACGGATCGTTCGGCCCGCGGATTCCGGGCGTGACGATCAGGAACGGCGCGGGGTGGTCGAGGCGGAGCGCCGCGATCTCCCGCGGCGAGGCGACGACGCCGTCCACGCCCGCTTCCGCGGCGGTGTCGGCCAGCGCCAGCACCTTTTCCTCGACGTCGGTCATCGGATTCCAGAGCGGCGGGATCTCGGTCCCCTCGAGGCTCGTCAGCATCGTGACCGCGAGCACGCGGGGCCGCCCCGCCAGGAACCCCGCGGCCGCGGCCGCGGCGCGGAGCATCGCGGGGCCGCCGGCGGCGTGCACGGTGAGGAGCGAGACCGGGAGCCCTTCGAGGGCCCGGATCGCGCGCTCCACCGTGGCGGGGATATCGTGGAGCTTCAAGTCGAGGAAGACGCGCTTCCCGCGGTCCGCCATCGCCAGCACCGCGTCGCGCCCCGCGGCGCAGAAGAGCTGGAGCCCCACCTTGTACCAGATCGCCGCGTCGCCGATTCGATCGACGTGGGCGATCGCGGCCCGGAGATCGGGCTGGTCGAGCGCCACGATGAGGCGCTCGCGGACGTGCACCGGCGCGCCGGGCGTCCCCTCCGTTTCGGTCATGTCCCCCCTCCTTCGTGCGCCGCGCGGCGCGCGGCCCGGCCGGCCCGGATCACGCCGCGGTCGGCCGGAACGTCCAGGGCGCCGATCACCGCGTCCACGGAGGACGCGCCGAGGCGCTTCACGTAGTCCTCGATGCCGGCGACGCACGCCTCCGGGAGCCCCGGGTCGGCGAACATCGCGGTGCCGACCTGGATCGCGCACGCGCCGGTGAGCAGGAACTCGATCGCGTCGGCGGGCCTCGCGATGCCGCCCATGCCGACGACGGGAATGTCCACCGCGCGCGTCACCTCCCACGTCTTCGCGAGCGCGAGCGGCTTGATGGCCGGGCCCGAGAGCCCGCCCAGCACGGTGCCGAGGATCGGCCGTCGCGTGCGCGAGTCGACGGCCATGCCGACGAACGTGTTCACGAGCGAGACCGCGTCGGCGCCGCGCTCCGCGCACGCCACGGCGATCTCCGCGATCCGGGTCACGTTCGGCGTGAGCTTGGCGATCAGGGGGAGCGCCGTGAGCGGGCGGATCGCGCTCATCACCTCGCGCGCCATGCCGGCGTCGGTCGAGTACTTGAGCCCGTGCGGCCCGACGTTCGGGCAGGAGATGTTGACCTCGATCGCGTCCGCGACGCCGCTCCCCGACACGCCCGAGACCAGCTCGCAGAACTCCTCGGTCGTCTCCCCCTCGACCGAGACGATCACGGCGCACGGGAGCGCGCGGAGGATCTCCACCTTCGTCTCGAGGAAGCCCTCGAGCCCCGGGTTCTCGATCCCGATCGAGTTCAGCATCCCCGCCGCGACCTCGACGACGCGGGGCGGCGGGTTCCCGACGCGCGGGCGTCGTGTCACGGTCTTCGTCACGATGCCGCCGATCTTCCGGAGGTCGACGAGCGCCTCGTACTCCTTGCCGTACCCGATGATGCCCGACGCCACGAGCACCGGGTTGCGGAGTCGGAGCGAGCCGATCGAGACGCCGAGTCCGGGCCGCTTCACGGCAGCCGCTCCCAGTCGACGATCGTCGCGTCCATCACCGGACCCTCGACGCACATGGCGGGATAGCGCGACGCGGGGGTGCCGTCCCGGAGCGGGACCGGGCAGCCGCGGCAGGCGCCGACCGCGCAGGCCATCGGCCCCTCGAGCGACGCCTCGCAGCGGATGCCGCGCTCGCGGGCGAAGTCGGCAATGCCGTGGAGGAGCCCGTGGGGACCGCACGTGAAGATCTCCGCGCGGGCCGGCGTGTGCCCCTCCTCGGCCCATTCGCGGGCCAGGAGGTCGAGCACGCTTCCGTGGTAGCCGACCGAGCCGTCGTCGGTCGCGAGATGGACCCGCCCGCCCTTGATCTCGCGCACGCCGTACAGCTCGTTCTTCGAGCGCGCCCCGAAGAGGAAGACGTAGGGCCGCTTCCTGTCGCGGAGCGCGCGGCTCAGGAAGAGGAGCGGCGCGACGCCGCGGCCTCCCGCGACGAGGATCGGCAGGCGGCGCGGCGTCGGCTTGAATCCGACCCCCAAAGGGCCGATCAGGTCGAGCACCTTCCCCTTCCGGTGCTGCGCCAGGATCGAGGAGCCGCGGCCGACGACCGAGAAGTAGATCCGCACCGCGCGCACGCGCCCCTTGTTCACGAAGCCCTCGAGGCTGTACGGGCGCCGGAGGAGCGGCTCGCCGGTGTCCGAGAGGCGGAGGTGGACGAACTGTCCGGGCTTCGGCGTGGCGAAGCCGCGCGGCACGGTGAGCGTGAGCAGGAAATTACCTTTCGTCAGCTCGCGGTTCTCGAGAACGGTGCAGGGCACGAGGTTCATCGCGACGGGGTGATGATGTAGGTCTGGATGGTGTCCGCCGGGGCCGCCCCTTCCGATCCGGCGGCGCCGCCGGTCGCGCCCGGCCGGGCGCGCGCGCTGTCCGGCGGGGCGGCGCCGACGCCGGCGCTGTCCGCGGCGGCGCCCGTGCTGTCCGCCGCGGCCGCCAGGCTGTCGCCCGAAGCCGCCGCGGCCACCGTGTCGAGGTTCGCCGGGGTCCACTCCCGCTTCGGCAAGCGGAGCGGCCGGTCGCGTCTCGGCCGCTTCATCTCCTGGGCCCGCTCCTGGAGCCGCTTCAGCTCCTGCGCCGAGAGCGCGACCCCGCTGTCGGCGGCGGTGGAGGTCGGCGTGGCGACCGCCGGCGGCGCGGGCTCGGGCTCCTTCTCCTCGACGTAGAGGGACGCGGCCGACGTGTCGGGGTGCGCCATCAGCGTATCGAGGAGCGCCGTCCGATCGTCGGTCCGCCCGCTCCACTGCTTCCAGAGGTAGAGGGCCGATTCCGCGAACCGCGTGCCCTTGTACTTCGTCGCCATCGTATCGGTCATCGCCATCGCGTCGGTCGTGTCGTTCCGGTCGATCGCCGTGATCCAGAGTCGCGCGTACGCCGACTTCGGCGCGTACACGCTGTGCGGGAACTGCCGCTCCACCGCACGATACTGCATCATCGCCGAATCGGTCTTGCCCAGCTCGAAGTAGTAGAGCTCGGCCACGCGGAACGCCGACCGCGCCCGCGCGCCCGTCGTGTCGGCCTCGAGCGCGGCGCGGTACTGCTTCAGCGTCGTGAGGCTCGCCGAGCGGCGCGCCGCCTGGCTCTTGAACTCCGATTCCGGCTCCGACCGGAGCTTGTCGTACTCCTTGGCCGCCTGGTCGAAGTCGCTGAGCGCCGATTCATAGAGATACCCGATTTGGAACTGCGCTTCGTATGCGACGTTGGTATGCGGATATTTATCGACCAGCTGGCGGTACCCGTCGATGGCGTCCTGCGTGCGGCCCAGGAGCGCCAGGAGCTCGTCGATCCGCAGGTAGAGCTCCCCCTCCCGCTGCTCCGCCTGGGCGGTCGACCTCCAGTTGTTCAGGAAGTCGAGCGCCACCTGGTAGCGCTTGAGGTCGCGCAGGGCCGCCCCGCGGGAGAGCGCCACGTCGAGGCGCGTGCCGGGCCGGTCCTCGACCCGCAGGCACTCGTCGTAGACCGTCTGCGCGCTGTCGAGCCGGTCGGCCTGGACGAGCGCGTCCCCGGCGCGGCGCAGCGCGTCCGAGCGCTGGTGCCGCTCCTTCGCGACGCCGATCGCGCGCCGGTACCACCAGAGCGCCGCCGGGATGTCGTCCTGCAGGGCCTTGTTCTCCCCCTCGTTGAAGTAGAGCTCCCACTTCCGCGCGAACTTCGGGTAGTCGGCGTCGATCGCGTGGAAGACCGAATCGGCGACCGTGAAGTCCTTCCGCTTCAGGTACGAGAGACCCTGGACGAACCGCGCGTCGGGCACGAACGGGCTCTTCGGGAATCGGGTCATCAGCTCGTCCAGGCGCCGGATCGCGCCGCTGTAGTCCCCCTTGCCGTAGAGGGCGGCCCCCATCAGGTAGAGGGCGTCGTCCACGTACTTGCTGTTCGGGTACTCCGTGAGGATCTTGTTGCACTGCCGGATCGTCGCGTCGAACCGGCCGGCGGCGTCCGGCGAGACGCCCCCCGTCAGGCTCTTCTCCTGGGCCTTCTGCCCCTCCCGGTAGTACTTCTTCGCGAGGTAGAACGTGTTGTAGTAGGCGCAGCCGAAGACGACCAGAGCGAGGAGTAGGACTGCGAGGAGACGAGGGCCGGCGGCCCCCCCGAACGGGTTGCGCATGAGCAATTTATCGTACCACGCGTCGTCCGACCCCGGCTATCGCACGCTCGCCCCCGCCGGCTCGGCCCGATGGGTCACGCGGCCCCCCAAGAGCGTGAGCCGGATCGCGCCCGGAAGCTCCCATCCCTCGAACGGCGTGTTCCGCGACTTCGACCCGAAGGCGGCGGCGCGCACCGTCCAGCGCGCGGTCGGATCGAAGACCGTCACGTCGGCCGGGGCGCCGGGCGCCAGCGTGCCCCCGTCCCGTCCGAGCACCTCGAGCGGGCGGCGGGTCATCCGGAGGACGAGGTCCGAGAGCGAGAGGTGCTTCGGCTCGACCAGCGCGCGGAGGTAGATCCCGAGCGCCGTCTCGAGGCCCAGGATCCCGAACGGCGCGGTGTCGAAATCGTTGTCCTTCTCGATGTCGGTGTGCGGCGCGTGGTCGGTGGCGAGACAGTCGAGCGTGCCGTCCACGATGCCCTCGATCAGCGCCTCCCGGTCGCGCTCGGTGCGCAGCGGCGGGTTCATCTTGAAGTTCGTGTCGTAGCCCTGCACCGCCTCGTCGGTCAGGATCAGGTGGTGCGGGGTCGTCTCGCCGGTCATGCGGATGCCGCGCGCCTTCGCCTTCCGGATGATGTCGACCGACCGCGCCGCGCTCACGTGGGCCACGTGGACCCGCCCGCCCGTCAGCTCGGCGAGGAGCGCGTCGCGCGCGACCATCACCGCCTCGGCCGCGTCGGGGATCCCCTTGAGCCCGATCTTGGTGGCGACCCACCCCTCGTGCATCACGCCGCTCCCCTTGAGCGCCGGGTCCTCCGCGTGCTGGATGATCGGCACGCCGAGGGGCCGGGTCAGCTCGAGCGCGCGCCGCATCATCTCCGCGTTCTCGACCGGCTTCCCGTCGTCGGAGAACGCGACCGCGCCCGCCTCCACGAGGTCCTCGATCTCGGTCAGCGCCTCCCCCATCTGCCCGCGGGTGACGGCGGCGATCGGGAGCACGCGCGCCGATCCCGACTCCGCCGCGCGGCGGATCACGTACTCGACGCGGGGCCGGTCGTCGATCGGCGGCGCGGTGTTCGGCATGCAGGCGACGGTCGTGAAGCCGCCGCGCGCCGCCGCGAGCGTTCCGGTCTCGATCGTCTCCTTCTCCTCCTGGCCCGGCTCCCGGAGATGGACGTGGATGTCGACGAGACCGGGGCAGACGACCGCCCCCTTCACGTCGATCACCTCGGCGTCGGGGTGGTTCCGCACGGCGGCGGGGGCGTCCTCGCCGAGCCCGGCGATCCGCCCTTCGGCGATCCAGAGATCCTGCGCGCGGTCGACGTCCCGCGCCGGATCGAGCACGCGGCCTCCGCGAAGACAAATCGGTCGGTTCATCGCTTCACGGCCTCCACGGTCGGGGTGGCGGGTGTCGGCGCCGGGTCGGCCGCCTGGCCGGCGGACGCCTTGTGGCCGGCGAGGAGGTAGAGGACGGCCATCCGGACCGCGACGCCGTTCGTGACCTGCTCGAGGATCACCGAGTGCTCGCCGTCGGCCACGTCCTGCGCGATCTCGACGCCCCGGTTCATCGGGCCCGGGTGCATCACGGTCACGTCGGCCTTGGCGCGGCGGAGCCGCTCGCGCGTCACGCCGTAGACGCGCGCGTACTCGTGCAGCGAGGGGTAGAGGCAGGCACGCTGGCGCTCGAGCTGGATCCGGAGGATGTTCACGACGTCCGTGCCCTCGAGCGCCTCGTCGACGCTCCGCGCCACGGTCACCCCGAAGCGCTCCACGTCGGCGGGCATCATCGTGGACGGCCCCGCGATCGTCACCGAGGCGCCCAGCTTGATCAGGCCCCAGATGTTCGAGCGTGCCACGCGGCTGTGCATGATGTCGCCCACGATCGCGACGCGCAGCCCCTCGATCCGCCCCTTGTGCTCCCTCATCGTGTAGAGGTCGAGGAGCCCCTGGGTCGGGTGCTCGTGCGTCCCATCGCCGGCGTTGATCACGCCCGCGTCCAGGTTCCGCGCCAAGTGGTGCGGAGCGCCGGAGGACTGGTGGCGCACGACCACCAGGTGGATCCCCATCGCCTCGATGTTCCGGGCGGTGTCGCGCAGCGTCTCCCCCTTCGAGACGCTCGATCCGCTCGACTGGAAGTTCACGGTGTCGGCGGAGAGCCGCTTCTCCGCCAGCTCGAACGAGAGGCGCGTGCGCGTGCTCGGCTCGAAGAAGAGGTTCGCGGCGGTCAGCCCGCGGAGCGAGGGCACCTTCGGGATCGGGCGGTCGAGCACCTCGCGCATCGCGCGCGCGGTGTCGAGGATCGAGACGATCTCCTCCGCCGTCACGTCCTCCAGTCCGAGGAGGTCCTTCTTCTGGCCGATCATGTGTTGAGCTCCCCGATCGACACGCCGTCCTCGCGGTCGATCTCCTGGACCTTGACCATGATGACCTCGCGCCGCGAGGTGGGAACGTTCTTGCCGACGAAGTCGGCGCGGATCGGGATCTCGCGGTGGCCGCGGTCGATGAGCACGGCGAGCTGGATCGCCTTCGGCCGCCCGAAGTCGATCAGCTCGTCGAGCGCGGCGCGCACGGTGCGGCCGGTGTAGAGGACGTCGTCGACGAGCACGACCGTCTTCTCGTCGATGTCGAAGGGGATCTCCGTGCGGTTCACCACCGGCTGCGGGCCGATCGTCTGGAGGTCGTCTCGGTAGAGCGTGATGTCGAGCGCGCCGACCGGGACGTCGATCCCCTCGAACTCCTTGATCTTGGCCGCGATCCGCTGGGCCAGCGGGACGCCCCGCCGCCGGATGCCGACCAGGACCAGGCTCGCGCCGCCCCCGTTGCGCTCGATGATCTCGTGCGCGATCCGGGTTACGGCCCTCCTAAGCCCTTCCTCGTCAATCAGTTCCGTCTTCTCGCGTACCTGCTCCACCGGACCTCCGTCGGGCACCAAAAAACCCCTTCCCGGGACGGAAAGGGGTGTGGCTCGCCGAAATGGCCCCTTTCTAGTCTCGCGGAACTAGTTTCAAGGGTCTCTGGACGTCGCGGCGCACCGCGACGCGAACGGAGCATACCACGCCGGGAGAGGGCTGCCAAGCCCTCCCCCGGCGCCTCGCGATCCGACCGCTACACGTCGAACTTCACGCCCTGCGCGAGCGGGAGCTGGTCGGAGTAGTTGATCGTCACGGTCTGGCGGCGCATGTAGAGCTTCCACGAATCCGATCCGGCCTCGCGACCGCCGCCCGTGTCCTTCTCGCCGCCGAACGCGCCGCCGATCTCCGCGCCCGACGTGCCGATGTTCACGTTCGCGATGCCGCAGTCGCTCCCCGCGGCCGAGAGGAACTTCTCCGCGGCCAGGAGGTCCTTCGTGAAGATCGCGCTCGAGAGCCCCTGCGGCACGCCGTTGTTCACCGCGATCGCCTCGTCGAGGTCCGCGACCTCGATCAGGTAGAGGACCGGGGCGAACGTCTCCTCCTGGACGATCTTCATGTCGGCGCGCGCCCGGACGAGCGTCGGCTCGACGAAGAAGCCGGCGCGGTCGATCCGCTTCCCGCCGGCGAGCACCTCGCCGCCCTCCGCGCGCACCTGGTCGAGCGCCTTCATCATGTCCTTCACCGCGCCCTCGTCGATCAGCGGGCCCATCAGCGTGCCTGGCTCGAGCGGATCGCCGATCGTGACCGACGCGTACGCCTTCTTGAGCCGTTCGATCAGCTTCGGCGCGATCCCCTTCTGGATCACGAGGCGGCGGAGCGACGTGCAGCGCTGCCCCGCGGTGCCGACGGCCGCGAACGTCGCGGCGCGCGTCGCCAGGTCGAGGTCGGCGTCGTCGAGCACGACGATCGCGTTGTTCCCGCCGAGCTCGAGGATCGTCCGGCCGAAGCGCGGCCCGACCACCTCGGCGATCCGCCGCCCCATGCGGCAGCTCCCGGTCGCGGAGATGAGCGGCACCCGCCGGTCGGCGAGCATGCCGTCGCCGACGTCGCTCCCGCGGCCGATCACGAGGTTGAAGACGCCGGCCGCGTCGTGCTCCTTCATCACCGTGTCGCAGATCCGCTGCACCGCGATCGCGCAGAGCGGCACCTTGCTCGACGGCTTCCAGATCACCGTGTCGCCGCAGACGGCCGCGATCGCCGCGTTCCAGGCCCAGACGGCGACCGGGAAGTTGAACGCGCTCACGACGCCCACCGGCCCGAGCGGCTGCCACTGCTCGTACATGCGGTGGCTCGGGCGCTCGCTCTGCATGGAGAGACCGTAGAGCTGCCGGGAGAGGCCGACCGCGAAGTCGCAGATGTCGATCATCTCCTGCACCTCGCCGAGCCCCTCGGAGAGGATCTTGCCGTTCTCGAGCGAGACCAGCCGGCCCAGGTCCTCCTTGTGATCCCGGAGCGCGTTCCCGAGCGCGCGCACGACCTCGCCGCGCCGGGGGGCGGGCAGGAGCCGCCAGCGCTCGAACGCGTTCTGCGCCGTCTTCACGACCTGGTCGTAGTCGGCGTGGGTGGCCTGGCGGACCCGGGCGATCGTCTCGCCGGTGGTGGGGTTCACGGACGCCAGCTCGGCGCCCTTCGTCTCGATCCATCGGCCGGTTCCGGCGCCGGGATTCACGTCCTGGATCCCGAGGCGCTCGAGGAGGCCGTTCAACGTCGTGGCGGTGGTCATGACTGTCTCCTGATTGAGGGGGTTCCGTCCCGGAAAGCGTAGCAGGTCGGAGCACGCGGTTCCATCCGCGGGGATTTCCCGTACAATGCCGCCATGAACCGAATCCCCGCGTGGAGCCTCGCGCTCCTCATGCTCGCCGGCGCGGCGTTCCTGGTCGCGGCCGGCGCCGACGCCCCGATTCCGTACGCGCTCGCCGCCCCCCCCGCCGCTCCGACCGCTTCCGCTCCCGCTCCCTCCGCCGCGACGCCCGAGGTCGTGGAGAAGCCCCATCCCGACCCGCGCCTCACGAAGGAATTCCACGACATGATCTTCGCCCTCGCGGCCGACTCGATGGAAGGACGAGGCATCGGCACGGAGGGGATCGTGAAGGCCGCGTCGTGGATCGAGCGGCGGATGCGCGCGCTGAAGCTCACGCCCGCCTTCGACGGCTCGTACCGCCAGACGTTCCCGATCAAGACGGGCGTCGTGCGCGAGCCGGGGAACCGCATCGACGGCGTCGACTCCACCGACTGGGTGCCGCTCGGCTTCTCCTCGAGCGGATCGTTCGACGCGCCGCTCGTGTTCGTGGGCTACGGCATCGACGCGCCGGCGATCGGCTACCGCGAGTACGAGGGCGTCGACCTGAAGGGGAAGGTCGCGCTGATGCTCCGCTACGAGCCGCAGGAGAAGGACGACGCGTCGCCGTTCGACGGGAAGCGGCCGAGCCGCTGGTCGGCGCTCCGGTACAAGGTGCTCCAGGCGCGCGAGCGGGGCGCGGTCGCGGTGATCTTCACGACCGGGCCGATCCAGGACGAGGGGATGGACAAGGTCCCGGTCCTGAAGAACGACGGCCCCGAGAGCCCGGCGGGCCTCCCGGTCGTCCAGGTGAAGCCGTCCGTCGCCGCGCGGTGGCTCAAGACCGCGGGCATCGATCTCGCCGCGTTCCAGAAGGACGTGGACCGCGATCTCAGGCCGCGCTCGGCGCCCGTTCCGGCCGTCACGATCCACGCGAACGTCGCCCTGAAGCCGATCTACGTCGACTCCGACAACCTGGTCGGGATCATCCCCGGCAAGGGGCGCCTCGCGAACGAGTACGTGGCCGTCGGGGCGCACTACGACCACCTGGGCTGGGGCGGCGCGAACTCGATGCGGCCGAACGACCACGCGATCCATCCGGGCGCGGACGACAACGCGTCGGGCGACTGCGCGGTGCTCCTGGCCGCGGGCGAGATGACGCGGGACCTCGCGAAGGCGAAGGACCATCGCGGCGTCCTCGTCTGCCTCTTCTCCGGCGAGGAGGTGGGGCTCGCGGGGTCGGCATGGCTGGTCGACCATCCGCCCGTGCCGATGGCGCAGGTGAAGGCGATGGTGAACCTCGACATGGTCGGCCGGCTGCGCGACGACCTCCTGATCGCGCTCGGCCTCGAGTCGGCGCCGGAGTGGAAGGACCTGCTCGAGAAGGCCGCGCGCGACACGAAGCTCGACGTCGCGGCGCGCGGCGACGGCTACGGGCCGTCGGACCAGACGTCGTTCTACGCGAAGGGCATCCCGGTGATCCACCTCTTCACCGGGACGCACGACGCGTACCACACGCCCGACGACAGGCCGGAGACGGTCAACAATCGCGGCGGCGCGCTCGTGACGCGGTTCACCGAGGTGCTGGTGGACGAGCTGGCGCGGCGGCAGACGGCGCCGATGTACGCGCGCGCCACCGACGCTCCCGCGATGACCGGCGACAGCCGCGGCTACGGGAGCTACCTCGGCACCGTGCCCGACTTCACGGCGATGGAGTCGGAGAAAGGGGGCGTCCTCCTCTCCGACGTGCGCGCCGGCGGCCCGGCCGAGATCGCGGGGATCCGGGGCGGGGACCGCATCGTGTCGCTCGCGGACACGCGGATCGAGAACCTGTACGACATGACGTACGCGCTCCAGGACCACAAGCCGGGCCAGACGGTCGAGGTGACCGTGGTCCGCGGCGACCAGACGCTGACGTTCCGCGCCACCCTGGGCGATCGCGCGAAGATGGGCCAGGCGTCGATGCCGGCCGCGGCGAGCGCGGGCAAGGAGGGCGGTCCGCACGCGGGGACCGCCCCCGTGGCGGCGCACGAAGAGCCCGCGAGCCCGCACGCGCCCGCGGCGGCGCCCGGGAAGGAGCCGGCCGCCGAGCCCGCGAACCCGCATGCGGGCATGGCGCCCGAGGGCGCCGGGGCCGACTCCGCGTCGTCGGGCATCGATCCCTTCTACGAGGGGCGCCCGGGGGCCGACTTCGTCGTCGGCGCCGGCAAGCCGTTCACGAAGACGTTCGACGGCGAGCGCCATCTCTCGGACATCCGACAGCTCACGTTCGGCGGCGAGAACGCCGAGGGCTACTTCAGCCCCGACGGAAAGCAGATCATCTTCCAGGCGACGCCGCGCGGGACGAAGTGCGACCAGGAGTTCGTGCTCGACCTGGCGACCGGCGACGTGAAGCGCGTCTCCTCGGGCAAGGGGCGGACCACGTGCGGCTACTTCGACTACCCCGAGGGCGACCGCATCATCTATTCGTCCACCCAGGGCGTCTCCGACTCCTGCCCGCCGCCGCCCGATTACTCGCAGGGCTACGTCTGGGCGATCTACGACTCGTACGACATCTGGGAGGCCGATCCCGACGGGTCGAACGCGAAGAAGGTGACCGACTCGCCGGGCTACGACGCCGAGGCGACGTGGTGCCACCGCGGCGGGAAGCTTGTGTTCACCTCGATGCGCGACGGCGACCTCGACCTGTACGAGATGAACGAGGCGGGCGAGGTGAAGCGGCTCACGCACGAGCCGGGCTACGACGGGGGCGCGTTCTACAGCCCCGACTGCCGGGAGATCGTCTACCGGGCGAACCATCCGACGGGCGAGGCGCTGAAGGACTACGAGGGCCTGCTGAAGAAAGGGATGATCCGTCCCGGCGAGCTCGAGATCTACGTGATGCGCGCCGACGGCACCGGCGCGCGCCAGCTCACGAAGAACGGCGCCGCGAACTTCTGTCCGACGTACTACCCCGACGGCAACCGGATCATCTATTCGTCGAACGCCGGATCGGCGGGGGCGAGGGAATTCGACCTCTGGATGCTCGACAAGCGGGGCGGCGACGCGGAGCAGATCACCACGGCGACGGGCTTCGACGGGTTCCCGCACTTCAGCCCCGACGGGAAGTTCCTCGTCTGGGCGTCGAACCGGGCCGATCCGGAATCGCACGAGACCAATCTCTTCATCGCGCGCTGGCGGGACTGACCTCCCGGGCGAACGCCGCGATCCGGCGCGCGAGTTCAGGGAGGACACCATGAAGGGTTCGCGAGCGCTGCTCCTGCTCCTCGTCCTGAGCGTGGCGGGGAACGTCTATCTGGGGATCCGCGCGCGGAACGCGGAGGAGCGCGCGAAGCGCGCCGAGGCCCGCTCGATCGCGCCGGTCTACCAGCGGGTCCTGCTCTCCGAGGACGAGATCCGGATGCTCAAGGCCGCGGGGCTCACCGATCCGGTCGCGCAGCTCCGCTCGGATCTCGCCGCGCACGCGGACCTGATCCCCTTCAAGGGGGTCGTGGGCGGGACGATGGGCTTCTACGATCGGGACGGGATCGTGCTCCTGCCCGGCCGGTACGTCTACGCGCCGGCCGACGACGGGCACGTCCTGGCGCACACGATCCTGCGCTACGACGTCGGCCCCGGCGGGAAGATCGCGTGGAAGCTCCTCGACGCGCACCTCGACTGACGCGCGCCGGGGAGCCCGGTCGTCCGGCTACCCCTTGTACTTGAGGAACGTCGCGGTGATCTGCTTCTCCATCTCGCTGCTCGTGGAGGAGCTGCCGGACGTCTCGATCGACCGCTTCTTCTTCTTCGTCTCCTCGGTGTAGGACGTGGACTCGCCCGACTTGTAGCGCTCGAGGCCCTCGATCACCACGGCGTCGGCCCCCTTCTCCTGCGCCTTCTCGATGATCTTCTTCTGGAGCTTCTCGGCGCTCACGAGGTCGCCGGCGTGCGCGACCACGCGGCCCATCACCTCGTACTCCGCCGTCACGTCGGCTTCGCTGAAGAAGAGATCGACGCGGGACGTGGGGGTGTAGGAGCGGCCGATGTAGTCGATGTGCGCGCACGCGGGGATCAGGAGCAGCGCGAGCGCGACCGTGCTGAGGACGCGTTTCATGACGACCTCCCTGGGGTGGAGGGCGGAGGCCGTCCGTCCCTCGGGGACCGGAGCCGCCGCCGGAGGGAGTTCTAGCCGCTCGCGGCGTGGCCTGTCAACGACACCGTGGCGCCGGCGAGCGCGGCCAGGAGATCGTCGGCCCCGGTCGCGGGTGCCTCGGGAAGCCAACCCGCGCCGGCCAGCGCGTTTCCGACCGCGACGTGATCGGGCGCCGGCAGGCCCGCGCGAGCGAGGAGCGCCGGATCGTTCCACACGGCGCCGGGGGTCCCCTCCCCGAGGATCCGCCCCGGCGCTCCCGGCTCCCGCCCGAGCACGATCACCCGGTCGGCCACCGCCGAGACGAAGTCGAGATCGTGGCTCGCGAAGAGGATCGCCCGTCCCGACGCGCGGAGCGTCTCGAGCGCCGCGCGGAGCGAGCGCCGCCCCGCGGGGTCGAGCCCGGCGGTCGGCTCGTCGAGGAGGAGCGCCCGCGGCGGGTCGACGAGGAACCCGGCGAGCGCCGCCCGGCGCTTCTCCCCCTCGCTCAGCGTCGAGGGCACGCGAGGGGCGAACGCCTCCGGATCGAGCCCGATGTCCCGGAGCGCCGCCGCGGCGCGGCGCGCGCGCTCGGATGGGGCGAGGCCCGCGATCCAGAGCGCGACCGCGACGTCCTCCTCGACGGTCCTCCCGAAGAGCTGCCGCTCGGGGTACTCGAGCGCGAGCGCGACCGGAGCCGCGCCAGCGCCTCGCGACGCTTCGCCCTCCACCGGATCGCGAAGCCCCGCGGCCACGTGGAGCGCCGTCGTCTTTCCGCTCCCGCTCGCGCCGATCAGCGCGACGACTTCCCCGGCCCGGAGCGCGAGGTCGAACCCGGCGAGCACGGCCCCGGCCCCGCGCGTTCCGCGCGGCGTCACGCCGACCCCGGACAGCTCGAGCACGACGTCGCCGGAGGCGCGCCCGGCGGTGCCCGCGCTTCCGCCCGGGGCACGCTCCGCCGCCGCGCCTCGCCCGGCCGCTCCCCCGCCGGCGCCGCCGCCCCCGCGCGCCACGCCGCCGAGCCGGGCCGCGAGCGAGGCCGCGTCGAGGACGAGCGGCCCCTCCCAGAGGCGCCGCGTGGCGAGGAGCGCCGACACCCGGAGCGCGAGCGGGAGCGGCACCGCGCCGGCCTCGAGCACGTCCCGGGGCGCGAACCCGTCGACGCCGCGGACCGCGCCGTTCTCGATCCGGAGCAACCGCTCGCCCGGGAACGGGGCCTCGGCGTCCTGATGCGTCCGGAAGAGCGCCATCGCGCCGTCGCGCGCGCGCGCCGCGAGGCGCGACTCG
>JBLMXB010000061.1:0-27250 GCA_050257555.1 Hyphomicrobiales bacterium | reverse complement strand
ACGCCCGTCAGGGTCAGGATGCGGCCCTCGTCGAGGATCCGGTCGCAGTCTGCGAGCTCCTTGTCGCGGCCGATGAACGTGGTGCGCGGCTTCGGCAGGTTGTGGAGCGGCGCCGCGGCCGCCGGCATCGCGCGGGTTCCGCGCGTCCCCTTCGCGGTCTCGATCTCCATCCGGGCGTCGCCGATGTCGCGGAGTCGCTGCGCGCGGTCCTTTTCGAGACACCGGTCGAGGAGCGTCCGGATGCCGCTCGGCGTGCCTCCAGGCAGCGCGCCGAGGTCGGGCGTCGCGTAGAGCACGGCACCCATCGCCTCGGGCGCCGTCTTCCCCGAGAAGGCGCGCCGCCCCGAGAGGCACTCGTAGAGGACGCAGCCGAAGGAGAAGATGTCGGTGCGGCGATCCTGCTCCTCGCCGCGCACCTGCTCCGGGCTCATGTAGCCGGGGGTCCCCATGACCGTGCTGGCGTCCGGCTTGGCCGACTGGGTCGCGACCGCGCCGGCGGCCCGCGACGTCCCCTCCGCGCCGACCCCCGCCCCGGCGCTGCTCGCGAGGCCGAAGTCGAGGAGCTTGATCGCGCCGGAGGGCGTGATCATGACGTTCCCGGGCTTCAGGTCGCGGTGGACGACGCCCTTCGCGTGCGCCGATTCGAGCGCGGTCGCGATCTGCCCGCAGACGTCGAGCGCCTCGGGCACCGCGAGCGCCCCCTTCTTGAGCCGCGCCGACAGGGTATCCCCCTCGACCCGCTCGAGGATCAGGAAGCGGGCGCCGTCGGGGGTCTCCTCGAGGCCGTGGATCGTGGCGATGTGAGGGTGATTGAGCGAGGCGAGGACCTGCGCCTCGCGCGTGAATCGGGTCCGCCACTCGTGGTCGGCGGCGAGCGCCGCCGGGAGCACCTTGACCGCGACCTCCCGCTTGAGGCGGGTGTCGCGCGCCAGGTAGACCTCGCCCATGCCCCCCGCGCCGAGGGGGCCGAGGACTTCGTAGATGCCGAGACGGGAACCGGGGGCGAGCGACATTGGCGTACGATTCTATCCCGAACGAGACGCGAGGTCTCCATCCAACCTCGGCTCGACCCCGCCGGCGGCCGCCTCCCGGAGCAGCCCCCGCACGTCGGCGGTCCTCAAGGACCGTAGTGCACGACCGTCGCGTTCTCGCCGACGGCGAAGACGTCGCTCCCGGACGTCCCCCAGAGGCCCCTCTGATCGTAGGTCGTCCCGCACGACATCGACGTCCAGCCCGTCCCGTCGTAGTGTCGGACCACGCCGTCGTTGCAGGCGACGAAGACGTCGCGTGCCGAAGATCCCCAGACCGCGTTCGGCCCGCCCGTCGCGGATCCGATCAGGGCCCAGGAGTGGCCGTCGTAGTGCACGATCCCGGACGGCCCGACGGCGTAGACGTCGCTCCGCGAGCTCCCCCAGATGCTCGAGAGCACGCTGGACACGCCGCTCATCGCGCTCCAGGTGTTCCCGTCGAAGTGCAGGACGGTCGAGCCACCGGTCGCGAAGACGTCGGTCGCCGAGAATCCCCAGACGGCGGTCATCGGCGCCGACGGCGCCGTCATCGAGCTCCACTGAGAGCCGTCGAAATGGAGGATCGTGCCGGCGTCGCCGAGGCGCCCCAGACCGCGCGAGCGTTCAATCCGGTGTGCTGCAGACGCCAATGGAGCGTGGGAGTCGGTTCCCCGGGTTCGACGGGATTGGAGGACTTGCCGCCGCAACCGAGCAGAGCCAGCGCGAGCACGACGCCCGCCAGCGCGACCTTTCGGCGCATCGGGGCACCCGCCTTTCCCTCGCGCGCCGGAGCATCGGCGCGCCGCGTCGCGCGCGGCCGGGGGGCCGCGACGACGGACCATGAGGGGTTCTCGCCCCACGAGCGTCCGCCGGAGCAGGCCGCGGACAACTGGATTCTTCGGAGGGCGCGGCGCGGCCGCGCGCGTCGTCAGGGACGCGGCGGATGGGCCGCCAGGTACCGGTACGCCGCGGCGACCTCCTCGCGGGTCAGGTACGGATAGGCGGGCATCCGGGGACCACGACGCATCATCATGCCCATTCCCATGCCCATGCCGGTCGAGCCGCTCCGGACCTGCTGCTCCACCGCCGGGAGCGACTGCTCGCGCGGGATGCTGGCGAGCGAGGGGATCACGCCGCTCATCATCCCCATGGGACCGGTCCCCGGACCGACGGCGTCGTGGCAGACGTGGCAGGTGCCCGACAGGAGGTGGCCGCCGACGCGATCGGCCGACTCGCGCAAGACGCGCGGGACCGACGAGTCCGCCGGTACGCCCGCGAGCCCGCGTAGATATCCGATGAGCGCCGCCACCTCGTCGTCGTCGAGATCCGCGAATGCCGGCATCTTCTCGCCCCCCTGCGCCAGCCGAAGCCGGAGCGTCGAGTCGGCTTGCGCCGCGAGCGCCTCCGCCATCGACGGCGGGATCGCGCGGCCGCGGGCCTTCATCTGCGCCTCGACGGCCGCGGCGGACGTGGCGCGGACGGGATCAAGGAGCGAATGGATCTCGGGCGGGGCGCCGGCCCCGTCGGGTCCGTGGCACGACCGGCATTCCAGCCGATAGAGGTCCGCGCCCGACACGCGGAACGTCCCACCCTCGGACTCCGGCGCTCCACCTCCCGCCGCCGGCGCGGTCCCGCCCATGCGGCCCATCGACGTCTCGTCCGTCGAGACCCCGAGATGGTGGAGCCAGCTCGGGCCGGCGACCACCGGCACGGGATCCGAGGGCGTGACCGCGTCGGCACCCGGCTCCGATCGTCCCGAGCACCCGGGCGCCGCCGCCACGAGGATCGTCGCGATCGTCAGGCCCGACCTCGCTCGCCACCGACCTGGTGTGTGCAGATTCCCCTCCTTGGAGCGTCCGTCGGCCGCCGTCAGCCGTGCAGCGCGAAGTCCGCGTGCGCCACGCCGCCGTTGGTGACCGTGATCGGCCGGGCGGGAGCGGCGAGATGCGGATTCCAGACCTCCAGCGTGTAACGTCCCGGAGGAACTCCGCGGATCACGTAGCGCCCGCGCGCGTCGACCCGCGCGGCGTACGGATTCTGCCCGACGAAGATATACGCGGTCATGCCGGGATGGATGCTGCAGTACTGCGTGTACACGCCGAGCGATTCGGAGAAGACGCGGCTCCGGGTCTGTCCGCGCGTGAACGTCCCCAAATTGTAGCGCTCGTGGTCGAGCGAGAAGACGTTGTGCGGCACGTCGTCGTGGTTCAGGAACCGGACGGTGTCCCCTCGCGTGATGAGGAGGACGTGCGGGACGAATCTCATGCCGCGCTGGTCGAGCACGGCCGTCTTCGGCGCGTACCGGCCCGCGATGCGCTTCACGTACACGATCGTCTCGCGCCGGTCGGCGGAGGACGGCGACGTCACGCCGCCACGGATCTCGCCGCGGCCGGCGGCGAGCGCGGGGCGGGCCGCGGTCGCTCCGGTGAGGAGGGCGAGGGCGGCGACCGCGGACAGCGCGGGCCCGAGCCGCCGCGCTCCGATCACCGTAACCCCAGATCCTGACGTGAGTTTCATCCCAGCCTCCTATCCGCTTCTACCCCGGCCGTGGCCGCGGGTTCGCGGGCTCGGACGCGGGGGTCGCTCCGTCAGCGCAGAGGCATGGCCCGGCGACCTAGGAGCGTGCTAGGGTTTCGCCGTCCCGTTCCACGCGTCCGATCGATGGAGGCAGCCCCCGTAGCCGTCGTGCTCCGCCCCTTCGCGTCCGACGACCCCCAGCAAGGAGGATCGAGATGAGAGCGAGCATTGCCCTTTCCGTTTGCCTCGCGGCCGTCGCGGCCGCACTCCTGAGCCTCGCCCCCGCCCGCGTCGCCCTGGCCGACGAGACCTGCATGTCCCCGTACATGCCGAAGATCACGGGTCAGGAGGAGTACGTCTACGTCTGGACGCTCGGCGAGGAGGGACTCGGCGACGGCTCCGACAAGCTGGTCACGATCGACGTGCGCCCCGATTCGAAGACGTACGGCCAGGTCATCGGTTCGGTGTCGCTCGGCGGCCGGCACGAAGCGCACCACGGCGGCTTCACGGATGATCGCAGGCACCTCTGGCTCGGCGGACTCGACACGAGCCACATCTTCATCTTCGACGTGGCGACCGACCCCGCGCATCCGAAGCTCGTCAAGACGATCACCGACTTCGTGAAGGCGTCGGGCGGCGTCGTGGGGCCGCACGGCATCTACGCGCTCCCCGGCCGCGTGATGATCTCGGGGCTGTCGAACGACAAGGACCACGGCGGTCGGACCGCGCTCGTCGAATACTCGAACGAGGGCAAGTACCTCGCCACGCACTGGATGCCCACGGACGCGAATCCGGAGGGCGCTTCGATCGAGAAGACGGCCGACGGGTACGGCTACGACGTGCGGGTCCTGCCGCGGGAGAACGTGATGCTCACGTCCTCCTTCTCGGGATGGTCCAACTACATGATGGACTTCGGGAAGATGCTCGCCGACCAGGAGGCGATGAAGCGGTTCGGTCAGACGGTCGTCCTCTGGAACCTCCACACGCGGCAGCCACGACAGGTGTTCGAGGTTCCGGGCGCGCCGCTCGAGATCCGGTGGGCGCTCGGCGCGAATCACAACTACGCCTTCACGGCCGCGGCCCTGACCTCCAAGCTCTGGCTCATCTTCGAGGACGACAAGGGTGCCTGGCACGCCGAGGCCGTGACCGACATCGGGGACCCGGCGAAGATCCCGCTCCCGGTCGACATCAGCCTCAGCTCCGACGACAAGTACCTCTTCGCGACGACGTTCATGGACGGCATGGTGCGCGTCTACGACGTCTCCGATCCGCACCACCCGAAGCAGGTCTACGAGCAGGTGATCGGGAAGCAGCTCAACATGGTCTCCGAGAGCTGGGACGGGAAGCGCGTCTACTTCACGAGCTCGCTCCTCGCGAACTGGGACAAGAAGGGCGCGGACAACGAGCAGTTCCTGAAGGCGTACGACTGGGACGGCACGAAGCTGACGAGCCGGTTCGCGGTCGACTTCAACGAGCAGAAGCTCGGCCGGCCGCACCTCATGCGCTTCGGCGCGAAGAGCGTCTTCGAGTAGGGGCGCGCGCGTGGGACGCCCGAATCTGATCGGGAGAGCGGCGATCGCGGCGCTGGCCGCGGTCGCCGTGGTCCTCGGGGCGTGGCTCCTACCCCGCGCGTTCGAGCCACCGACGTCCGGCGCGCCCACGAAGGGCGCTCCGGACGCGTCGGGGGCGTCCGGGACGGGCCCGGGCGCGTTCGACTACGAACCGCCGGAGCCAGGGACGTACGACCTCCCCGCCATCGAGCGGGCCGCGGACGGTCGCGTCCTCGACGAGACCGGGAGGCCGATCCGCCTTCGCTCGCTCTTCGACGGCCGGGTCACGGTGCTGAGCTTCATCTACACCCGCTGCGCCGACGCGACCGCGTGCCCGATGGCGACCGGCGTCCTCCGCGACCTCCACGACGCGACACGACGGGACCCGGACCTGGCGAAGCGGGTCCGGCTGATCACGTTCAGCTTCGATGCGGAGCACGACACGCCGACCGTGATGGCCCGGTACGCCGAGGCCGCGCGAGGCCGTGGCGGAGACGGGGGCGCCGAGTGGCTGTTTCTCACGGCCGCGACGCCGGGCGAAGTGAAGCCGACCCTCGAGCGATACGGTCAGCTCGTGAGCCGGAAGCCCGACCCGAACGATCCGCTCGGCCCGTTCTACCACCTGCTTCGCGTCTTCCTGATCGACCGGACCGGGACGGTCCGGAACATCTACAGCACGGGATTCCTCGATTCGCGCCTCGTCCTGGCGGACGTTCGAACGCTGCTCCTGGAGGACGAGGGCCGTGGCGCGGACGCCCGGGGGAACGGCGCCCGGAGGCGGCCGACGGACGGCCCTTGAGGGCGTCGCCGCCGAGACGCCGGGAGACGATGGTCGGCGTTCTTCTCCTCGCGATCGCCGGGGTCTCCGCGATCGGGGCGCCCGGGAAGAGCGGCCCCGCCGGGGACGACGCGCACGATCAGGCGGCGCTCCGTCGGATCGAGGCGCCGCCCCTCGGGCTCCCGGCCGTGCCGGTCCCGCGCGACGACCCGCCCACCGCGGCGAAGATTCGGCTCGGCCGGAAGCTCTTCTTCGACCGGAGACTCTCCTTCAACAACACGATGTCGTGCGGCATGTGTCACGTTCCCGAGCAGGGCTTCACGAACAACGAGCTGGCCACGCCGATCGGCGTCGGCGGACGGAGCCTCCGCCGGAACGCCCCGACGATCCTGAACGCGGCGTACGCGGCGCCGCTCTTCCACGACGGCCGCGAGACGGCGCTCGAGACCCAGACGATCTCGCCCCTCTTCGCCGAGAACGAGATGGCGAACCCGTCGGCCGGGTGGCTCCTCGCGCGGATCGACTCGCTCGGCGATTACGACGGGATGTTCGAGCGGGCGTTCGGCTCCCGGGCGTCGATCGACCGGATCGGCATGGCGATCGCGAGCTGGGAGCGGACGATGGTGTCGGGCGCGTCGCGGTTCGACCGCTGGCGGTACGGAGGGGAGAAGGACGCGCTCTCGCCGCTCGAGCGGGGCGGCTACGCGCTCTTCACCGGTCGCGGCGGGTGCGATCGGTGCCACGCGGTCGGGAAGGAGTCCGCGCTCCTCACCGACCACCAGTTCCACGACACCGGCATCGGGTTCCGGAGCGCCGAGGCGGCCGGGGACGAGGCGACCCCGGTTCCGGTGGAGATCGCGCCGGAGATCCGCGTCCCGCTCGCGCGCGGCGTCCTCCGCACGGTCGGCGAGCCGGCCCGCCCCGACCTGGGACGCTTCGAGATCACGCACGATCCCGACGATCGCTGGCGGTTCAAGACGCCGTCGCTGCGAAACGTCGCGCTGACCGCGCCGTACATGCACGACGGATCGCTCCGGACGCTCGAGGACGTGGTCCGCTTCTACGACCGGGGCGGCGTGGCGCACGCGGGGCTCGACCCCATGATCCGGCCGCTCGGGCTCGAGCCCGACTCGGTCCGCGCGCTCGTCGCCTTCCTCGTGACCCTGACGGGGAGCGACGTCGATTCGCTGATCGACGACGCCCGGAGCGTCCCGGTCGGTAACTGAGTCCGGCGGCGCAGGGTTCGACCGGTACCGCAGGGATCGCGGGATTCCCCGCTCTTTTTGTCGCCCCGGTCGATTTCCCGTACCCTCGTTCGACGACCGTGTGAAGGGCCCGAGGTCCGGGCCCGCCGACCGCGACCCGAATCCAGGAGGCACGCCATGCGATTCATGATGCTCATGATCCCGAACGTCTACCAGCAGGACGCCCCGGCCGACTTCATGCCCGATGCCGAAGGGGTCGCCGCGATGTCGAAGTACAACGAGAGCCTCCAGCGGGCCGGCGTGCTTCTCGCGCTCGACGGCCTCACGGCGCCGGCCGCCGGCGCGCGGGTGCGGTTCCACGGCGGCAAGCCGTCCGTGACCGACGGGCCTTTCGCGGAGGCGAAGGAGGTGCTGGGAGGCTACTGGATGATCGACGTGAAGTCGAAGGAGGAGGCCGTCGAGTGGGCGCGCCGCTGCCCCGCCGCCGAAGGCGACATGATCGAGGTGCGCCGTGTGTACGAGATGTCCGACTTCCCCTCCGACGTGCAGAGGGCGGCCGGGTCGGTGAAGCTCGGGAAGCAGTGACGGACGCGACGAGGTGAACGACGTACGTCGCACGATCGAGGCCGTGGTCCGGATCGAGTGGCCCCGGCTGATCGCGGGCCTCGCGCGGATCGTGCGCGACGTCGGCCTCGCCGAGGAGCTGGCGCAGGACGCGGTCGTGGCGGCGCTGACGCAGTGGCCCGAGTCGGGCGTGCCGCGGAATCCGGCCGCCTGGCTCATGGCCGCGGCCAAGCATCGCGCGATCGACCACCTCCGGCGCGCGAAGCGCTTCGAGGAGAAGGAAGTCGCGATCGCGCGCGAGATCGCAGCCGACCGCGCCCGGAACGAGCGCGACCTCGACGCCACGCTCGACGACGACATCGGCGACGACCTCCTCCGCCTCGTCTTCACGGCGTGTCATCCCGTGCTCTCGACCGAGGCGCGGGTCGCGCTCACGCTCCGGCTCCTGGGCGGGCTCACGACCGAAGAGATCGCGCGCGCGTTCCTCGTGGCCGAGCCGACGGTGGCGCAGCGGATCGTCCGGGCGAAGCGGACGCTCGCGGAGGCGCGGGTGGCCTTCGAGGCTCCCCGAGGCCCCGAGCGCGTCGAGCGTCTCGCCTCGGTGCTCGAGGTCGTCTACCTGATCTTCAACGAGGGCTACGCCGCGACCGTGGGCGAAGCCTGGACGCGACCCGCGCTCTGCGAAGACGCGCTCCGCCTCGCGCGCGTGCTGCAGGGACTGATGCCCGAAGAGCCGGAGGTCCACGGCCTCGCGGCGCTCCTCGAGATCCAGGCGTCGCGGCTCGACGCGCGGGCCGGACCCGACGGCGAGCCGGTGCTCCTCCTGGACCAGGACCGGTCCCGATGGGACCCGCTCCTCGTCCGCCGCGGGCTCGACGCGCTCGAACGCGCGGCGGTCGGCGGCGGCGCGCTGGGACCGTACGCGCTCCAGGCCGCGATCGCGGCGTGCCACGCGCGCGCCCGCGCGGCCGAGGAGACCGACTGGCCGCGCATCGCCGCCCTCTACGACGCGCTCACGCGCGTTGCGCCTTCCCCCGTCGTCGAGCTGAACCGGGCGGTCGCGGTCGCGATGGCGTACGGTCCGGCGACGGGGCTCGAGCTGGTCGATCGGCTGCGCGACGAGCCGGCCCTTGCGCGGTACCATCTCCTGCCGAGCGTGCGCGGCGAGCTCCTGGCGCGGCTCGGGAAGTTCCCGGAAGCCGCGGAGGAGGCAGCGCGGGCGGCATCGCTCACGAGGAACGAGCGGGAGCGGGCGCTGCTGCTCGATCGCGCCGCGGCGTACGCGCGGGGCGAGCGGCCGGGTGCGGGGGCGCGGCGGGGCGCCTAGCGGGGCGAGGAGGCAGCCGGCCCGACGTCGCCCGCGGCGATCCGCGTGTCGTACGGGATCGGCAGCCCGTCGAGCAGGGCGAGCGCCTGATCGCGCGCCTCGCGGAACGCCGGCATCCTGGACGCTTCGAGCGCGGGATGCGACGGGATCTCGATCGAGAGCGGGTTCCGGTGCTTGCCGTTCTGGAGGAATTCGTAGTGGAGGTGCGGGCCCGTCGCGAGGCCCGAGGATCCGACGCGCCCGATGTACTGGCCCTGCTCCACGCGCGAACCGACGTGGACCCCCCGCGCGAACCCGCTCAGGTGCGCGTACCGGGTGCGGATCCCGTTCGCGTGGCGGATCTCGACGATGCGTCCGTACCCGCCCCACCATCCCTCGCGCGTGACCGTGCCCGAGGCCGTGGCCTCGACGTGCGTTCCCGGGGGCGCGCCGTAGTCGATTCCCTGATGCGGACGGTAGCGCTTCAGGATCGGATGATAGCGACGATTCGTGAAGCGGCTCGTGATCCGGTACGGGACCGGGTAGCGGAGGAACGCGCCGCGGAGGGAGCGGCCCTCCTCGTCGTAATACGCGATGGGGCCTCCCGGGCGGTAGAACGGGATCGCGCGGAGCAGGCGATCCTGGTTTCGAAGCTCGATCGCGAGGAACCGGCGGCTCCGGATCGAGCCGTCGGGCCGCACCTGCCGCTCGAGCGCCACGCGGAAGGCGTCCCCCTTCCGGATGTCGCGCGTGAAATCGACCTTCCAGGCGAAGACGTCGGCGAGGCTGTAGACGAGATCCTCGAAGCCGCCGCGGTCGAGCCGATCGATGTCGCCTCCGAGCCGCGCGTTCCAGAGGCTCGACTCGATCACGCCCGAGAGACGCACCGTGTCGACGACGAACGGGACCAGCTCGAGGCTCGCGGACCAGACCGAGTCGGTGCGCGTGAATTGGAGGACGGAGTCGGGATTCAGCTCGAGGCGGATGTGGTCGGGCGGCTTTCCGGGACGCGACGAGAAACGGAGCGCGACGCCGGGCCGGAGCGAGCGCGGGCTCTTGTAGTCGCGGAGGAGCTGCGAGATCTCGTGGATCTGGGCCGGATCGAGCCCCTTCGACGCCATGACGTCGTAGAGCGCCATGCCGCGGCTCAGCGTGTCGCGTACGACCTCGCGCTTCGGGCCGATGGCGACGGAGGTCGAATCGGGCGCCGCCGAAGGCGATGCGGATCGCCGCGGGAAGACGGTCGCGAGCGCGCCGCCGATCGCGGCGAGCGCGACGATCGAGATGACGATACGGAGGGGACCGGAACGCGTCACGCGGAGCGTTCCTCGTCCTTGGGTCTCACGATGTTCGGAGCGGAGTCGCGCTTCGACGCGCACCCCGCGATCCGGTCCGGATCCGGCGTCATCTCGATCGGGCCTCCTCGGGCGAGGTCGCACCGCCCGCCTGACAAATCGGCAGGTTCTTCCCGATCCTTACCGTCTTTGCGCTGGATTGTCCAGGGATTGGGTGGCTACTTGGAACGCTCGACCCCGTAGCCGTGGTCGATCCAGTCCTGCTGGAGGCTGCGGGGCAGGTAGAGGACGCGGACCTGCTTGAATCCAAGCTTCTCGGCCGCGCGGTACGCGGGACGGACGTTCGGGCATTCGTGCCAAGGGCAGCAACCGCAGTAGAGCACGACCATGCGGTCCTTGGGGACCTTGGCGAGCGCCTCCCTCATCGCCTTGACGCCGTCGAGCTTGGCGCCCGGCCCCGCGTAGACGGAGCCCGGGATGTGGCCCCCGCGATAGAGGATGCCGAACCCCACGTGGAGCAGGAACGGCGGGTTCTTCTCCTTCGAATCGAGCAGACGCACGAGCGCTCGCGGGGTCAGAAGGCCGTCGGCGCCCCACGGATCATCGGGGCGGTGGCGTGGCAGGACCACCGAGTCGGCCGGAGTCCCGGCGTCGGGCGTCGCCTTCGCCTCCGCGCGGGCGGACTTCGAGGCGTCGGGGCCGGCTCCGACGGCGAGCGCGGCGGCCGCGGCGAGCGGAAGGAGCGTGAGACAGGCCAACGTGAGGCCGAAACGCGAGCGGCGAAGGCGAGGCATGACGGGGACCCTCAAAGGCTCGGTCCCGCCTTCGACGTCGTCCCGCGGGTTGGGACGGCGCGATACGGGACGCCGAGCCGGTCGAAGAGGAAGAGATAGACGTCCGCCAGCTGTCGGTCGCGCTCGGAGAGCGCCGTTCCGATGCCGTGGCCGGAGTCCTGGCTGACGCGCATGAAGGTCGGATTCGGGGATCCGCTCGCCTGCAGGCGGGCGACCATCTTGTACGTCTCCCACGGCTCGACCCGCGGGTCGTTCACGCCGGTCAGAGCGAGCACGGAGGGATACTTCGTCCCCTGGATCACGTGGTGGTACGGCGAGTACGCGAACATCCCGCGGAACTGCGTCGAGTCCTTCACGGTGCCGAACTCGGTGGTGTTGAACTCCCCGTTCGGCGAGAGCTCGGTGCGCAGCACGTCGCCGTAGCCGACGTACGCCACGGCCGCCTGCATGTCGTTCGGGTGATGGACCAGCGTGCCGTAGACGAGGAGCCCGCCGGCGCTCCCGCCCTCGATCGCGAGGCGCGATTTCGACGTGTAGCGCTCGCGGACCAGGTACCGCGCGCACGCGGCGAAGTCGTCCATCGAGACCTGCTTCGTGCCGAGGCGTGCCGCGTCGTGCCACGCCTCGCCGTACTCGCCGCCGCCGCGGACGCTCGCGTCCGCCCAGATCCCTCCCTGCTCCAGCCAGACCTGGCGCGTGGCCGAGAAGCGCGGCTGCTCGCTCAGGCCGTAGCTGCCGTAGCCGTACAGGAGGAGCGGCGCCGTGCCGTCGAGCTTCGTTCCCTTCCGCATCAGGAGGTTGATCGGAATCGGCGTGCCGTCCTCGGCGGGCGCGAAGACCCTCCGGACCTCGCAGTCGCTGAAGTCGGCCGGCGACGTCTGCGCGAGCGCCGTCCGCACCGGCGCCGGATCGGACGGGCGGCAGCGGTAGTAGGCCGGCGGGGTCGTGTAGCTCTGGCAGCGGAACAGGACGTCGTCCCCCGCGAGGCGGACCGGCTGCCCCATGTTCGCGATCTCCGGGAGGGTGAGGAGCCGGACCTCCTTCCCCGCGAGATCGTAGACGCGGATCTGCGTCGGGCCGCCGACCATCTCCTGCACGTAGATCCGGGTCGCGGTCGGGGTGAAGCTCTCGATCACGCGGTCGGACTGCGGCACGACGACCTGCGCGGCGTCGAGGTGCGGCGTCGCGAGAGGCACGCGGAGGATCTGCTTCCGCGGCGCGTCGCGCCGGGAGAGGAAGTAGAGCGCGCCGTCCTCGCCGAACGTGCCCTCCGAGGCGTCGTCCTCGAACGTCGCGACCTGCGTCCAGGACCCGTCGCCCGCGCGGAGCCAGGTGCCGTGCTCCCCTCCGTCGCCGTTGCTCACGTCGGCGAGGAGCCACTGCCCGTCGGGGCTCGTCCGGAGCGCGATCTCCGCGATCTTCGGGAACTCGCGGCCGAGCACGTACGTGTCCTCCCCTTCCGGCGTTCCGATCGCGTGGAACCAGATCTGCTGGTAGAACGGCAGGTCCTCGGGGGCTCGCTCGCCCTCGCGCGGGTAGCGCGTGTAGAAGACGCCGGTGCCGTCCGCGTTCCAGGCGACGCTCCCCCCCGCCGTGCCCCCGTTCACGCGCGGGATCACGTCGTCGAGGCGCCGGCCCGACACCGCGTCGTAGAACGTGAGGGTGCCGTCCTCGGTGCCTCCCTGCGACATCGACACCGCGACCATGGATCCGTCCCGCGACGGGACGTAGAAATCGATCGCCGTGGTTCCGGTCGTGTCGATGACGTTCGGGTCGACGACCGGTCGCTCGCTCCCGGGGTCGTCCGGGTCGGCGAGGGAGACGAGGAGCGGCTGCTCCTTCGGCGGCGCCTCCTTCATGACGAAGAGGCGCCCGCTCCGGTACGTGGCGTCGTAGTAGTCGGGCGAGTTCGAGTGCGTGAGGGACGTGATCCGGTCGAGGATGGCGCCGTGGTCGGGATGCCGGTCGACCCAGGCGCGCGTCGCCGCGTCCTGGCCCAGCACCCAGGTCCGGACCGCCGGATCGTCCGCGTGCTCCATGTACTGGTAGTCGTCGGGGACGCGGACGCCCCAGTACGTGTCGGTGACGGCGTGGCGGGGCGCCTTGGGCTGGGGCGGAACGGGAACGGTCCGCGTGGCGGGGAGCGCGGTCGCGGGGAGTGAGAGCGCCGCCGCGATCGCTACGGCCGAGAGCCTCGATCTCTGGATCATGTCGGATCTCCTGCGGGCGTGGACCCGTGGTCGCGGGCCCCCCCGTGGCCCGACCTCCACCCGGCCATCCGCGCGGATCCATCCTACCCGATCGGAGCAGGTCGCCGCCAGTCCCGCCCCGGAACGCCGCGCAACGCGCGAGCGGCCGGTCGACGCACCCCTTCGACTGGGCGGCGGCGAGAGCAGCGAGGAGTGAGCGGGGAGTGAGCGGGCGGGAGCGCGGAGCCGGCGCTTCAGGCCGGTACGGGAGCGCGGAGCTAGGGGCGAGGCACCTTGCCCAGGAGATCCCGGAAGGCGAAGTAGATCACGGCCGCGAACACGGCGAGAAGGAAGGTCAGGCCGAGACCGGACCGTGGATACCGCTCTCTCATGGCGCCCGTTGCATGTTGCATGCGGCGTGCCCGGCGTGCGCCGCGAAGAGGCCCGCGGCAAGTCGTTGCGGCGTCACCGACGATGGTGCCGGACTCGCGCCCCTTCGACCACGGAATCAGGGTGGGATTCCCCGAAGCCGGGAACTTTCGCGCACGGGCCGGCGCCCTGCTCTGCTCTGGAGCGGGTCGGCGTCACCCGCCGCCGGAGCGGCGAACGTCGCCGACCTCGCGCACGACCACCGGGTGCCCGTCGAGCGCCCGTGGCACGCGGCCCTCGAGGCCCGGGGTGATCCGGGCCACGAGCACGAGGATCACCGCGCGGCCGGACTCCTCCCCGATCCCCGTGCCGACCACGCCGGGGATCGCCATCAGCTCCGGCGTGCGGTCTCGCAGCGTCTCGTCGATCGTGCGCGTCATGGCGCGGCTCCGGAATGGAGCGGGGGCAAGTCGTCGGCGGAAGACTTGCCCCCTCGAGTGCATGTGTGGAGGTGACTACTGGGCGACGGTCGCCCCGAGGGCCTGGAGCACCGGGCCGATCGGGTTCGCGAACGAGCCGCCCGATCCGCCGGCGAAGCAGAGGCCGACCGGATCGTTGGTCGTTTCGGTGACCATCAGCGAGCCCGAATCGCCGGAACGGATGAACGAGCCGCTGCACATGATCTGGTTCACGAACGTGGCGGTCCCCGACGAGTAGCCGACCGTGATCGTCACGTTGATCGCCTGGATCGTGTCGTGCGTGAGGCCCGAGGTGCGGCCGGTCTTCTTGACGGCGAGTCCGACCGACGGGGAAACCACGTTGGACGTCGGCGTGTAGCCGCCGGCCTCGGCCGTCGTGTAGGAGACGCCGGAAGACGGCGCGGCGAGCGCGCAGTCCACGGTGTTGTTCCCGCCGCTGAAGTTGATCGAAACGAAGCTCGCGAGGGTCCCGAGCTGTGGGGTCTGCGAGCACTTCGGCTTCCCGTCGTAGCGCCCCGGCGCGTCGATCCGGTCGCCCGAGTGCCCCGCGTTCTCCGCGGCGAAGACGTGGTTGTTCGAGAGGAAGTACTGCGAGCTCCCCTTCGTCACCACGCACCCGATCGTCCCGGCCGCGCACTCGTCGTCGCGACCGGTCGACGTGCCGCACTGGATCGCGCCGCCGCCACCGCCGCCACCGCCGCCGCCACCGCCACCGTGCCCACCGCCGTTCCCCGGGTACGCGTGGACATCGCCGACGACCCGAACGTCCACCGGAAGTCCGTCGAGCGAGCGCGGAATGCCGCCGATCCCGGGCTCACGCGTGAGCACGAGGATTGCCGCGCGGCCGTCGGCCAGGGCGCCCGTGCCCGTGCCGACCACACCGGGAATCTTCATGAGATCCGGCGTGTGCGCGTTCTGGACGCGCATCGTGGCCGCGAGGTCCGCGGGGTTGCGTGCCAGGAGGGTCTGCGTGGACGCCGTCGCGGCGCCGGAGGGACCGGTCAGGGCCGACCGGTTCTCCTTGCTGCATCCGACGACGAGGAGGGCAGCCACGCTGAACAACAGGACGAGACCAGCCGCGACTCGTGGAGCCGAGGTTCGCCTCTTCTGCATGGGGGGACTCCTTTCGGGCGAAGAACGTTGGCTCGCGCGATCCACGCCCCGCGCGTCCGCCGACGCCGCGATCGGGGCAGGGACCGCCTCCGTTGGGGGTGGGCTATTGTATCACGTCCCGATGGTTCGACGCCAGGGTCCATCCGTACGCCCTCCGCCGGCAACGAGACGCCCCGCCCGGCTCTCGCCGTGCGGGGCGCGCTTCGCTTCGATCGGTGCCGGTGCCTGCGGCCCGGCGGCCCTCTCGCCTACTTGCCGAGCTTCATCGCGATCCCGATCTTCATCGAGAAGTGGTCGACGTCGCTCACCGCCGTGTACCAGACGTCGCCCGTGAGGTCGGTCTTCGCGCTCAGCGGGGTCACGAAGCCGCCCCCCATGTCGAGGCCGAGCTTGGTGGCGCTGTCGGTCACTTCCATCGTGCCGCCGTTCAGGAAGTCGGGGACCGTGGCCTTCGTGGAGACGAAGTGGAGCCCGAGCCCCGCGCCCGCGTACGGCTGGAACTTGGGCGAGGAGACGTGGAACATGTAGTTCGCGCGGGTGCCCACCGAGAAGTCGCTCACCGAGGCGGTGACGCCGAACGCCCCCTGCGACTTCGACCAGTAGCCGAGTTGCGGCATCAGGTGCCAGTCCTTGGCGAACGAGCCCAGATCGGCGAACGCGCCGAATCCGACCGTCCCGTCGACGTTGCTCGGATCCACGTACCCGACGTTGACGCCGAGGCTCTTCCAACCCATGTCGGAGGCGGCGAATGCATTTTGCGACGGCAGACTGCAGAAGACGAGAAGCGCGGAAAGTAGCAATGCCTTCTTCATGACCCCTCCACGATGGCGATCCCCCGCATTCGCAGCGGGATCCGGTGCCGGGACGGCGGACCCCGCCGTCGATGCCGCGAGACAAGCGCAAGAGGCATACCGGTCCTCCGCGCCGCGCGAGGTTCGGCGAGTCGGAGCGGCGCCGAAGCAGAGGGGCCCCGCGCACCGTTCGGCGCGCGGGGCCCGTGGATCGAACGAAGTCGAGACGTGGGTGCCGCTAACGCGCCCCCAGCGCGCGCGACGCGCGCGCGTAGTCCTTCGGCTTCACCCAGAGCAGCATTCCGAATCGCTTGCCGCCCGCCGCCACCGCGGCGGACGCCGTCGCGTTGACGCGGACGTCGGCCAAGCGCTTCACGACCCGATGCACCGCGCCCGGCTTGTCGTCCCCCTGGATCAGGAACGCCTTCTTGTTCCGGCTCACGCGGAGCCCGAGCCGCGACGCGACGCGACGCACCGGACCGAGCCGGTCGGCGATCAGGTCGATCTGCGCGGTTCCCGCCTTCGCCGGGAACGCGAGGAACGCGGTGAGGTTGACGCCCGCTTCGGCGAGCGCCGCGAGCACGCGCGCCCCCTGCCCGGCGCGATTCGGGACCTTCACGTAGCAGTACCCCACCTTGCGGACACGACTGGCCATGCGATGCCTCCTTTCGTGTCGGGGGCCCGACGCGGAGCGATCATCGCGCCCGCGGGCCCGGTTCGGGGCAGCATACCACCGGAACACTCAGAAGCGACGGTAGAGACCGGCGCCGACGTAACCGCTGCGTCGACGCGCCGCCCCCCCGGCGTCGGTCGACTTGAGGCCGCCGTGCACGCTCAGCGTGAGCCGCGCGCGCGGGAGCGCGCACTCGACCTGGCCGCCGAGCTGGAGGGCGTTGGTGTCGCTGTTCCCTTGCGCGGTGACCTCGATCCCGGCGTTCCAGGTCGTCGGTCCGCTCCAGTCGAGGTTGGAGCACTGGAAGCGGAGCGCGGCGCGGCCGAATAGGTAGCGAGCGGAGCCGGAATACGTGGCGAGCAGGAAGGGGATGAAGCGCCGGCCGAGTCGAAGGTCCGCCGTTCCCTCGACGACCCCGCCCGCGCGCGCCACGACGGGGCCCCAGGTCCCGGCGACCGCGCGCGCCCGCCGTTCCCACCGCAACTCGGCCCCGCCGACGAGGGTGACGCTCCCGTGGCGCCCCGAAGCCCTCGGGCCGGCCGTCAGCGCCACGCCCGGCGCCCGCACGCGCGTCTCCCCGGCGACGTCGTCGTAGCGGTACGTGAGGTAGCTTCCGGTCGCCCGAATCGGCGCCGAGAGGACACCGCCCGAGCCGGCCACCACGCCCACCGACCCGAACGCATACGCTTCGCGGAACGATTCGCCTTCCCAGCCGGCGATCGCTTCGACCGGGCTCGCCAGGGCCACGCGACCGACGAGGAGCGAAGCCAGCGCGAGCGCGAGCACGAGCGCCAGCGACCGGGCCGGCACGCTCATCGGCGAGCCCGATTCAGAACCAATTCGGCGATTCTCCATCCGTCCTTCCCTTTCCGGAACGTCCACCGGTCGCTCCTCGAGAGATCGACCGTCTGGATCCCGCGCGCGGTCAGCATCTCGGCGCGGAGGTCGTTGACCACCGTGGCGCGGTCCCCTTCGATGAAGACCGACGCGTCGGAATGCCGGAGCCTGAGGTATTTCCGCTGGCGGAACTCCGAGCGGTACCGCGCCCGGATCGCCTCGCGGCCGTCCCAGACCCTGTCGTCGGTCGTGTCCGCCGGCGTGTAGTTCTCGTCGCGGATGACGCCGTCCGCGCTCCAGAGGCGCACCGCCCCGTCCACGTCGCCATGGAGGGCCGCCTGCCCCTCCAGATAGAGGAGCGTCTTCACGCGCGCCTCGTCCGGCGGCGTCGTCAATTCGCGACCGATGACCCGATTCGACTCGGGGTGGCCGCGCCACATCCGCTCCTCCTCCGGCGCGAACCAGACGCCCGCCGTGTAGAGGAGCGCCGCGAGCCCCGCCGCCACGAGGATCCCCCGGATCACACGACGATCGCTCACCATCGACGAGAAGCGGCGCCCGGTGGTGCGCGAGCCGCGGAGATAGTCGGGGTGCGCCAGCTTCGCCTCGCTGGCGACGGACCAGACGCTCGCGCGGAGCGCCGAGCTGTAGATGATCCCCTGCCAGACCAGGAGTCCCACCATGAGCCAGACGTACCGCGCGTACGGGATCCGGGCCCCGAGCGCGAGCGCGGCGCCGAAGCAGACCGCCGCGAGCGCCGATTCCTCGGACGCGATGCGCCACGCGCGGCGCGCGCCGCTGACCGCACGGGTCTTCGGGGTCCGGAGGAAGACGCCCCGACGCTTCGTGAGCCCGAGGACGCAGGCCAGGGTGACCACCCACGTCAGGGCGAGGAGGATGGTGAACGCCCGAAGCGCTCGCCGGAGCGACCCGCCGATCCGGACCCGGAGGGCCCAGAGGAACCGGCTCACGCCCATGAAGACGAAGAGGAACGGCACGATCAGCACGGCGCCCGCCAGCGGCTGGATGAAGAGCGAGCGCGCCACGAGGAGCGAGGCCGTTCCGAGCAGGAGGAGTGCCGTGAATCCGAACGTGACGGGATCATTGAGCCACTGGAGGCCGCCGAGAAGGTAGTCCCACCGCTGCGCCCACGTGAGCCCTCGTCCCTCGCGATCCCGGCGCGCCCAGGGAAGGAGCCGGCGCCAGTGCATGCGGAGGATCTGCATCCCTCCGAACGCCCAGCGGAACCGCTGCTTCTTGAGCCCTTCGAAGTTGAGCGGCATGAGGCCGCGCCCGAAGGAGCGGTCGACGTAATAGGCGCGATGTCCGCGCGCGAGGAGGCGGATCGAGAGCTCCGCGTCCTCCGTGATGCACCACTCGTCCCAGCCGCCGACCGCCACGAGCGCCTCGCGGCGCACCAGGCCCATCGTGCCCGCGAAGATGATCCCGTTGTGCTCGTTCCGGGAGGCCATGGAGATCTTGAAGAAGTAGAGATACGCGTCGTAGCAGGCCGTGGCGTATCGGTCGTCCGGCGCCACGTCGCGGTAGTCCTGCGGCGACTGGACGAACGCCACCTCGGGATCGCGGAAGAGGCCGACGCACCGGCGGAGCCAGTCGGGCGAGACCACGTAGTCCGAGTCCACGACCGCCACGAGCTCCGCGGCGGGATCGGTGCGGGCGAGGGCGAAGTTGAGCGCCCCCGACTTGAATCCGGGCCAGTTCTCGAGGTGATGGAAGTGGAACCCGAGCGTGCGGCAGTGCGCCTCGACGGGGCGCCAGAGCCGTTCGTCCGTCGTGTTGTCGTCGATGACGATCACTTCGTAGCTCGGGTAGTCGAGCCGCGCCAGCGCGTCGAGCGTCTCCTTCACCATCTCCGGCGGTTCGTTGTAGGCCGGAACGTGGATCGAGACGCGCGGCGTGAAGCCGTCGACCGGCTCCGGCACCGCGACGCGGTGCCAGCGGACGCGCGTCAGGACATCGAGGATCTCGTACGTGCTCGCGACCAACAGGAGGAGGGCGAACGCCTGGAGCGCGAAGAGGAGGAGCGAGAAGACGAGGCTCACGGGCCCGAGGTGGGACGTGGCCGTCACGACGCCGATGTAGACGAGGAAGAGGAGCGAGAGGGAGATCGTCGTCGCGAACGCGGCGTGGCCGAGCGCGTTCCAGGAGTCGGTGGACGCGACGACCGCGATCCCGATCACGCCGACGAGGACGAGACCCGTGACGGCCGGATCGGCGCCGCCCAGGCGCCGGAGGAGGAGCAGGGCCAGGAACTCGATCGCCGCCAGCGCGGCGAGGGAGAGGAGCCAGTGCCCTCGTCGGAGCCGCGCCCCGACGGCGTAGCAGGCGAACCAGGCGAGCCCGAACGCCAGGCTCTGGTGGGCGAGCAGATCGACGAGCGCGTCGAAGAACCGGGATTCCGGCATGACGACATTATCGGTCCGGAGGCTCGGCGTCTGAAGACCGCAGGGGACGGCCGCGGACCGTCACCCCCGCCGCGCCCCGGCGTCCCCCGGCGTCTCCGGATCGACGACGGCCCCGCGCGACGCAAGTCGCACGGGGCCCGTCGATTCCGGCGTCGGCTCGAAGGCCGGGCTACCGCAGCACGAAGATGTTCTTCTTCTCGCAGATCCGGTGGAGCTGGTTCGGCCAGACCGTGACGCTGACCTCGCCCAGGTGCGCCTTCCGGAGGAGCAGCATCAGCGTGCGCGACTGCCCGATGCCGCCGCCGACCGAGAGCGGGATCTTGTCGTTCAGGATCGCCTGGTGATACGGGAGCTTCAGGAAGTCGGTCTGCCCGGAGATCTCGAGCTGCTGCTTGAGCGTCTCCTTCGTCACACGGATCCCCATGGACGTCAGCTCGTGGCGCCGCTTCGTGACGGAGTTCCAGACGAGGATGTCGCCGTTCAGCCCGTGCATCGGACGGCCATCGTCGGACACCGTCGGCGTGACCCAGTCGTCGTAGTCGGCCGCGCGCATCTCGTGCGGGTACCCGTCCTGGAGCACCCAGCCGATCCCGATGATGAAGATCGCCGGGTGTTTCTGGAGCACCTGCGTCTCCCGCTGCTTCCGCGGGAGGTCGGGGTACATCTCGAGGATCTCCTCCGCGTGGAGGAACGTCAGCTCCTCCGGGAGATTCGGAGTGCGCGGGTCGCGGAGCTTCGGGAATTCCTCCAGGATGAACGTCTCCGCCCCCTGGATGACCTTCCAGATCCTCCGAACGACGTCCTTCAGGAACGCGAGGTTCCGCTGGTCGGGCCGGATCACGCGCTCCCAGTCCCACTGGTCGACGTACGCGCTGTGGTCGTGGTCGAGGAAGTAGTCCTTCCGGACGGCGCGCATGTCGGTGCAGATCCCCTCGCCCACCTCGCAGCCGAACTGGGCGAGCGCCATCCGCTTCCACTTCGTGGCGGCCTGGACCACCTGCGTCGGGATCCGCTCCTTGAGCCCGAGGCCGCAGGGGAACTCGATCGGCGTGCGCGAGCCGTCGCGATCGAGGTAGTCGTTGACGCCGCTCTCCTTGCTGACGATGAGCGGCACCTCGACGTGGAAGAGGTTCAGCTCCTTGCAGAGGTTGTCCTCGATGTACCGTTTGACGGCGTGGATCGCGTGCTGCGTTTCCTTCGGATCGAGGAGGGAGCGGTAGTCGTTCGGTAGGATCTTCTCGACTTCTTCGTACGTGCTGATGCCCGGTCCCGCGAGATCGGCGACCTTGGTCGTGGACATGACGGATTCCTCCCGTGCGTGTCCCCCGCGGGGGTGGGGCGCGAGGAATCGTGGTTCGTCTCGGACCCTAGTACGAATCGCCCGCCCCGGCGAGGTATCCCTTGGTCTCCCTCTCGGGGCCACGAATCGGCCGGTTGTCCCCGGCGGCGGTCCGGCGTAGGGTTAAGATCGTGAACTTGTAGACCCCAGCGAGATGCCCATGCCACGTCGCCACGCACCGTTCAGCGCTCCTCCCGGCCGGGTCCTCGGTCTCCTCCAGGCCGTCCTCTTCCTCGTGACGATGGCCGCGGCGCCGCTCCTCCACCAGGTGACCTGCGACGGCGTCTGTTCCGCGCCCAAGTTCGAGATCCTGGGCTCGCCGTCGGCCGGGCGCGACTGCTGCCACGCCCCTGCGCCCGCCCGTAGCGAGGCGCCGCGCGGCTGCGGCTGCCTCGACGACTGCTGCTCGATCACCGCGTCCTTCACGGCGGCGCCCGCCGTGGCGGATCTCGCGCCTCCGGCGCCTCTCGAGTTCGCAGAGCCGCCGGCGCCGCCGGCCGAGACGCCGCGCGCCGCCTCCGCGCGTCTCCTCCCCTACCCCACCGGACCTCCGCCCGCGGCCTGATCCGGAACGTCCGGCGGCGCTCTCGGAGCGCCGCACCGACATCACGCATCGCATCGGAGGCTTCCCCATGGCCCGCAGATCCCTTGCGGGCGGGCTCGCCGTGGCCATGCTCTGGCTCGGCGTCGCCCTGCCCGTCCCTTCGTACGCCGGCGAGACCGCGCGCTCGATCGCCGCGCGCGTCGTCGATTCCGTCACCGGCGAGCCGATCACCGGCGTGGCGGTCGAATCCGACGCCGCGACCACCGTCACCGACGCCGCCGGGCGGTTCACGCTCCGCGTCGCGGCCGACTCCGCGCAGGTGACCGTCCACCGGATCGGCTACCACCCGCTCCGGCTCTCCGCGGCGTCGCTCCCGGCGGAGATCCGCCTCGACCGGGAGCCGGTCGTGCTCACGTCCATCTCGGTGAGCGCGGTCGCGAAGCCCGACCGAGGGCTCGCCACCGGCACGCACCTGGCGCTCTCGACGACGCCGCGCGAGGCGATCGCGTCGAGCGCATCCCCGTCGCTCGCCGAAGCGATGGAAGGGACCGAGGCGGTCACGACCTCGCGCCCCGGTGCCTGGGGCACGAAGGCGTTCGTGCGCGGACTCGGCGGCGAGCGGGTCGTCGTGCTCCTCGACGGCAACCGCCTGAACCGCGCCTGCAACGTCGGCATGGACGCCGGACTCGCCACGATCAACCCCGACGACGTGGAGCGCGTCGAGGTGCTCTCCGGTCCCGGCTCCACGCTCTACGGCTCCGGCAACGTCGGGGGCGTGATCAACGTCGTGACGCGCGGTCCGCGGGCCGGCGTGCCGTTTTCGGGCGAGATCCGGACGGCCGCGTCGACCGCCGTGCCGGGCGGACGGGCCGGCGCCTCGTTCTGGGGCTCGCGCGAGCGCGCGGCATTCCACGCCTCGATCGACGGGGCGAGCTACGGCGACGAGCGGACGCCGCGCGGCACGGTGCCCCGGTCGTCGTTCCGCGACGCCACCGTCGACGCGTCCGCGGTCTACGGGCTCGGCCTCCCGCACCGCGTCGAGGCCCGCGTCCAGCGCTATGCCGGCCGCGACATCGGCTACCCCGGGTCGGGCGACGCGGCGATCCCGCGGGAAGACCGGCTCCTCGCCGCGCTCGACTACGGCTGGCAGGCGAGCCGCGGGCTGCTCGACGGCGTGAACGCCAAGCTCTATCTCCAGTCGGTCGATCACCACATGACGATGGGCATGACGCGGCCGCCGGCGATGCCGGGCGGGATGCCGATGCGCATGGAGACCGACGCGCGATCGAACACCGACACCTGGGGCGCGCGCGGGCAGGTCCGGCTCGTGCCGGGGCGCGGCGCGTCGATCGACGCGGGTCTCGAGGGAACGCAGTGGAACGCCGACGGGACGCGCTGGATCGAGCGGACGATGATGGGCGGCACGAGCCTGCTCACGCTCCGCACGTGGCCGGGCGTCCGGGTCGCCGACCTCGGCGCGTTCGCGCAGGGGCTCGCCGGCCTCGCGCCGTGGCTCGACCTGAGCGCGGGCGCGCGTATCGACGACGTGATCCGGCGCGCGGACGGATTCGAGTCGAGGACGGAATGGGTGCCCAGCGGGAACGCCGGGCTCAAGGCCACGTTGGATGGCGCGTGGTACGTCCGGGCCGCGGCGGGCGTCGGGTATCGCGTGCCCGATCCGACCGAGCTGTACGGCCTCCTGCTCCGGCCGGACGGGTTCATCTACCAGGGCGAGCCGAATCTCTCGACCGAGACGAGCCGGAGCGTCGAGATCTCCATCGGTCGCGCGTCGGCGCGATCCCGCGCGTCGGTCACGGTCTTCCGGAACCAGCTGCACGACTACATCGCGACGGTCGTCACCGGCGACTCGATCTCCGGCGCGCCGGTGCGGCAGTACCGAAACGTCGCCGACGCCCGGATCGACGGCGTGACGGCCTCGCTCTGGGCCGCCGCCTCCTCCCGGATCGACGTGAACGCCACGGTCGGCGCCACGCGCGGAGAGAACCGCGCGACCGGCGCGCCGCTTCCCGCGATCCCTCCGTTCGAGTCGTCGCTTTCGGTGCGCGTCACCCCGGGCGCCTCGTGGCCCTGGATCGAGCCGACGTGGACGGCGGCGGCGCGGCAGACCCGGTTCGCCCGGTCCGCCGGAGAGGTCGCGACGCCCGGCTTCTCCGTCTTCGATCTCCGTGCAGGACGCTCGTTCGGGCGGTTGAGCGTGACGATGGGCGTCGAGAACGTGTTCGACACGGCCTATCGCTGCCACCTCGACCCGCAGCGGGTCCTCCGGCCGGGGCGGAACGGCATCGTGAAGGTGACGCAGGGATTCTGATCGGCGAGGGGAGCCGGCACGGCCGGCTCCCCCTCCCCGGCGATCACCGGATGACGACGAATCGCCCGACGTCCCGTCCCAGCTCGCTCTCGACGGAATACAGGTAGATCCCGCTCACGATGCGCTGTCCATTCCGGGAGATGAGATCCCACGGCATCGAGCCGGAACCCTCGAGGACCGGGTCCTTCCCGTACTGGAGATCCGGCGGCGGCGTGCCGTCGAACCGAATCGTGCGGACGAGATCGCCGGCCAGCGTGAAGATCCGAATCGTGCCCTTCGTGCGCGGGAGGTTCTCGAACAGCACCTTCGTGCCGGACGGATCTTCCGGGCGCGGGACGAGATCCCACTCCGCCCGCGCCCGATAGGGATTCGGGACGACGATGACGTGCCGCTGGTCCCGCATCGAGGAAGCCCGGGGGGTGACGACCTGGGCGTTCTCCGCGGTCGGTGGCGACGAGATCACGAGATCGCCGGCGGCACCTCCGAGCGGGACGATCGAGACCGGAACGATGGCGTAGAAGTACGGGAATCCGTTCAGCACGTTCGAGTCCACGAACGTGTACCGGCCGACGGCGTACAGCGTGTCCAGCTCCACGTGGGCGTCGGTGCGCGAGACGGCGCGGGCGATCGGATCCCAGGATACGCGGACGTTCCGCGTCGTCACGATCGGCGCCGCCGGATCGATCAGCTCGTAGAGGGAGCGCGCCGGAGAGCCGCGCGGATCGAGCCGCCACTCGCCGAGGAGCGACCAGAGGTCGCGTGACGGCGCGTTCGAGCCGAACGGGCGCTTCCAGCCGGACGCCCGGTAGATCCGATACCCGACGAACTCTTTCAGGTTGCCCCGCTGCGAGTCGCGAACGAGCTCTCCGTAGTTGTTCCACTTGAGCGTCACGCGGCGGTCGCCCGGGAAGAACCAGGCCGAGATGCCCGTCGAGTCGCTGTGGCTCCGATAGCGCTCGACGAACGCCTCGGGCTCCGACCCCTCTCCCCCTCCGGCGAAGACGGGCGCCGGAAGCGGGGTGACCGCGACCCAGTGGACCAGGCGCTCCCGTCCATCCTGTCCGGTGTTGACGTCGCAGTCGAAGTCGACGTACGTGCACGACGACCCGATCCGGAGATCGAGCGTGTCCTGACTGGCGCAGTGGGTGCCCGGCGGCTCGCCGGGGCTCGCCGGCGGGTCCAGGCAGAGGAACTTCCCCTGCTGCTGGGCGTCGCATGGCGCGTACGGATCCCACGGGATCCATCCTTCGAATCGGGGCGAGCCCGCGTCCTCGGGCGGAAGCGAGGTCCAGAACCGCGCGCGGCAGGCCGAGTCCTCGGGGATCGAGTAGAGGAAGCTCGACCCCGCCAGCGTCCGGAGACACGTCTCCTTGCCGCACTGACCGGTGTAGAGGTCGCCGTCGAAGTCGGTGTAGAGCCCGTCGAAGACCTGCTGGGCCGCGATCGCGTTCTCGATCAGGGTCCCCCCCGCGCCGATCCGGTCCCCCTGGCCGAGGCCGAGGCCCATGACCCACGCGACGGAGATCACGAGCGTGGAGTCGGGGGCGAGCGTCCGGAAGGGCCCGGTCGCCATGACGAACCGGTAGTCGAGCGGCCGGCTCGACTGCACCTCGCCGATCAGATCCGGGTTCAGCTGCGGATCGGTCATCAGCTGGTACCGCTCGGCGTCGACGGTCGGATCGCCTCCCGCCGGGAACGGCGTGTTGCCCGAGAAATACTTGAACGCGGTGATGCCGACGCGCGTCGGCGCGGTCAGGCCGGTCGGATCGGTCGTGTGGTTCAGGAACATGCAGCCGAAGTAGCCCGGCGCGTCCCCGCGCGCGTGGTCCTGCGGCCGGTCGGGGTTGTCCGGGTTGTCGAACATGTAGCCCATCTGGAGGCGTCGGCGCACGATCTGCCCGGCCGCCCCGACGTACTGGATGTCCCGGTTGATCAGGCCCACCTGGTCGTCGTCGAAGTACTGGTCGATGGCGCGCGAGCCGATGTCCATGTCCGCGAAGATCGCGACCATCACGTTCCGCAGGGTGTGCCCGGAGACGTTCGTGATCCGGTAGTCCATGCCGACGAAGTCGTTCTGCCCGGGCGTGGCCCACGCGTACGACGTCTGGCGGACGCGAAGGCCAAGGGGCACGTGCTGGGGCAGCTGCTCCCGGATCTGGGGCACGTTGTCGTAGTACTCGCAGGAGAACATCTGCTGGCCGATGGCGCCGTAGTCCTCGTCGCAGAGTCCGTCCCCGTCGTCGTCGACCCCGTTCGGGAAGTCCTCGTCGACGAGGCCGTCGCCGTCGTCGTCCGGATCGACGCTCGAGGAGATGATCCGGTTCCCTCCGGAGATTCCCTCGTACGACTCGCGCACGTCGGCGACCTGATCCGGCGGCAGCGACACGCACGCGTTCGGGATCGACGGGAGGGGCGAGAACTCGCGCTCCGGGTACGTGGCCGTGGTCACGTGGGGGATCCCGCTCGCGTCGATCGCGCCGACCCAGAGGCCGGCGGCCCAGAGATAGTCGAGCCCCGACCCCGGCGGCCACTCCGCGCACGGCACGCTGGTCCGCCGCGGATTGTCGGCGTTTCCGGTCTCGCCGATGTTCGTGATCTGGAGCTGCAGGCGCCCGACGTTGTGCACGTACTTGCCGTCGAGGCGGAGCAGCGCGTGAGGCTCGCCGCGTCCGTCCGGATCCGGAGGGTTCGGCGGTGGCGGGCTGTACGCCGATACCGCCAGGGCCAGGACTGCGAATCCGATCAGATCGCGGATCGGTGCGGCATGACGAGACGGGGTCGGCTTCGGTCGGTCGTGAAGGTCGAACGGAACGGAACCAATCGAGTCCATGGGTCGTCGCCCCCCAATGGATCCGGCGGCCGCGGAGCGCGGGCTGGAGGGGGCCGAGTGGGGACCCGGACGTACGGAGAGGCTTCGGGTGCCGGCGGCGCGGAGGAATTCAGTCGGGAGCGGGGGGACGTTCGGAGCGGGGGAATCGGCGTGAAGCGGGCGGCGCTCGAAATCGACCGCCACCCTGTAGATTGTACGATAGCAGTGTTTCCCGGCGGTGCAAGGCCCGATTCGCGATCGGGCGCCCGCGCGGCGCTCGCCGCCCTACCCCTACCGGTCGATCATCGTCTCGAGGCGCGCCTTGACGGACGGCCA